>JBQCFF010000242.1:0-9249 GCA_051959485.1 Devosia sp. | reverse complement strand
CAGTGATAGCCGGGATTGTTCCGACGCGGATGTGAATTGTTGGGGGCGCGTCACCGAGGGCGCCGGGATCCTCCCCTGTGGCGAAGCCACGGGGGAGGGGGACCATGCGAAGCATGGTGGAGGGGGCGCTCACCAACGCTGGTCAACGAACAGGGTCGCGGCCATTCGTGCAGCCGCCGTGCCGGTGCCGCCCCCGCCACCGCCTCCGGCGGTCCCCCTCCCCCGCTGCGCGGTGGAGGATCCGGGTCGCGGCACCAGACCACCAAAAAGGGCGGGCCCGTGGGCCCGCCCCCTGCATTATTCCGCCGGCTCCGCCTCGGCCTTCATGTCGAGGAAGCCGCCAGACTGCCGTTCCCACAACTGGGCGTAGTGGCCGCCGCGGGCGAGGAGCTCGGCGTGGGTGCCCTCCTCGACGATCTGGCCCTTTTCCAGCACCACCAGGCGGTCCATGGCGGCGATGGTCGAGAGGCGGTGGGCGATGGCGATCACCGTCTTGCCCTGCATCAGCGACACCAGCTGGTCCTGGATCGCCGCCTCCACCTCGGAGTCGAGCGCCGAGGTGGCTTCGTCGAGGATCAGGATCGGGGCGTTCTTGAGCAGCACGCGGGCGATGGCGACGCGCTGCCGCTGGCCGCCCGACAGCTTCACGCCCCGCTCGCCGACATGGGCGTCGTAGCCGCGGCGCCCCTTGGGGTCCATCAGCCCGGCGATCACGTCGGCCACCTTGGCCTGCTCGGCGGCGCAGATCATCTCCTCGTCGGTCGCCGTCTGGCGGCCATACTTGATGTTCTCGCGCACCGAGCGATGCAGCAGCGAAGTGTCCTGGCTGACGAGGCCGATGGCGGCGCGCACGCTCTCCTGCGTCACCTCGCGAACGTCTTGTCCGTCGATCCGGATCGAACCGGATTCCACGTCGAACAGGCGCAGCAGCAGGTTGACCATGGTCGACTTGCCGGCGCCGGAGCGGCCGACCAGCCCCACCTTCTCGCCCGGCCTGATGGCGAGGTTGAACCCCTCCATCACGGTGCCTTCCTTGCCGCGCCAGTAGTTGAAGCTGACATCCCTGAACTCGATGCCGCCCTCGCGGACGACGAGCTTCGGAGCGGTCGGCGGGTCCTGCATGGCGATGGGCTGGGCGATGGTTTCCATCGAGTCCCGCGTCGTGCCGATCTGCCGGAACACGTTGGAGCCCACGTCGAGGATCCAGCCGCTCATGTTCATGATCTGCAGCGCGAACGGGATGGCGGTGGCCACCGCAGCGGCGTTGAGGGTGCCGTTGTTCCAGCTGCTGAGCGCCAGCCACGAGATCGAGATCACCAGCCCGGCATTCAGCAGGAACAGGGTCGACCACATGTAGGTGAAGACCCGCATCAGCTTGCGGAACTCCACGGCATGGTCGTTCACCGAATCCGCCACGTAGGCGTCCTCGTGCCCGTCGGTCGAGAAGGTCTTCAGCGTGTGGATGTTGGTGTAGCTGTCGACGATCCGGCCGGTCATCACCGACTTCGCCTCCGAGAGATCCTCGGAGTGCTTGGCGATGAGCGGCATGACGATGGTGAACAGGATGCCGTAGAGCAGCAGCCAGATGCCGATCGGCACCAGCAGCACCCAGTCGAGCCCGGCCATCACGGTCAGCGCCACGATCACGAAGATCGCCGCGTACCAGACCGCGTCGATGGTCATGTTGATGGTGGTCTCGACCGAGTCCCCCGCCTGCATGATCTTGTTGGCGATGCGGCCGGCAAAGTCGTTCTGGAAATAGGTCCAGCTCTGCCGGATCACGTGCCAGTGGCTCTGCCAGCGGACGAGGTCGACGAGGTTGGGCACGATCGCGTGGTTGCGCAGCACGGTATCGAGCAGGAAGGTGATCGGCCGGATCACCGCGATGACCAGGATCATCAGCAGGAAGGTCTGCCAGTGGAGCTCGAACATCTGCCCCGGCGGGGTAGTGGCGAGCAGGCCGACCACGGTGCCGACGAAGATCGGCATCATCGCATCGGCGATCGAGCCGATGGCGACCAGCACCAGGCGGAGCAGGAAGGCGCCGCGGAACTGCTTGGCGAAGTAGAAGGTGAATTTTCCCACCCCCATCGGGGGCTGGGTGTCCGCGGCCAGCGCTACGGGGCTGTAGCGGGCATCGAACCAGGCAACGACTCGGTTGAGCATCTCAAACTCATGTTCCGAGCCCGTCTGACGCTTGCAGTCAGGTAAGGGCCCTAAAGGATTGCTTTCGTTTCTCTTTGGCGAAAAGGGCGCCGGGTGCGATCAGCAGCGGATAATTGCGAGTTTCCATTTGTCCCTCCTTGGGATGGTTGGATCGGCGTAGTTCGGCGGGCACGACGTAGTCGGTTCGTCGCCCTCCCCCTCGTGGGGAGGGATCAAGGGTGGGGGGCAACGCGCGCTGCCCTACCCCCACCCCAGCTCCGCTAGGCCGCAAGTCGGCCAGCTGCGCTACCCTCCCCACAAGGGGGAGGGAAGAAGGGCGCGATGCGTTACTCCGCCGCCTCCTCCTGCAGGTCGGGCTCGAGGAAGCCGCCGGACTGGCGGTTCCACAGCCGGGCATAATGCCCGCCGAGCGCGATCAGCTGGCTGTGCGTGCCCTGCTCGACGATCTGGCCCTTGTCGAGCACCACCAGCCGGTCCATCGCCGCGATGGTCGACAGCCGGTGCGCGATGGCGATCACCGTCTTGCCTGCCATCAGCCGCGTCAGCTGACCCTGGATCGCCGCCTCGACCTCGCTGTCGAGCGCCGAGGTGGCCTCGTCGAGCACCAGGATCGGCGCGTTCTTCAACAGCACGCGGGCGATGGCGATGCGCTGCCGCTGCCCGCCGCTCAGCTTGACGCCGCGCTCGCCGACATGGGCGTCGAAGCCCCGGCGGCCCTTGAGATCCACCAGGGTGTCGATGAAGCCGTCGGCTTCCGCCAGCCGTGCCGCCGCCAGCATCTCCTCCTCGGTCGCATCGGGGCGGCCATAGAGGATGTTCTCGCGCACCGAGCGGTGCAGCAGCGAGGTGTCCTGGGTGACGACGCCGATCTGCTCGCGCAGCGTATCCTGCTGCACGGTGGCGATGTCGGCCCCGTCGATGCTGATCACCCCGCTCTCGCGGTCGTAGAAGCGCAGCAGCAGGTTGACGATTGTCGACTTGCCGGCCCCCGAACGGCCTACGAGGCCGATCTTCTCGCCCGGCTTGATCTCGAGGTTGAGGCCCTCGATCACGCCGCCCTTCTTGCCATAGTGGAACGAGACGTTGTCGAAGCGGATGTCGCCCTTGACCGGCCCGAGCGGCTTGGCGCCCGGCTTGTCGCCCACCACGCGCGGCAGCGAGATCGAGCTGATGCCGTCGCGCACCACGCCGATGTTCTCGAACAGCGCCGACATCTCCCACATGACCCACTGGCTCATGCCCTGGAACCGCAGCACCAGCGCCGCCGCCACCGCGATGGCGCCGGGCGTCATGTTGCCGCCCAGCCACTGCGTGATGCCGATGGCGACCACGGCCGCCAGCAGCACGCAGTTCATCGTGGTGATGATCACCTGCAGCTGCGTCACCATCCGCATCTGCCGGTACACGGTGCCCATGAACTGATCCATGGCTTCGTGCGCGTAGTCCTCCTCGCGATGCGAATGCGAGAAGAGCTTCACCGTGGCGATGTTGGTGTAGCTGTCGACGATGCGGCCGGTCATCAGCGAGCGCGCGTCGGCCTGCTGCTCGGAGACCTTGCCGAGCTTCGGGATGAAATACCACAGCAGCGTCACGTAGGCGGCCAGCCAGACGAGGAACGGCACGGCGAGCCACACGTCGCTCATCGCCGCCAGCACTACCGCGCCGACGAAATAGACGACGACGAACACCGTCACGTCGAGCAGCTTCATCACCACTTCGCGCACGGCGAGCGCGGTCTGCATCAGCTTGGCGCCGATGCGGCCGGCGAACTCGTCCTGGAAATAGCTCATCGACTGCCGGATCAGGTAGCGATGCGCCATCCAGCGGATGCGCTGCGGCAGGTTGCCGAGCAGCGTCTGGTGGATGATGTGCGTATCGGCCAGTTGCAGCAGCGGCAGGCCGAGCAGCAGGAAGCCGCCCATCAGCCAGAGCTTCCAGCCCTCGGTTTCGAGGAACGTCGCCTTGTCGGCCGTGCCGAGCCAGTCGACGATCGAGCCCATGAAGCCGAACAGCGCGATTTCGCCCGCGGCGATCGCGGCGCCGAGCACGGCCATGGCGATCAGCCAGCGCTTGGCGCCCTTCGAATAGTGCAGGCAGAAGGCGAGCAGGCCCTTGGGGGGCTGTTCCGGCTCGCTGCGCGGATAGGGGTTGAGGCGGTCCTCGAACCACTTGAACACTGGGCCGATCATGACGACGCTCCTTGCTCTGGCTTGAGACAGCGCTTACGACCTCAAGCGAGGTTGAGGTCAAGCGCGTGAGCCCCAAGCAGGGCTTACCCTCTTTATCGTTTTGGATTACGCACACGACACGCTTATGGCGCGGCGGAGGTGCGTGCTGGCGGACGCCGGTAATTACCGGCTCGACAGCCAATTAGAATACATCAGACGATGGATTCGGCTGTAGCGGGCATGCCACAGTCAACTAACGAGTTGAAGTTGCGGAGAATTTGATGCGCGGCGAGAACGACGAAACCATCTTCCTCAAGGATTACGCCCCGACCCCCTACGTCATCGAGAACGTCGAACTCGACGTATCGATCGCGCCGCAGACCAGCCGGGTGCGGGCTTTGCTCACCATCACCCCGCGCGAAGGCACGCCCCCCGGCACGCCGCTGGTGCTCGACGGTGACGAGCTGAAGCTGCTCTCGGTCGCCATCGACGGACTGCCGCTGGCGCTGACCGCGTACGAGCAGACGGCGGCCACGCTTTCCGTGCTGCAGCCGCCGCTCAAGCGCTTCGTGCTCGAAACCGAGGTGGCGATCGAGCCCGAGAAGAACCTCAAGCTGATGGGCCTCTACCGCTCCAGCGGCACCTGGTGCACGCAGTGCGAACCGGAGGGCTTCCGCCGCATCACCTGGTACTACGACCGGCCCGACGTGCTGGCGCCGTTCAAGGTGAGGATGACGGCCGACAAGCAGCTCGCCCCGGTGCTGCTGTCGAACGGCAACCGCGTCGAGGCGGGCGAGCTGGGCGACGGCCGGCACTTCGCCGTGTGGGAGGACCCGTTCCCGAAGCCGAGCTACCTGTTCGCCATGGTGGCGGGCGATCTCGGCTCCATCCACGACAGCTTCACCACCGCGTCCGGCCGGCAGGTGGCGCTCGGCATCTACTGCGAGCACGGCAAGGAGGGCGAGTGCGGCTACGCCATGGATTCGCTCAAGCGCTCCATGGCCTGGGACGAGCGCCGCTTCGGCCGCGAGTACGACCTCGACATCTTCAACATCGTCGCCGTCAGTGACTTCAACTTCGGCGCGATGGAGAACAAGGGGCTCAACATCTTCAACGACAAGCTGGTGTTCGCCAAGCCCGAGTCGGCCACCGATGCCGACTACGCCTCGATCGAGAGCGTCATCGCGCACGAGTATTTCCACAACTGGACCGGCGACCGCATCACCTGCCGCGACTGGTTCCAGCTGTGCCTCAAGGAAGGGCTGACGGTCTACCGCGACCAGGAATTCTCGATGGACGAGCGCTCCCGCCCGGTGAACCGCATCGAGGACGTGCGGCTGCTGCGCCAGGTGCAGTTCCCCGAGGACGGCGGGCCGCTCGCCCATCCGGCCCGGCCGGACAAGTACAAGGAAATCAACAACTTCTACACGGCCACCGTGTACGAAAAGGGCGCCGAGATCGTCCGCATGCTGGCCACCCTGCTGGGCGAGGACGGCTTCCGGAAGGGCATGGACCTCTATTTCGAGCGCCATGACGGCGAGGCCACCACCATCGAGGCCTTCATCAAGGTGTTCGAGGACTCGTCCGGCGAGGACCTGCAGCACTTCCAGCAATGGTACCTGCAGGCCGGCACGCCTGAGGTCACCGCCTCGGACAGCTACGACGTCGCCAGCCGCACCTACACGCTGACGCTGAAGCAGCAGACCCGGCCGACGCAGGGCCAGCCGGAGAAGCAGCCGATGGTGCTGCCGATCAAGTTCGGGCTTATCGGCCCCAATGGCTCGCCCATGGCCTGGGAGGGCGTGACCGGCGCCGAAGTCCGCGGCGACGACCTGCTGGTGGTGGACGCCGAGACCGCCACCGTCACCTTCACCGGCGTGGCCAACCGGCCGGTGCCGTCGCTGTTCCGCGTCTTCTCGGCCCCGGTGAAGCTCACCTCGTCGCTGTCGGAGGAGGATCAGCTGTTCCTCGCCCGGCACGATACCGACCCGTTCAACCGCTGGCAGGCGCTGCAGGATGTCGCCAGCCGCCTGATGGTCGATGCGGTGCGCGGCACGCCCTGGAGCACGGCCCAGTCGGGGGCGCTGGCCGAGGCGCTCGAGGAGACGCTCAACTCCAAGGAGCACGACCCCGCCTTCAAGGCGCACGCCCTGGGGCTGCCGAACGAGCAGATCGTCGCCCGCAGCCTCGGTGAGAACGTCGATCCAGACCGCATCCACGAGGTGCGCAGCCAGTTGATCCGCGACCTCGTCGGCCGGATCGCGCCGTCGCTGGAGCGGGTCTACCTCACCAATGACAGCCGCCTCGCCTACTCGCCCGATTTCCAGCAGGCCGGCCGCCGTGCCATGAAGAACACCGCCCTTTCGCTGCTGGTGCATGCCGGTGCCGAGGGCGGCGCCCAGCTGGCGCGCGAGCAGTACGAGCGGGCGGGCAACATGACTGACCGGCTGTCGGCGCTGCACGCAATCGTCACCGCCTGGACCGAGGATGCCGAAACGCTGCTCGGCGACTTCCGGGAGCGTTTCACCGCCGATCCGCTGGTGCTCGACAAGTGGCTGGCGCTCAATGCCCAGACTCCCGATGCCGGCACCGTCGACCGCCTGCGGGCCATCCTCGCGGCACCGGACTACCCGCGCAACAACCCCAACCGGTTGCGGGCCCTCGTCGCCACCTTCGGCATGAACAACCCGACGCAGTTCGGCCGCGCAGATGGCGAGGGCTTCCGCTTCGTCGCCGAGTTCGTCGGTGACGTGGACGGCCGCAACCCGCAGGTCGCGGCGCGGGTGCTGACGGCGTTCCGCATCTGGCAGAGCTACGAGCCGAAGCGGCGGGCGACGGCGGAGGCTGCGCTCAAGGCGTTGCAGGAGACCGGCAACCTCAGCCGCAACACCGCGGAGATCCTCGATCGCACGCTCGCCGGGTAGTCGCCGGCGGGCGCCGCGCCCCGCTGGTTAACAGGTGGTTACGATTGGAAGAATTTTTCTTCAGCGCTAAGTGATTCTGGCGACTCCACTTTTCGGCCTGCGCGGGTAGAGCGCGCAGGCACCCCTATTGCCTAAAATCACGAAGCAGATTCAAAGTCCTGCTCGAGGGCAGCGGTCCGGGGTCGCCCAAAATAAGAAGACGGAGAACTTGATGCGGTCGACGGAGCAATCCGGCGCCGGCGGCGGACGATTCCGCGCGCGTACGGCTCAACAGGCAATGCAGGGCAACCGTGGGTTCTTGCACCGCCTGGGCGCCGCCATCACTGCTTTCCGCCACCCCGAGGCAGTCGTCGTTCCGGTGGCGCAGACCGATGCGCTGATCAGCACCCTGCCCTTCGGCGTCGCGTGCTGGAATGCCGAGGCGCGGCTGGTCGTAGCGAACGAGCGCTTCGCCGAGCGCCTGCGCGTCGGCTCCGACAGGCTGCCGCGAGGGGCCGCCTACCGCGAGGTGATCAAGCAGCTCAGCGTCGGCGGCTCGATGCAGCCGGTGCGCGAGGACTGGCACAACCGCCTGCTCGAACTGCACCGCGAGGACGGCTCCACCCTGCTGATCGAGGAGCGCCCGCTGGGCGTCGGCGGCTTCGTCACGCTGCTGATGGACGTCACCGAAAGCCGCCGCACCGACCAGCTTCTCACCTCGATCCGCGAGGAGCAGCGCCAGCTCGCGCGCCGCTTCCACGAGGAAAAGATCCGCGCCGAGGCGGCCAGCCGGGCCAAGACCAGCTTCCTCGCCCACCTGAGCCACGATATCCGCACGCCGCTCAACCACATCATCGGCTTTGCCGACATGCTGCGGCAGCAGCCCTACGGGCCGCTCGGCGACAGCCGCTACCTCAACTATATCGACGCGGTGAAAGGCTCCGGCGAACGGCTGCTCGGCTTCTTCGCCAGCATCCTCGAGCTGGCCGAACTCGAGGGCGGCCGCCGCGAGCTGAAGCGCGAGCGCTTCACTGCCGACGAACTGCTGGTCGCCATCCTCCGCCGTTTCTCGCCGCTGGCGCAGCGGGCCGGCCTCACCATGGGGCTGGGCAGCGCCTGCGACGCGGTGCTCACCGCCGACCGTTTCGCGCTCGAGCGCATGGTCGCCAACCTGATCGAGAACGCCATCCGCTTCACCCCGCGGGGCGGCAAGGTCATCCTCGCGGCCTACGCCGCGCAGGACGGCGTGGTGCTCGAAATCACCGACACCGGCATCGGCATGAGCGCCGAACGGCTGCAGTCGCTGTCCCAGCCCTTCGTCTTCGGCGACGCCGCCCTCACCCGCGACCGCGAGGGCGCCGGCCTCGGCATCGCCATCTCGCGCGCCATCGCCGAACTGAGCGGCGGCCGCCTCGCCATCGACAGCCGCCAGGGCCTGGGAACCACCGTCGCCGTCAGCCTGCCGCTGCTCGCCGAGGAAGAGGCCCGGGCAGCCTAGAAGACGCGGATCGGCCCGGGGTAGCGGGCCAGTTGCTCGTCCACGGTGAATAATTCGATGCCTTCGACCATGGCCTGAACCAGCAACATCCGATCAAAGGGATCGCGGTGGATCATCGGCAAGTGCGCTACGGCCAGGGCGTGCTCACCCAGGATCGGGAGCTCGACATAGCCCGCAGCCAATAATCCGCTGCGCAGTGTGCCCGGAATTGCGTCGAAGTCGGGCCGGCGCTGGGAGTACTTGATCGAGACCTCCCAAATGCTCGCGGCGCTGAATATCAGCTCGGTACCCGGCTGAGCCATCACGTCAAGCAGCGCGGCCGGCAACTTCGCGCTTTGGCTCGCCGCCCAGAGGAGGATGTGGGTGTCGAGCAGAACCCGCATCAGTCGTTGCCGTAGAACATTTCTGCGATCTCGTTCTCCATCCAGCGATCGAAGTTCTCGGGAATCTTGATTTGCCCCTTCATGAAGTCGAAGCGCTTGGACGTGTCGATCGCAGGCTGCTCGACCGGCAC
>JBQCFF010000241.1:0-3400 GCA_051959485.1 Devosia sp. | reverse complement strand
GTCATCGTCGACCTCGGCCGCGGCGAAGCCATCATCCGCCGCGACGAGCTGATCCCGCGCGAGCTGTATCGCTACGGCGACCGCGTCCGCGCCTATATCTACGACGTCCGCCGCGAGCAGCGCGGGCCGCAGATCTTCCTCAGCCGCACCCACCCGCAGTTCATGGCGGCGCTGTTCCGCCAGGAAGTGCCCGAAATCTACGACGGCATCATCACCATCCGCTCGATCGCCCGCGATCCGGGCAGCCGCGCCAAGATCGCGGTGACCTCGAACGACAGCTCGATCGACCCGGTCGGCGCCTGCGTCGGCATGCGCGGCTCGCGCGTGCAGGCGGTGGTGGCCGAACTGCAGGGCGAGAAGATCGACATCATCCCCTGGACCGAGGATGTCGGCGGCCTCGTCGTCTCGGCGCTGCAGCCGGCCGATGTCGCCAAGGTGGTGCTCGACGAGCAGGCCGAGCGCATCGAGGTGGTGGTGCCCGACGAGCAGCTGAGCCTCGCCATCGGCCGCCGCGGCCAGAACGTGCGCCTCGCCAGCCAGCTGCTGGGCTGGGACATCGACATCCTCACCGAGCAGGAAGAAAGCGAGCGCCGGCAGAAGGAATTCACCGAGCGGTCTGCTCTTTTCATGCAGGCCCTTGATGTCGACGAGATGGTTGCCCAACTATTGGCCTCGGAAGGCTTCTCCTCGGTCGAGGAGCTGGCCTATATCGACGCCTCCGAGATCGCTTCGATCCAGGGCTTCGACGAGGAGACGGCGGCTGAGATTCAGCAGCGCGCCTCCGACTATCTGGCGGCGATCGAGAAAGCCAACGACGACGAGCGCATCGCGCTGGGCGTCGAGGACGAGCTGTACGAGATCCCCGGCCTCAATGCTGCCATGCTGGTGGCCTTGGGCAAGGACGACATCAAGAGCGTCGAGGATTTTGCCGGCTGCGCCGCCGACGACCTCGTCGGCTGGACCGAGCGCAAGGACGGCGAGACCCGTCGCTTCGACGGCACCTTCAAGGACTTCCCCGTGTCCCGCGAGGAAGCCGAGGAGATGATCCTGCAGGCTCGCCTGCGGGCCGGCTGGATCACCGAGGCCGACCTGGCGGCAGAAGAGCAGCCGCTCGAAGAAGAAGGGGCGCCCGCGTAATCGGGCGTCTGGAGCCCGGTGCCGCGGCGTGAAGAAACCGAACGGCAATGCGCCCTGACCCGTGAGGTCAGGCCCGTTGCCGAACTGATCCGCTTCGTCGTCTCTCCCGACGGCGAACTGGTGCCAGACACGGACGCCAGGGCCGATGGCCGTGGCGTCTGGATCAGCCTCGGGGCCAGACAGGTCGCCGAGGCGCAGAAGAAGAAGGCCTTCGCACGGAGCCTCAAGTCCGAAGTGAAGGTGCCCGACGACCTGAGCGGGCTGACCCGCCGGCGGCTCGAGGAGCGGTTCCTGTCCGCCCTCAGCCTCGCCCGCAAGGCAGGCCAGCTGGTGACCGGGGCATCCAAGGTGAAGTCGGCGATCGAAGCCGGCGACGTCCTGGCGCTGCTCACCGCCACCGACGCGGCGGAAGACGGCAGGAACAAGCTCGTGGGTTCGCTCAAGGGCTATACGAAAGCGGCCGAGGAAGCGGGGTTCAACCCCGGTCTGACGCCACATTTCGAACTACTCGATTCCAGCCAAATGGGTTTGGCACTCGGGATCGAAAATGTGATACATGCTGCGCTCATCAAAGGGGGCGCGGCCCAGGCGGCAGTGCAGCGAGCCGAAAGACTGGCACGTTACATCGCCAACTAGATGGGTTATGAGCGGCGCGGCAGTACTATGCCGCCCCCAGCAGGCCCGGCACACGCACTGACCTCTTGTCGCCCCATTGGGGGCGCAAGCGGTTTCGGAAGGAAGACGCGAGTTACATGGCTGACAACGACGACAAGCGCGAAGACACCGGCGGCAAGAAGACGCTGACGCTGAAGGGCTCCCCGAACCTCGGTGGACGCCCGGGCGGCAACGCCATGGGCCGGTCCTCGCGCAACACGGTGGTCGTCGAGCGCAAGACGCGGTTCGTGCCGCCCGGCGCTCCGGCGGGCCATGCGCCGCGTCCGGGCGCCGAGACCCGTCCGCAATCCACCGGCGCCGCGACGCCGCGCCCCGATGCGCGCCCCTCGCAGCCGCGCTCCGATGGCTACCGCTCCGGCCCGCCGGGTGGTGCCGGCAACCGCGCCGGCTACGGCCAGCAGTCGCGTGGTCCGCAGGGCCGTGGCGGCGGCGTGCAGCCGGGGTTCCGTCCCAGCCAGGGCCTGAGCGCCACCGAAGCCGACGCCCGGGCCCGTGCCCTGCGCGAGGCGGCCGCCCGCCAGACCGAGGAGCAGGCCCGGTTCCGCGCCGAGGAAGCGCGCCGCGCCGAAGAGGATGCGCGCCGCCGGGCGCTCCGCGAGGAAGCCGAGCGCGCCGAGAAGGAGCGCCAGCGCGCCGCCGAGGCCGACCGTGCCCTCGAGGAAGTGGCGGAAGTTTCCGCGCCCTCGCGCGAGGCCCGCGTTTCGCCGGCCCGCCGTGCCGCCGACAATCCGCGCCGCCCGACCGCCAACGTCGCCGAGCTGCCGCCGACCCCGCCCTCCGAGGCCGACGGCCGCAAGACCCGCGCCGCCGCCCCGACGGTGCGGCCGCTGGTCAGCGCCAACGAGCTCGAGAACGCCCGCCGTGGCGGCGCCGCCCGCGCCCCGGGTACGCCGGAGCGTCCGACGCGCCGTGCCGGCGAGGAGCAGTTCGCCCGCTCGCGCCTGACCCTGACCAGCGCCACCACCGAGTCCGACCGCGACCGCGGTCCGTCGCTCGCGGCCATGCGCCGCCGGCGTGACAAGAAGATGGGCCGCAACCAGCAGGCCGCGCCCAAGCTCAGCCGCGAGGTGACGATTCCTGACGCGATCACCGTGCAGGACCTCGCCAACCGCATGGCCGAACGGTCGGTGGACGTGATCAAGATCCTGATGGCGCAAGGCCAGATGATGAAGATCAACGACGTCATCGACGCCGATACGGCCGAGCTGATCGCCACCGAACTCGGCCACACGGTCAAGCGCGTCTCCGACGCCGACGTGGAAGAGGGCCTGTTCGACATCCAGTCGGACGACAAGGCCGAGGACCTGACCGACCGCGCCCCGGTGGTGACCATCATGGGCCACGTCGACCACGGCAAGACCTCGCTGCTCGACGCCATCCGGCATGCCAACGTGGTGTCCGGCGAAGCCGGCGGCATCACCCAGCATATCGGCGCCTACCAGGTCGAGCAGAACGGGCAGAAGATCACCTTCCTCGATACCCCGGGCCACGAGGCGTTCACCGCCATGCGCGCCCGCGGCGCCCAGGCCACCGACATCGCCGTGCTGGTGGTGGCGGCGGACGACGGCGTGATGCCGCAGACGATCGA
>JBQCFF010000240.1:0-7637 GCA_051959485.1 Devosia sp. | reverse complement strand
CGGATGGCCTTCAGCGCCGACAGCAGGTCGCTCTCGCCGCCGGCGATCAGCACCTCCTCCTCGGTGCCGACGATCAGGTCGCAGTCGGAAAGGATCGGCTTGATCTTGCCGGTCACGTAGTCCGATTTGACGTAGCGCTCGAAGCCCGCCGCATGCCCGGCCAGCCCCCAGAGGTTGGGGCGGTAGTCGATGTCGAACACCACCTTGCGCCCGGCCGCCTTGGCGGCGCGGATCGCCTTGAGCTGCGCCCGCTCGGCGTTCTCGGTGGAAAAATGCGTGCCGGTCACCACGATGGCGCCGGCCGAGGCGATGAACGCCTCGTCGATGTCGCCCTCGTCGAGCGCCATGTCGGCGCAGTCGGTGCGGTAGAAGATCATCGGCGAGACGCCTTCCGCCTCCACCGCCAGCAGCACCAGGGCGGTCAGCCGCGCCTCGTCCGTATGCACGCCGGCCGTCTCGACGCCCTCGCGCCTGAGCTGCTCGCGGATGAAGCCGCCCATCTGCTCGGCACCCACCCGGGTGATCAGCGCCGATTTCAGCCCGAGCCGTGCCGTGCCGATGGCGATGTTGGCCGGGCAGCCGCCGACGGACTTGGCGAACGAGCCGACATCCTCCAGCCGTCCGCCGATCTGCTGGCCGTAGAGGTCCACCGAGGATCGGCCAATGGTGATGACATCGAGCACCGGCTCCGCCATGCTCCTCCCCCGCTGGACAGCTTTTCGCCGCCGTTGTATCCCATCGCCCCGATGAAACGTCAATTCCGAAACGCTGGTGTTTTGGAATGAACGTTCCACCGGCGTTTTGGCCGCCGACGCTCAGCTCACTGTCGGCCAGCGTTCAGATGGCGTTCAGCAAGGGGGCTCTTTCGTGACGAAATTTGGATTGCTCGGGGCCGGCCGCATCGGCAAGGTGCATGCGAACACCATCGCCAACTCGGCCAACGCCACCGTCGCCTACGTGGCCGACGCCATCCCCGAGGCCGCTGCGGCGCTGGCGCAGTCGGTCGGCGCGGCGGTGAAATCGGTCGACGAGGTGATCGCCTCCGACGTCGATGCCATCCTCATCGCCACCCCCACCGACACCCATGCCGACCTGATCGAGCAGGCGGCGCGGGCCGGCAAGGCCATCCTCTGCGAGAAGCCGGTGTCGCTCTCGGTCGAGCGCATCGAGGCCTGCCTGCCGGTGGTGGAGCAGGCCGGCGTGCCGCTGATGATCGGCTTCAACCGCCGCTTCGATCCGAATTTTTCCGCGCTGCAGCAACGGCTTGCGGCCGGCGAGGTGGGTGAGGTCGAGCTCGTCACCATCATCTCGCGCGACCCGGCGCCGCCGCCGGTCAGCTACATCGCGCGCTCCGGCGGGCTGTTCCGCGACATGATGATCCACGATTTCGACATGGCCCGCTTCCTCGTCGGCGAGGATTTCGTCACGGTGCACGCGCTCGGCGGCGCCCTGGTCGACAAGGCGATCGGCGAAGCCGGCGACGTCGATACCGCCGCGGTGCAGATGCAGACCGCCTCGGGCAAGATCGCCGTCATCACCAATTCCCGCCGCGCCGCCTATGGCTACGACCAGCGCATCGAGGTGCACGGGTCGAAGGGCATGCTGCGCGCCGGCAACGTCCACATGACGACGCTGGAGCGGGCCGACGGCTCGGGCTTCACCGCCGACGTGATCCAGAACTTCTTCATCGACCGCTACGTCGCCGCCTATGCCAACGAGGTGAACAGCTTCATCGCCGCCATGCAGTCGGGGACGAAGCCGACGCCCTCCGGCCATGACGGCCTGCAGGCCCAGAAACTCGCCGAAGCCGCCACCCGCAGCGCCCAGACCGGGCAGGCGGTGCGGGTGGGGTAACGGACCTCGGGGCCGAACCTCGTCCTTCGACAAGCTCAGGATGAGGTTCTTTGGAGCATCCTCAGGATGAGGTTCTCTGGGGCCTCCTCAGGATGAGGCTCTGGGGCATCCCCAGGATTAGGTTCTTTGGAGCATCCTCAGTGTGAGGTTCACTGGAGCTTCGTTCCAACCTGCCCGTCCCCCCAGCCCTCATCCTGAGCTTGTCGAAGGACGAGGGCGTGGCACCACCTTGCCACATCGCTTTCCTCTCTACTGCGGCATCGACCCTACCAATGGGGGCTTCCCAATCCCCCACGGCGCCCCTAGTCTCCGGCCGCTCCTCCAACAGCCGAGTTCCATCATGTCCGACGCCTATTCTCACTCGTCCGTCACCGGCAAGGTTGCCGTGGTCACGGGAGGGGCGCAGGGCATCGGCGAGGCGACGGCGCGGCTGCTCGCCGCCCGCGGCGCCGCCGGCATCGTGCTGGTCGACCGCCGCCGCGAAAAGGGCGAGGCGGTGGCGGCGTCCCTCAACGAGGCCGGCACCAGAACCCTGTTCGTCGAGACCGACCTCGCCGTGCACGAACAGGTGCAGCGCGTCATCCCGGCTGCCGATGCCGCCTTCGGGCGCGTCGACATCGTCGCCAACATTGCCGGCCTCACCGACCGCGGCACGCTGCTCGACACCGACCTCGAGCTGTTCGATCGCATGTTCGCGATCAACCTCCGGGCGCCGTTCTTCATCCTGCAGGACGCGATCAAGGTGATGCGCCGCGAGAAGCTCGAGGGCTCGATCGTCAACGTCTCGTCGGTCAACGCCCATGTGGGCGGGCCCAACCTCGCGGCCTACTCGGCCAGCAAGGCAGCGATCGTCAACCTCACCAAGAACACCGCGAATGCCTTCAACATGGACCGCATCCGCTCCAACGTCGTGCTGCCCGGCTGGGTCGATACCCCCGGCGAGCACGAGACGCTGAAGAAGTTCCACGATGCGCCCGACAACTGGCTCGAGGCCGCCGAGGCGAGCCGGCCGTTCGGCAAGCTGCTGAAGGCCGACGACGTGGCGCGGCTGATCGTCTTCCTCGCCAGCCCGGAATCCGCCCCGATGACCGGCGCGGTGATCGATTACGAGCAGACCGTGTTCGGCGGCCACCTGCCGATCAAGACCGCCTATCCCAGCAAGGACGGCAACTCGGTGCTCTGACCCCCGGCGGCCCACCTCGTCTCCTCCCCGCTGGTGGGGGAGGGTAGCAGAGCTTGGCGGCTTGCCGCCTAGCGGCGCTAGGGAGAGGGGGTCAGCGATCGAGCTCTCCGACCCTAGACCCCAGCCACGTCGCTTCGCACACGTGAGGATCCGTGTGGCGCCGTCGGTGGACTGCACGAGATCTTCCCCCGTGACAACGGGGGAAGGGGACCATGCGAAGCATGGTGAAGGGGGCGGTACAGGCACAGCCTGACTACGCCGTGACTACCCCCGCTCGCCCCGGCGTTCCGCCACGGCGACGGCCAGCGTCATCGCCAGCGCCATGGTGGCGGCCATCGAGCGGAAGCCCTCGAAATTGGCCTCCACCACCTCGAGCCAGACGTCGGCGATCGGGGCGATCGGCGAGAACACCGAGTCGGTGATCGACACCAGCCGGGCGTTGCGGCCGCGCGCCGCGTGCGCCAGCGCCACCGTCTCGCTGGCATAGGGGGTGAAGCTGATCGCCACCACCGCGTCGCGCTCCGAGATGAAGCCGAGCTGCTCGGCGCCGAGCCCGGCAATGCCGTCGACCAGGATGTTGCGGATCCCCAGCTTGCCCATGGCATAGGCGATGTAGGCGGTGACCGGGAACGAGCGGCGGAGGCCGATCAGGTAGATGGTTTCGGCGGCGGTCAGCAGTTCGATGGCGCGGTCCAGCGCGCCGTGGTCGGCCTTGAGCCGGAACTCGGCGACCGAGCGCTCGGCGGCTTCGGCAAAACCTTCGAGCATCAGCCCGGCCTTGCTGGCGCCGCCATGCTGCCGGAGCTGCTTCAGCCGCTCGTCATAGCTCGGCACGCGGTCGCGCAGGCGGGCGCGGAACACCTCCTGCAGGTCCGAAAAGCCATGGTAGCCAAGCGCTTGCGAGAAGCGGACGAGCGTCGAGGGCTGCACGCCGGAGCGCTGCGCTACGCTCGCCGCGGTGCCGAAGGCGATGTCATCGGGGTTGGCGAGGGCGAACTCCGCCACCTGGCCGAGCCGCCGCGGCAGCCGGCTGGCGCGGCCGGCGATCAGGGCGCGCAGCGCCGGAAAATCGCGCGGCGCCTCGCCCTCGCCCGCGTCCGTGATTTCGTCGTCATCGTCCATCGAAAACCCGTATTTCGGTCGCGCAATGTGCGCAAAAGTGCACGCATAGGCCATGAACTTCTGCCGGTGCGCGCCCGGTTTTCCACGTTCCAGATGTGGAACGCCGTTCGCTTGACGACCGAAGGTAGAGTGGAATAAAAATTCCATCAATGGGGAATGCTGCATCAATCGTTCCACCCAACGTGAACGGAGCTGCAGTCGGGAGGAGAAGCCATGGTAGCACCGCTGCTCGAGGCGAGGGGCATCTCGAAGTATTTCGGCGCCATCACGGCGCTGCGCGACGTGAACTTCCACGTCGCGCCGGGGGAAGTGCTGGGCGTCGTCGGCGACAACGGCGCCGGCAAGTCGACGCTGATGAAGATCCTCTCCGGCTTGTTCCGCCCCAGCGAGGGCGAACTGGTGTTCAACGGCGCGCCGGTGAGCTTCCAGAGCCCGAAGGACGCGCAGCGCCTCGGCATCGAGATGGTGCACCAGGATTTCGCGCTCGCCGGCAACATGGCGATCTACGAGAACATCTATCTCGGCCGTGAGCCGGGCACGAAGTTCGGGCCGCTGACCATCGTCGACCACAGGCAGGCGCGGCAGATGGCGGCGGAGCATCTCGAGCGGCTGCACATCCACGTCAAGTCGGTGGAGCAGAACACCGAGGATTTGAGCGGCGGGCAGCGGCAGGCGGTCGCCATCGCCCGCGCCACCGCCTTCGACGCCAAGCTGGTGATCATGGACGAGCCGACCGCGGCGCTCGCCATCAAGGAGGTCGGCAAGGTGCTCGACCTGGTGCGGTCGCTGAAGGACCACGGCGTCGCGGTGATCATCATCTCGCACCGCATGGACGACATCTTCTACTGCTGCGACCGGGTGATGGCGCTCTACCAGGGCACCAATTTCGCCGAGGCGCAGCTGAACGACACCTCGCGCAACGAGGTCATCGGCTGGATCATGGGCACCAAGGGGCACACCGCCGACCTCGCCCATGACAAGGTGCATTGAGGGTGGGAATGGTGCGTGACGACCCCTCACCCGTCTCGCGCTGCGCGCGATCCACCCTCTCCCCGACGGGGAGAGGAATGGGAGCCGGCGACCTCGGAGCATTCTTCTCCCCGTCGGGGAGAAGGTGGCGCGTAGCGCCGGATGAGGGGAAGCGGGCACCATGACCGACACCGCCACCCCGACCAAGCCCGGCATCAACTGGTCGAAGTTCCTCGAGGTCTACGGCATCATCCTCGTCGTCGTGGTGATGATGCTGGGGCTCGCCGCGATCAAGCCGGAGGTGTTCCTCTCGGCGCAGAACCTCACCAACATCCTGAAGCAGAACGCCTCGCTCGCTCTCCTGGCGCTCGGCATGTACGTGGTGATCGTCACCGCCGGCATCGACCTCAGCGTCGGCTCGATCATGGGGCTGTCGATGGTGGCGCTCGCCATCGCCAGCAAGGCCGGCGTGCCGTGGCCGATCGTGCTGCTGATCGGCCCCGCCATCGGCATCGCGGTGGGCTGGGTCAACGGCATCGGCCTCACCGTGCTCAGGCTGCCGCACCCGTTCATCATGACGCTCGGCACGCTCAACGTTGCCCGCGGCCTCACCTTCCTGATCTCGAACGGCGCGCCGATCTCGGGGCTGCAGGACGAGGTGCGCTATATCGGGCAGGCCTATTACGGCTTCGGCCTGCCGCCGCCGGCCGGCGTTCCGGCGAGCCTGATCGTCGTCGCGGTCTGCGCCGTCGGGCTCTGGTTCTTTCTCGAGAAGACCAACATGGGCCGGCACATCTTCGCCATCGGCGGCAACCCGCATGCGGCGCGGGCGGCGGGCATCAATGTCGACCTGACGCTGGTCGTCGTCTACATCATCTCGGGCTTCATGGCCGGGCTGTCGGGCCTGCTGCTCGCCGGCCGCACCGACTCGGGCTTCCCCAATGCCGGCATCGGCATCGAGCTCGACGCCATCGCGGCGGTGATCATCGGCGGCGCCTCGTTCTTCGGCGGCCGCGGCACGGTGCTGGGGGTGCTGGCCGGCGTGCTGATCATGGGCATCCTGCGCAACGGGCTCAACATCAACAATGTCAGCGCCTTCTGGCAGCAGATCCTGATCGGGCTGGTGATCATCATCGCCGTCTATATCGACGTGCTGCGGCGGCGGGCCGCGGTGCGCCGCTAGGGGGCGAGGCAGATACGCCGCACGCACGCGTCTCCGGCATGCGGCGAGGAGGAGCTGGAGACTGGGAGGATACGCATGAAGAAGCTGCTGATGGCCGGCGTGGCGCTGGCCGTGATGATGAGTTCGGTCGGCGCCGCCAACGCCGCCTTCGTACTGGCGATGAAGGGCCCCGGGGCCGGCAACCCGTTCTGGGCGGCGGTCGAGAAGGGCGCCAAGGACAAGGCGGCCGAGCTCGGCGTCGAGGTGAACGTGGTGGCGCCGCCGGCCGAATCCGACGTGCAGGCGCAGATCAGCCAGATCGAGGACCTGATCGCGCAGGGCATCGACGGCCTCGCCATCGCGCCGACCGACCCGAACGCGCTCGCCCCGGTGGTGGATTCGGCCAAGGCCGCCGGCATCCCGGTGGTGTTCGTCGATACCCGCGGCATCAACGAGGGCGTCACCTTCATCGGCACCAACAACGAGGCGGGCGCCGCGCTCGCCGCCAAGTACCTGTGCGACAACCTGCCCAAGGGGTCGGAAGTGGCGATCCTGCAGGGCCTGGTCAGCCAGTCGACCGGGCAGGCCCGCGCCGACGGGTCGAAGAAGGGCCTCACCGATTGCGGGCTCAAGGTGGTGGCCGAGCAGACGGCCGAATGGGACCGCGCCAAGGGCCTGTCGGTGACCGAGAACATCCTCGCCGGCAACCCCAACATCAAGGGCATCTTCGGCTCGAACGACAACATGGCGCTCGGGGCGGTGGAAGCGGTGAAGGCCGCGGCGCGCACCGACATCACCATCGTCGGCTTCGACGCCAACCCGGATGCGGCGGCGGCGGTGCTGGCCGGCGACATGGCGGCCACCATCGCGCAGGCGCCGGGCAACATGGGTGCCCTCGCCATCCAGGCGCTGGTCGACCTCAAGGCCGGCAAGACCCTCGAGCCCTGGATCGATACCGGCACCGTGCTGGTGACCAAGGACAACGCCGAGGAATACAAGTAGGGACTAAGGGCGCCCGGCAGCGGGCCGGGCGCCTAACCACCCCCACCCGAGCTCCGCTACGGCTACCGCCTAGCTGCGCTACCCTCCCCACCCAGGGGGAGGGAGACCAGCGGCACATAGCAGAGAACATCAGCTCCCTCCCCCTTGTGGGGAGGGTAGCGCAGCTAGGCGGTAGCCGTAGCGGAGCTAGGGTGGGGGTGGTCAGGCGCCCGGCCCGTGCCGGGCGCCGATCGCCGCCTACTTGTACTGCTCGGCGTTGTCCTTGGTCACCAGCACGGTGCCGGTGTCGATCCAGGGTTCGAGCGGCTTGCCGGCCTTGAGGTCGACCAGCGCCTGGATGGCGAG
>JBQCFF010000239.1:0-3704 GCA_051959485.1 Devosia sp. | reverse complement strand
GCCGAACTGAAGGGCCAGACGCCGCAGATCGTCTGGTTCACCGGCCTGTCGGGCTCGGGCAAGTCCACCGTTGCCAACCTGGTCGAGAAGCGCCTCACCGCCGATGGCCGGCACGCGTACATCCTCGATGGCGACAACGTCCGGCACGGCCTCAACAAGGACCTCGGCTTCACCGACGAGGACCGGGTCGAGAACATCCGCCGCGTGGCCGAGGTGGCGCGCCTGATGGCGGATGCGGGCCTGATCGTGCTGGTCAGCTTCATCTCGCCGTTCCGCAACGAGCGGCGCCTCGCCCGCGAGGTGGCGGGCGACATCCGGTTCACGGAGGTCTACGTGAACACCCCGCTCGCGGTGTGCGAGGCGCGCGACCCGAAGGGGCTGTACGCCAAGGCCCGGCGCGGCGAGATTGGCAACTTCACCGGCATCTCGAGCCCCTACGAAACCCCGGAAAAGCCGGACCTGACGCTGCATGGCGGCCTGCACGATCCGGTCCGCATGGCGGAGGAGCTCTACGCCCGGCTGTTCGAGTTCGGGGGGAGCTACTCCATCTGACGAGCTAGCGGATCAATTCTCCCTCGGTTGCCCCTCTGGCACCATGTTTGCGCCTCATCTGGTTCCGCATGCGCCGTATCCTGCCCGTCCTGATTCTCCTGCTGTTCTTCACGCCCGTGGCGGCGCAGGCCTCGTTCGCCACGTCGAAGACGTGGTTCGAGCGCCTGTCGCAGGCCGAGCGCAGTGATATCCAGGCCGACCTGATCCTGCTCGGGCACTACCGGTTCCTGGTCGACGGCCAGTTCGGCCGCGCCACGTTCGACGCCATCGAAGCCTTCCAGAAGAGCCAGGGCACCACCGCCTCGGGCATCCTCGGTGCCGACGAGCTGGCCACGCTGCGCCGGTCCGCCGACAAGACCCAGCTCCGGCTCGGCATGCAGCCGGTCATCGACGAGACAGCGCAGGTCTCGATGATCATCCCGACCAACCTGCTCACCCAGAGCACGCCGACCGATCACGGCACGTCCTATTTCAATGACGACGGCGAGATCAGCCTCGAGACGATGTACGCCTCGCTCACCGACCTTTCGTTCCGCGACCTCTACGACTTCATGATCGCGCCGGATCGGGAGCGCATCGTGCACGATCACAGCTTCGGCAAAGACCGCTTCGCCGTGGCGGGCAAGATCGGGGAATACGCCTTCTACACCATGTTTCTTGCGGTCGGCGACGACGCGGTCGGGTACTCGCTCGCCTGGGGCAGCAGCTACTCGGCCGACGGCCCGATCAGTGCGGTCTGGATCGCCTCGCACTTCACCCCGGTCAAGATCCAGCCGCCGGCCGAAGCGGTGACGGTCGCCAGCGCGCCGCTGAGGTGATGCGCCGCCTCGCCCCCGTCGGGGGGGCGAGGGCTGTCCCGCAAGTCCGGTGCGACTAGTTCTGAGGCAGGCAATACTCGTTGCCGTCCAGGACCAGGGTGAAGGTTGGGGGCCGTGGCACGCAATCCTGCTTGAAGGCGGTGCCGTCGCCCTTGGTCGAGCCCAGCGACACGGCGTCGACCAGCACTGGGCCGTGGCCGCAGTCGGCGTCCGCCTCGAACGAGGCGAGGTCGCCCCGCATCAGGAAACCCTGGCACTTGAAGAACTCTGCGATCTCGTCCTGCTGCTTGTCGGAAAGCGGAGCCCCCTGCGTGGGGGCCACGGCCACGGAGCAGCCAAGGATCGCGAGGCCAATGGCACCAGCGAAGCGCGTCAAATCCAGTCTGTGCATGATCGACTCCAAAACAACTTGTGCGCGTACAAGACGCGCAGGTGTTTATCCGTCGCAACCGGGCAGCTTCAACAAGCCATCAACAACAAAGCCGGGCAAGTACCAAGTTGGCCGGCCGGAAGCACTGATCAGGCGCCGAGCGTCAGCTTGATGGCGTAGCCGACAATTGTCACAGCCAGCACGCCCAGTACCCACAGGCCGATGAACCACAGCATCCGTGATGCGAGGGGGGCCATCAGTGGTAGCCCTCCTGCGGGTCGATCTTGCCGCGGAACACCCAGTAGGCGTAGCCGGTATAGGCAAGGATGATCGGGATCAGGAACAGCGCGCCGACGAGCAGGAACTCGAGGCTCGATTCCGGCGCGGCGGCCTCGCTGATGGTGAGCGCGCCGGGCACGATGTAGGGGTAGAAGCTGATGCCGATGCCGGCGAAGCTCAGCAGGAACAGCCCCAGCGCCGCGAGGAATGGCAGCAGGTGCTTGTCTTGCGTCAGCCCCCACCACAGGGCGCCGGCGCAGATGGCGAGCAGCAGCGGCACGAAGGCCGAGAAGAACGCCGTCGGCCAGGCGAACCAGCGCTCGAAGTAGATCGGCTCGAGGAACGGCGTCCACAGGCTCACCACGCCGATCAGCACCAGGGTGCCGACGCCGGTGATCATTGCCAGCCGGCGTGCCTTGGCCTGCAGCTCACCGTGCGTCTTGAGGTTGAGCCAGCAGGCGCCGAGCAGCGCATAGCCGAACACCAGCCCGACCGCGGTGGTGATGCTGAACGGCGTCAGCCAGTCCCACCAGCCGCCGGCATAGTGCCGGTCCTCGATGCGGATGCCCTGCACCAGGGCGCCGAGCGCCATGCCCTGCATCGCGGTGGCCACGGTCGAGCCGATGGCGAAGCCCCAGTCCCACAGGGGGCGCCAGCGCACCGTGCGGAAGCGGAACTCGAAGGCGACGCCGCGGAAGATCAGCGCCAGCAGCATCAGGATGATGGGGATGTAGAGCGCCGGCAAGACGGTGGCGTAGGCGAGGGGAAACACCGCCATCAGCCCGCCGCCGCCCAGCACCAGCCAGGTCTCGTTGCCGTCCCAGACCGGGGCGATCGAGTTGGTCATGGTGTTGCGGTCCTCGTGCTCCGGGAACAGCGGAAACAGGATGCCGATGCCGAGATCGAAGCCGTCGAGCACAACGTAGGCGAGCACCGCGAAGGCGATCACCCCGGCCCAGATGAAGCTCAGCTCAAGTCCGAGCATGCTCGCCTCCCTTGGCTTCGACCTGCAGCGCCGGGGTGATGCCGGCAGTGCGCGTCGGTGCTTCGTCGAGGTCGCCGGTGTCGCCCTCGGGCGATTTCCACATCAGCCGCAGGATGTAGAAGGTGCCGGCGCCGAAGACGAGGAAGTAGACGATGATGAAGGCGATGAGCGACGCCCCGACCGCCTCGGCATCGACGTTCGAAAGGCTCTCCGACGCCCTGAGCAGTCCGTAGACGGTGTAGGGCTGCCGCCCTACCTCCGTGGTGTACCAGCCGGCGAGCACGGCGACGAAGCCGGACGGGCCCATCAGCAGCGCCGCCCGGTGCAGCCACCTGCTGGTGTAGAGCGTCTTGCGCCAGCGCGCCCAGAGCGACCAGAGCCCGACGCAGAGCATCAGCACGCCCAGCCCCACCATGATGCGGAAGGTGAAGAATGGGATCAGCGCTGGCGGCCGCTGGTCGGCCGGGAACGACTTGAGCCCGCGTACCGTGCCGTCGATCGAATGGGTGAGGAGCAGGGAGCCGAGGTACGGCACTTCGAGGGCGTAGCGGGTCTCCTCGGCCTTGTCGTCGGGCAGCCCGAGCAGGATCAGCGGCGCGCCGCCCTCGTGCGTCTCGTAGTGCCCCTCGAGGGCCGCCACCTTGGCCGGCTGGTGCTCGAAGGTGTTGAGCCCGTGCAGGTCGCCGACGAAGATCTGCAC
>JBQCFF010000238.1:0-3647 GCA_051959485.1 Devosia sp. | reverse complement strand
ATGGGTCCTCCCCGGGGTCCTTCGGTTCTTCCTAGCAGCATCGTGGCGCGTGGCTCCACCCCACCACAGCTCCGCTACGGCGGCTGCGCCGCCAAGCTGCGCTACCCTCCCCATCAAGGGGAGGGAGGCGCCGTTGCCTGCCCTGTGCCACTGGCCTCCCTCCCCATTGTGGGGTGGGTAGCGGCGCTAGGAGCGAAGCGACGTAGCAGAGCTGGGGTGGGGGTGCGCTTCACGCAGCAGCAAGCCTCACCGCAACTTCCCCGCATCCAGCGCCGCCAGGATCCAGTCGCGATACTTGGTCTGCCGCCCCTCATATTCCGGGCTCACCTTGCTGGCCTCATCCATGAAGTAGCGGTAGTCCCGGCCCATCGCCTCGCCGCGCCCGGTATGCATGTCGACGGCGAAGTCGGGTATCTCCGGCAGCCGCTCGCCGAAGGCGACGCTGTGCTTGGCCCAGTTGACCATGTCGTCGGTGGTGCGGTCCTTCAGGCCGTCCGCCAGCACCCGGATGGCGTGCGCGGCGAACAGGAAGCGGTCGTGCTCGGGGCGGGCGAAACGCTGGTGCATGCGGTAGAGCGTGTCGACCAGCACCGGCGCGTCGAGGTTGCCGTAGCCGACGTCCTCGACCGAGATCACCATCAGCCGCGCCCACAGCTTCTCCTCGAGCTCGGGCGAGGTGATGAACATCTCCCAGCCCAGCAGCACCGCGTTCTCGGTGAGGCCGCGGCGGATCGATTTCTGCAGCGCCGAGATCACCTCGTCCGCCGGGAAGCCGTTCTCGGTCGTGGTGCGCTGCCACGGATCTGGCGCCTGCATTACCTTGGTCATTATCCGGATATCCCTTTGGCGGTGCTCACTTGAGCTCCGTGGTTCTTGGCGGGCCAACCGACTGCCGGCGGATCAGCGATACCGGCAGGCGGGTCAGCGGCGGCGGGGTCTCGCCGTTGAGCAGTTGCAGCAGCAGCTGGAAGCCGCTGCGTCCCAGCTGCTCCACCGGCTGCCGCACCGCGGTCAGCGGCGGGGTCAGCAGCGCGCCGAACGGCATGTCGTCGAAGCCGACCAGCGACATCTGCTCGGGCACCGCGATGCCGGCCTGCCGCAGCCCCATCACCGCCCCGATGGCGAGATAGTCGGACGAAGCGAAGATGGCGGTCGGCGGCTCGGGCAGCGCCAGGAAGCGCAGTGTCGCGGCCCGCGCCAGCTCCGGATCGAAGCCGCCCATGGCGACATGGTCCGGCCGGACCGGCAGGCGCGCGCTGGCCATGGCGGTACGGTAACCCTCGTAGCGTTCGATCACCGAGAACAGCCCGCGCGGCCCGCCGAGATAGGCGATCCGGCTGTGGCCGGCCTCGATCAGGTGCCGCACCGCGGTCGCGGCACCCTCCCGGTTCTCGACGAACAGCCGCGGCACGCTGACCCCCGGAATATCCTCGTCGAGCAGCACCACGTTCTTCCGCCGGCCGATCAGGCGGGCGAGCGTGCCGTCGTCCGGGGTGTTGGTGAGCAGCACCAGCCCGTCGACGTGCCGGTCGTGCAGCCGCTCGAGCGAGGCGACCTCGCGCTTGCGGTCGGAGCGGGTCGACGACATGAACACCGTGTAGCCGTGCCGGTCGGCCTCGTCCTCGAAGGCGGAGGCCAGTTCGGCGAAGAACGGCTCGCGGATCTCCGGCGTCACCAGCCCGACGGCCTCGGTCTTGCCGGTCGAGAGCCGCTTGGCGAGCAGGTTGGGCCGGTAGTCGAGCCGGGCGATCGCCGCGTCGATGCGCGCCGAGGTGGCGGGCGGCAACTCGATGCGAGGGTTCAGGTAGCGCGACACCGTGGTGGGCGACACCCCGGCATGCTGCGCCACGTCATGGATCGTCGCCATCCCGCCCCCATCCGCAAGCTCCCGCAGGCCGCTTCCCGAAGCCGCTCGACCGGCCTGGCCTGCCGCCGTTCCGGCCGCGAATTCGTGCCTCCAAATGCATTTGACAAGCCCGCGAGCTCTGGCATTAATCGCAACGTAAACCGGTTTACCGGACGGGGGTCAAATGGGTTCGACGCTTATCCACGGAGCGACGGTACTTTCCGTGGATGCCGAGAACCGGGTGTTCGAGGATGGCTTCGTGGCCATCCGCGACGGCCGGATCAGCAGCGTCGGCCCCAGGGCCGCTACTCCCGACCCGTCCGGCTACGACGAGGTGCTCAACCTGACCGGGCACCTCGTCATGCCGGGCCTGGTCAACGCCCATACCCATGCCGCCATGGTGCTGTTCCGCGGCCGCTCCGAGGGGCAGAGCCTGCTCACCATGGAGGGCTGGTACAACTCGATCCGCGAGCCCGAGCTGTCGCTGCTGGCCTCCGACATCGGACCGGCGGTGGCGCTGAGCTGCGCCGAGATGGCGCTCAGTGGCACCACCACCTTCTGCGACCAGTACTTCTTCGCCGAGGAGATCGCCGCCGCCGTGCACGCCGCCGGGCTTCGCTCGGTCATCGCCTACGGCATCGTGCAGCTCGGCGACGAGGGGCGCGGGCAGCAGGAGCTGGCCAAGGCCACCGCCTTCCTCGAGCAGCAGCGCTCGGCCGATGGCCGGATCATCCCGTGGTTCGGGCCGCATGCGCCCTATGTCGACAACACCGAGGCCCTGCTGCTGCAGGAGGTCGAGGTGGCGAACCGCTTCGGCGTCGGGCTGCACCTCCACATGGCCGCCGGCCCCGAGGACAACGCCGAGACCGGGCAGCGCTACGGCAAGACCGCCACGGCGGCGCTCGAGCAGCTCGGCTTCTTCCACGGCCGCATCCATGCCGCGCACTGCCTCGACCTCAGCGCCGAGGACATCGCCGTGTTCGCCCGCGCCCCGGCGGCTTCGGTGGCGTACTGCGCGTCGGCCGGCCTGCGCTCCGGCCGCGAGGGCATTTGCCCGGCGGTGGCGCTGCGACAAGCCGGTGTCACCGTGGCGCTCGGCACCGACAACGTCGCGGCGAACAATTCCTACGACATGGTCGCCGAGATGCGGGTCGCCGGCCTCGTCGCCTCGCACCGCGAGCGCCGGGCGCAGCCGATCTCGTCGCGCGAACTGGTGCGCATGGCAACCATCGAGGGGGCGAGGGCGCTGGGCCTCGAGCACGAGATCGGCAGCCTCGAGGTGGGAAAGGCGGCGGACATCGCCGCCTTCGACCTGCGCGGCCCCGGCTATTCCGAAACCCCGGACCCCGAGACGCTGCTGGTCTATTCCGGCTCCGGGCGGGACCTCAGACACCTGTGGGTAGCGGGCGAGCAACTGGTGCGGGACCGGCAGCTCACGCGCCAACCTTATGCTACGATCCGCCACGAGTACTCGGCCACCTACCGGGCGTTCTGGGATCGGGTGGCCGCGGCCAAGCAACTGGTCGAGCAGACCACCAGGAAGGAAGTAGCCTAGTTTGTCCCGTAAGTTCATCTTCGACAGCGACGGCGGCGTCGACGACGCGCAGGCGCTGATCATGCTGGTCGCCAACGGCAAGGTGCCGGACCTCATCACCACCGTGTTCGGCAATGTGGGTCGCGACCAGGCGACGACGAACCTGCTCGCGGTGTGCGCCCATCTCGGGGTCGACATCCCCGTCCACATGGGCGCCGACCGGCCGCTCACCCAGCCGATCATCGATGCCAAGTACGTGCATGGCGA
>JBQCFF010000237.1:0-2457 GCA_051959485.1 Devosia sp. | reverse complement strand
GCCCGGTTGCGTTGGGATAAGGTCGCTTGATCCGGCAGATATTGGTTTCGCTCGTCATCGTGGGGGCGGCAGCGGTCGCCTATGTGTTCCTGGTCCCCGGGGCGCCGGAGCAACTGGCGCGGCTGGGCATCAACCTGCCGGTCGCGCAGCCGGTCGAGGCGGCAGCGACGCCGGGCGGCCAGGGTGCAGGAGCCGAGCGCGGCGGACCCGGTGGCGGCCAGCGCTTCGGCGGCCGTGGCGGCGCGCGCACCATGGTGGTGGTGACGGCGCCGGTGCTGCTTGCGACCATCAACGACAAGCTCACGGCGATCGGCGAAGGGGCCGCGGCGCATTCGGTGACGGTGGTCTCCCCGGCGGCCGGCACCCTGGCGGAAATCTCGGTGCAGCCTGGACAGGAAGTGCAGGCCGGCGCGGTGATCGGCAGCCTCGATGCCGAGGCCGAGCAGATCGCCCATGACCGCGCGAAGCTGAGCTTCGACGACGCGCAGGGAACGCTCGACCGCACCAAGTCGCTGGCCGGCGCCAACAATGCCACCACCGTGCAGGTGAACACCGCACAGCTGGCGTTCAACACCGCCGAGCTCGAACTCAAGAACGCCGAGCTGGCGCTCAGGAAGCGGACGATCTCGACGCCGATCGCCGGCACCGTCGGCCTGTTCCAGGTGAGCCCGGGTAATGCGGTGACACCGCAGACCGTGGTGACCACGGTGGAAGATACGTCGCATATCCGGGTGAGCTTCTGGGTGCCGGAGCGCTATGCCGGCTCCATCAGCGTCGGCATGCCGGTTACGGCCGCCGCGGTGGCGCTGCCAGGGCAGACCATCGCCGGCGAGGTCAGTGCAGTCGACAACCGGATCGACCCCACCAGCCGGACGCTGCAGGTCGAGGCCAACATTCCCAACGCCGACGGCAAGCTGAAGCCCGGGATGAGCTTCTCGGTGTCGATGAGCTTCCCCGGTGAGAACTTCCCGTCGGTCGACCCGCTCGCCATCCAATGGTCGAGCGACGGCGCGTACCTGTGGAAGTACGCCGAGCAGAAGGTGCAGCGGGTGCCGGTGCAGATCATCCAGCGCAACTCGGACGGCGTGCTGGTGAAGGCGGAGCTGCGCGAGGGCGACCAGGTGGTGACGCAGGGCGTGCAGCAGCTCACCGCCGGCGCCACGGTGCGGCTCCTGGACGAGGTGGCCGACGCCGGGGGTGGCGGCGGCAGGAAGGGCGGCGCCCAGCCGGCGAGCGCGCTTTGAGCATCCAGGCACAGAACGAGCGCGGCGGCGCCATCGCGGCGCTGTTCGTGCGCCGGCCGGTGCTGGCGGTGGTGGTCAGCGCGCTGATCATCGTGGCGGGGCTCGCCGCCTTCTTCGGCGTCGAGATCCGCGAGCTGCCCAGCGTCGAGCGCCCTACCCTGTCGGTGTCGACGAACTTCACCGGCGCTTCGGCCGAAACGGTCGACCGGGAGATCACCTCGGCCGTGGAGGGGGCCGTGGCCCGCGTGCAGGGCGTCGCGGCCATCTCGTCGAGCTCGTCGTACGGGCGCAGCCGGGTGTCGCTGACCTTCAAGGACGGCACCAACCTCGACAACGCCACCTCGGACATCCGCGACGCGCTGAGCCGGATCACCAACCGGCTGCCGGACGGTGCTGACGAGCCGACCATCATCAAGGCCGATTCCGACGCGCAGGCGATCATCCAGCTCGCCGTGACCTCGGACCGGTTGAGCAATGACGAGCTCACGGCGCTGGTGGACGACGTGATCGAGCAGCGGCTCGCGGCGGTTCCGGGCGTCGCCGACGTGCAGGTGAACGGCACGCAGGACAAGGTGTTCGAGATCGACGTCGACCAGGTGAAGCTGGCGAGCCTGGGGCTGACGGTCGGCGACGTCCGCAACGCGCTCTCGACCATCGCCTTCGACAGTCCGGCCGGCTCGCTCAACGGCACCAACCAGAACATCGCCATCCGCGCGATCGCCGAGGTGAACACGCCGGAGGAGTTCGAGAACATCGTCATCAAGGGCAAGGCCCGGCTCGGCGACGTGGCAAGCGTGGTGTTCTCGCCCGGCGCCTCGAACTCGGGGCTGAGGAGCGACGGCAAGTCGGGCATCGGGCTCGGCATCGTGCGGCAGGCGCAATCCAACACGGTGCAGATCTCGGAGGGCGTGAAGCAGGCCGTCGAGGACCTGAAGACGGCGCTGCCGCCCGGCGTCGAGGTGAAGATCTCGTCGGACGATTCCGTCTTCATCTCGGGCGCCATCCACGAGGTCGAGCGCTCGCTGCTGATCGCCGTGGTGGGCGTGATCCTGATCATCTTCCTGTTCCTGCTCGACTGGCGGGCGACGATCATCCCGGCGCTCACCATACCGGTGGCGCTGATCGGCACGATCGCCGGCATCTATGCCTTCGGCTTCTCGCTCAACATCCTGACGCTGCTGGCGCTGGTGATCGCCACCGGGCTGGTGGTGGA
>JBQCFF010000236.1:0-6063 GCA_051959485.1 Devosia sp. | reverse complement strand
GCGGCGAGCCGCGCCAGGTACTGCGCCATGGTGACTTCGGCGGTGAGCTGCTCGCCCAGATAGGTCTTGGCGGTGATCGGCGTCGCCGTCTTGCCGGCGCGGATGATCTTGCCCAGCACCTCGTAGATGGTGCGGTGGATGGGCTCGTAGAAATGCTCGGGGATCAGGAAGTCCGAGACGCGGTAGAACGCCTCGTTGTTGACCAGCACCGCGCCCAGCAGCGCCTGCTCGGCCTCCACGTTGTGGGGGGCAAGGCGGAAGGGCTTCTCCTCTTCCGGGCGCAGGCGATGGACGTTCGTATCGACCATTTCGACTCGGGATTCTCGGCTCACGGACGTAAAGGATTCGTTTACCAGCCGCAGCGCGGCAGGCGACACATATTATGTCTGCCGGCGGGCCGGCTGGCACGCGCTGTGATCACTGTTGAAAGCGGGGGTATCCCGCGCCCGCCAACGATTCACGAGCCAGTGCGGCGCGCTTGCCTCTAGCGCGATTCGGGTGACGTCCCGTCCTGCGCCCGAACCAGGAGCCCAAACGAAGAAGGCCGGGATCGCTCCCGGCCTTCTCGCATGGTCTGGTGCCGGGGCTTACGCTTCGGCTTCGTAGGCGTCGTCGGCGGCCGAACCGGCCTCGGCCTGGCCGGCCGCGAACTCCACGGCCGCCTCGTCGTCGTAGTTGATGGCGGTGAGGTCTTCGCCGGCGGCCTGGCGGGTCGCCTCGTCCTCGGAACGCGCGACGTTGACGGTGATGTTCACCGCAACTTCGGCGTGGAGGTTCAGCGCCACGGTGTGGAGGCCGATGGTCTTGATCGGGGTGGCGAGATCGACCTGCGAGCGCGCGACGGTGAAGCCGTCGGCCGACAGCGCGTCGGAGATGTCGCGCGAGGCGACTGAGCCATAGAGCTGGCCGGTTTCACCAGCCTGGCGGATCATCACCACGGTGTGGCCGTTGAGGCCATCGGCGATGCCGGCAGCGGCCTCGCGGCGCTCCTGGTTGCGCTTCTCGATGTCGGCGCGGTCGCGCGCGAACTTGGCGCGGTTGGCCTCGGTGGCGCGCAGCGCCTTGCCCTGCGGGAGCAGGAAGTTGCGGGCGAAGCCGTCCTTGACGTTGACTTCATCGCCGATGTGGCCGGAGCGGCCAACGCGCTCGAGCAGAATGACTTTCATGGGTCTGTCCTTTGCTGTCCTGCCTCTGGGGCAGTTAGGAGCCGCGGACCATCCGCGACCCCAACGCGTGCGCTACGGTTCTTACTGAACGGCGTAGGGCATGATGCCGATGAAGCGGGCGCGCTTGATGGCACGGGCCAGTTCGCGCTGCTTCAGGGCGGAAACCGCAGTGATGCGGGAGGGGACGATCTTGCCGCGCTCGGAAACGTAGCGCTGCAGCAGGCGGACGTCCTTGTAGTCGATCTTCGGCGCGTTCGGGCCGGAGAACGGGCAGGTCTTGCGGCGACGCTGGAACGGACGGCGGGCCGTGGTCGTGGTCAGGTCTTTGATGGCCATTTGGCTCTTCCTTCCGAAAACTTAGAACCGGCGGGGCGGGCGGCTGCCGCGGTCGAAACCGCCGCGGTCACCACGCGGGCCACCCGGACGGTCGCCACGCTCGTCGTCGCGGTCGCGCTTCTGCATCATCGCCGACGGGCCTTCCTCGAGCTCATCGACCCGGATGGTCATGAAGCGCAGGATGTCTTCGTTGATGCCCATCTGGCGCTCCATCTCGGCGACCGCCTGGTGCGGCGCGTCGAGGTTGAGCAGGGTGTAGTGGGCCTTGCGGTTCTTCTTGATGCGGTACGAGAGCGACTTCAGGCCCCAGTACTCGTTCTTGGTGACCTTGCCGCCGCCTTCGGTGATGACAGCAGTCAGCGCTGCGGTCATTTCCTCGACCTGCGTCGGCGAAACGTCCTGGCGGGCCAGGAAAATATGCTCGTAGAGGGCCATGTAGCGCCTTCCTTCTCGAGTGGTTCAACACTGCAAGCACTCGGCGCGGAGCCCCTTTGAAGCCGGAAAGGCACCAAAGCAGTCTTCTAAAGAGCGGGAACACGGGAGGACGGGACGAACCCTGCTCCGGCAACGCCGAAACCCTCCGTTCAGCCCCCGGCCGAACGAATGCGAGGCGGGACATAAGGGAAAAGCCGCCGGATGGCAAGGGAGGCATCAGTAGCGAAACATTTCCTTCAGCAGCAAGTCACTTGTGCGAAGCCTACCCTGCCGGGTGTTCAGCAACCCAGGAACTTCGAGCGTTCGCTGCAGCCGCGTGTCCTGAATGTTGATCAGGTGCTTGTTGCGCTTGACCCCATGCGAAATAAGGAGTCGTTCCAGGTATCGAATGTCGCGATGTTGGGAGGTGCTGGGGCGGGAGTAGGCGAGTCTCTCTCGCGTTACTCTGCCGTAAAACGAGAGGGTAGGAGTGCCCTTCTGAGTTAGCAGGACTTCCTCATATTTTCGGACCTTGTCCTCGGTCAGACATTCCCGCTTGAACGTCTGACGCTCTGCCTTTCCAACGTACCAGGGCACGTAAGAATTTCCACGGCGCATAGCGAAGACATAGCAGCCGCAAGCTTCCGAAATTCCTTCATGGTCGGAGTCAACGTCTGCCCAAAATTCACGTCGTGAGTACTCGTCAAAACTCAGACGACGATCTATCAAAAATAACTCGACGGGTCCTGCAGTCCAGTAGCGCATGCTAGTACCTCCTCCCTGGGCAGTCTGCTGCGTCTTATGCGTGGAAGGAATGATAGCTCCAACCACTCCACAGATTTGTGTGCGACTAATAGACTGATGCCATGACCACCACGCAGACCATCCCCGACCGCAACGCCATTCTCGCCGCCGAGCCGATCATCCGGCCCTACATCCGGCGGACGCCGGTGTTCACGACGGGGGCGGAGGATTTCGGGCTTGCCGGTGCGCCGCTGACCTTCAAGCTCGAGTTCATGCAGCATTCGGGGACGTTCAAGGCGCGCGGCGCCTTCGCCAACCTGCTGATGCGGGCGGGCGCGGCGAACGGGGTGGTCGCGGCCTCGGGCGGGAACCACGGGGCGGCGGTCGCCTATGCGGCGATGAAGCTCGGCATCCGGGCCTACATCTACGTGCCGTCGATCTCGTCACCGGCGAAGATCAAACGCATCCGGCAGTATGGGGCGGAGATCGTCGTCGGCGGCGATACTTATGCCGACGCCTACGCCGCGAGCCGCGCCTTCGCCGCCGAGCGCGGGCTGCCGGAGGTGCATGCCTATGACGGCTTCTACACGCTGAGCGGGCAGGGGACGGTGGGGCTCGAGTGGCTGGAGCAGGCGCCCGAGCTCGATACGCTGCTGGTCGCGGTCGGCGGCGGCGGGCTGATCGGCGGCATCGCGGCGGCCCTCGGAGGCAAGGTCAGGATCGTCGGGGTGGAGCCCGAGAATGCGCCGACGCTGGCCCGGGCGATGGCGGCCGGCGCGCCGGTCGACGTGCCGGTGAGCGGCGTCGCGGCGGACAGCCTCGGCGCGAAGCGGATCGGCGACGCCTGCCTGGCGCTCTCGGGGTTCCTCGAGCCGCCGGTGCTGCTCACCGACGACGAGATCGTCGCCGCGCAGCGCAGCATCTGGGACGTGCTTCGCCTGGTGGCCGAGCCCGGCGGCGCAGCAGCCATGGGGGCACTGCTGTCGGGCAAGTACGTGCCGGCGAGGGACGAGCGCGTCGGCGTGCTGCTCTGCGGCGCCAACACCACGGCGGTGAAGTTCGACTGACCTCGCCTTGACTTTGCCTTACCCCGCAGGCACACGCCGCCGCCAACTGGACGCCTGTCCGGCCACGGCCTAGTTTGCCGGCCAGCAGGAACAAAGGCGGAGACCCTGTCGTGACCAAGCGTGCATTCACCTTCCCCGGCCAGGGCAGCCAGGCTGTCGGCATGGGCAAGGACCTCGCAGACGCCTACCAGGAAGCGCGCAACGTCTTCGCCGAGGTGGATGAGGCGCTCGGGCAGAAGCTCTCGGCGCTCATGTTCGAGGGCCCGGACGAGACGCTGCGGCTGACCGAGAACGCCCAGCCGGCGCTGATGGCGGTCTCGGTCGCGGTGACGCGCGTGCTGGCGAGCCGCGGCGTGGCGCTCAAGGATCATGCGGCGTACGTGGCCGGCCACTCGCTCGGCGAGTACTCCGCACTGGCGGCAGCCGGGGCGTTCTCGCTGGCCGATGCAGCGCGGCTGCTGAAGACGCGCGGCCAGGCGATGCAGCAGGCGGTTCCGGTCGGGCAGGGCGCGATGGCGGCCATCCTCGGGCTCGACCTGGAGACGGTGCTGCGCGCCGCCAACGATGCCGGTGACGGCGAGGTCTGCGGCGTCGCCAACGACAATGCGCCGGGGCAGGTGGTGATTTCCGGCCATGCCGGCGCCGTGAACCGGGCGATCGAAATCCTCAAGGCCGCCGGAGCCAAGCGGGCGCTGCCCCTGCCGGTGAGCGCCCCCTTCCACTGTGCCCTGATGCGGCCGGCGGCCGATGCGATGGAACATGCGCTCGACCAGGTGACGGTGAACGCGCCGGTGGTGCCGGTGGTGGCCAACGTGCTGGCAGCGCCGATCTCCGACCCGCAAGAGATCAAGCAGCGGCTGGTCGAGCAGGTGACCGGCATGGTGCGCTGGACCGAGTGCGTGAACTGGCTGGTGAAGGACGGTGGCGTCACCCAGCTGGTCGAGCTCGGCGCCGGCAAGGTGCTGACCGGCCTCGCGAAGCGCATCGCGCCGGAAACTGCCGCCGTGTCGATCGGCACGCCCGCGGATGTCGACGCCTTTGTGGCCGAGTTGGCCGGTTGAGCTGCCGCCCCCTAACTGAACCAGACTCTGCAAAGGAGCCGCTGAATGTTTGATCTGACCGGCAAGCGCGCCCTCGTGACCGGCGCCTCGGGCGGCATCGGTCGCGAGATTGCCAAGGCCCTGGCGGCGCATGGCGCCCGCGTGGCGCTGAGCGGTACCCGTGTCGGCGCGCTCGAGGAAACCCGGGCGGCGCTGGGTGGTGGCGATCATCCGATCATCCCGACCAACCTGTCGGACCTCGACGCCGTCGACAAGCTCGTGCCCGCGGCCGAAGCGGAACTGGGCGGCATCGACATCCTAGTCAACAACGCCGGCGTCACCCGCGACAACCTCTTCATGCGCATGAAGGACGAGGAGTGGGATGAAGTGCTGGCGGTGAACCTCACCTCGGCTTTCCATCTCACCCGGGCGGTGCTGCGTGGGATGATGAAGCAGCGCTTCGGCCGCATCATCGGCATCACCTCGGTAGTGGGCGTGGTCGGCAACCCGGGGCAGGGGAACTATGCGGCGTCCAAGGCCGGGCTCATCGGCATGGGCAAGGCGCTGGCCTACGAGGTCGCCTCGCGCAACATCACGGTGAACACCGTGGCGCCGGGCTTCATCGGCTCGGCGATGACCGACGAATTGAACGACAAGCAGCGCGAAAGCATTCTGGGCAAGGTGCCGGCCGGTCGGCTGGGCCATGCCGAGGAGGTCGCAGCGGCCGTGGTCTTCCTCGCTTCCAGCGAGGCCGGCTACATCACCGGGCATACGCTCAACGTCAACGGCGGGATGCTGATGCTCTGAAGAATGCCGTGGAGGCAGGAGATTCCGGCTTCCACGGAATATGGCAAAGGCCGGGGAAGTATGTTACGCCCCGGCCTGATTTCGGGCCCGGACCACCCTTGCGAGGGCGTGGACCCCTGGCCTACAGTCGGCCGCATTGGCGGCAGGGTCCGCGAACGCATGGGTCTTCCGGCAGCACCGCGGACCGAGTAGCAACGAAGCACAGTCTGTAACAAGGGAAGTCAAATATGAGCGATATCGCTGATCGCGTCCGCAAGATCGTTGTCGATCACCTCAACGTCGATGCGGAGAAGGTCGTCGATAAGGCCAGCTTCATCGACGATCTGGGCGCTGACTCGCTCGATCAGGTCGAGCTGGTCATGGCTTTCGAAGAGGAATTCAACGTCGAGATCCCGGATGATGCCGCGGAATCGATCCAGACCTTCGGCGACGCCGTCGCCTACCTGACCAAGGCGGTCGGCTGACCGCCGGCCCAGACGGCACGTACTC
>JBQCFF010000235.1:0-2937 GCA_051959485.1 Devosia sp. | reverse complement strand
CAGATCGCCGACATCGTCCAGCTCGCCGACCGGCTGGGCGCCCCGAACTTCTCGCGCTCCGCCGGGTTCATCCACCCGGACTGGCGCTGGGCCTACTACATGGTGCTGCTGGTCTTCTACATCGGGCTGACCTTCGTGTCGGAGAAGGTGTTCGCCGCCCTCACCCGCTGGGCCAGCCGCGGCATGGCGATCGCGAGGCCCAGCTGATGGACCTGCTGCAGCCCATCCTCAACGACATCGTGCTGCTGGCCCGGCCGGCACTCTTCAACATCTACTTCGCCTTCGCCTCGATCCCGGTGGGGTTCGTGCTGGCGATCTTCTTCGCGCTGGGCAAGGCGTCCCCCAACCCGCTGATCTCCAACCTTTGCCGCGGCTACATCTACGCCTTCCGCGGGTCGCCGTTCTTCATCCAGCTCTTCATGTTCTACTCGCTGGCGCTGGCGTTCAACCTCAGCCTGTGGAAGCCGCTGGGCATCGACACGATCGTGCTCAACCCGCTGATACTCGGACCGGCGATCCTCGCGCTCAACACCACCGCGTACACGGCGGAGATCCTCTACGGCGCGCTGATCACCGTCCCGAAGGGAGAGATCGAGGCGGCGCGGGCCTACGGCATGGGCCGCGCGCAACTCTTCCGGTCGGTCACTTGGCCGCACATGATCCGCATCGCCTGGCCCGCCTACACCAACGAGGTGGTATTCCTGTTCCACGCCACCGCGCTGGTCTATTTCACCCTGCCGGTGATCGGCGACCAGAAGGACCTGATGAACATGGCCGGCGAGCTGTTCGAGCGCGACTACAACGCCTTCCTCCACTTCCCGGTGGCGGCACTGTATTTCCTCGCCATCTCGCTCTGCATTTTCTTCGTCTTCGGACTCGTGTACCGCCGGCTGACGCGCCACATGCCCGGCGCCACACCGATCCGCTTCCGGGTCAGCCGCCAGGCGAGGTAACCAATGAGCTTTGAACGTAAGGTAGTGCCGCTCAGGGGCGATACGCCCGGTGCGGTGACCGAGTTCACCTACTACGTGATCGGCCCTGCCGACGCGCCGGAGAAGGTGCACCTGCAGGCTGCGCTCCACGCCGACGAGCATCCCGGCACCATGGTGCTGCACCACCTGCTGCCCATGCTGCGGCAGGCCGACGACCGGGGGCTGCTGCGGGCTCGCTTCACCGTCATGCCGATCGTCAACCCGCTCGGGCTCGGCCAGCAGTCGCTGCGCCATCACATCGGCCGCTACGACACCAACACCGGCATCAACTACAACCGCCGCTGGCCCGACCTGTATACCCTGCTCCGCACGCAGCTTGCCGGCCGGCTTGGCGACGACGAGAGGTTCAACGTCAACCTGATCCGGGCGGCAGTGGCCCGCTGGATCGACGCGCAGGTGCCCCGTACCGCCGCCGAGCAGCTCCGGCTGCTGGTCCTGCGCGAAGCCCATGACGCCGAGTTCGTGCTCGACCTGCACTGCGACGACGACTCGCTGATCCACATCTTCACCTCGCCCGAGCTGATGCCGGAGCTGCAGGACCTCGCCGACTGGATGGGGGCTGCCGCGACGCTTACCGCTGCGGATTCCGGGGGCGGCTCGTTCGACGAGGTGCTGCCGCAGCTCTACCGCAAGGTGGCGCAGGCCAACCCGGGCAAGCCCGTGCCGATGGCGAGCGCGACCGCCACGCTGGAGTATCGCGGCCAGGCCGATGTCTTCGACACGACCGGCGCCGACGATGCCCGCCGCCTCTGGGGCTTTCTCTGCGGCCGCAACCTGATCGATGCCGACGCCGGGGCGCCGCCGAGCCGCTCAGCCGGCGCGACGCCACTCGAGGCCGCCGAGTTCGTCCGCGTGGACCGCGCCGGCCTCGTGGCTTACCGGGTCGAGCTCGGCGAGCGCGTCAGCAAGGGCCAGCCGGTCGCGGACCTGATCGCGCTCGACGGGCCCGAGGCGTACATGGCCCGCACGCCGATCCTCGCCGGCACCGACGGCTTCGTGCTGTCCCGCCGCCTGCACAAGTACGCTCCGCGCGGGACCAGCATCATGAAGATCGTCGGCACGACGGTGCTGGCCAGCCGCAAGGGCGCCTACCTGCTGGAGGACTGAACGAGTCCGACCGGAAATTGTGGCAGGTTGCGAAATGTCATAGCGTTGATTTCGTTCAGTGAAATGACTCGGCGCCTTAGTTGGTCGCGATTTTTGCCACGGCGATGAACGGTTTCTGAACGGCCTAGGTGTCCTGCCGCTCCAGCACGGTCTCAAGCTGGCGGATGAAGTTGCCCCAGGCGGCGCGGGCACCGCGATACGCTTCTTCCTGGTCGCGGCGGAAGCCGACCTGCTCCATCCGCAGGTTGGTGCCGCGGCCCGTCGGGGTCAGCGTCCATGTTACGGTGCTCTCCAGCCCGAAGGCCGCCCAGGTGTAGGCGAGCGACCGTTCGGGCTCGACCTCGGTCACCCGGCAGTCGACGGCGCCCCAATCCTGCGTGAACTGGAAGGCATGCCCAACCTCGGGCCGGAAGTCCGACTTGAGCAGCCATTCGGCGATCAGGTGCGGCTGCGTCAGCGCGCGCCAGATCCGCTCGGCGGGAAACGGCATCTCCCGCTCGATCACCACCGCACGGATTTCCGGGGCATCGGCCGGCGCCCTCATTTCTTCGCCTTCGCGGCGTTGAGCTCGGCGGCGGCGACGAACAACTGCTTCAGTCCCGCCTCGTCGATCTCGTCGTTCTCGCGGATGTCGAGCGCCCGCCGGGTGGCGCCTTCGAGGCTGGAGTTGAACAGGCCCTTCGGGTCGGGCAGCGAGGCGCCCTTGGGGAAGGTCAGCTTGATCGCCGCCTTGTAGCTCTCGCCGGTGCAGATGATGCCGTCCTTGTTCCAGACCGGGTTCTCCCACTTCCACTCCTCGACCACATCGGGAAGGGCCTGCTTGACCAGCGCGCGCACC
>JBQCFF010000234.1:0-2419 GCA_051959485.1 Devosia sp. | reverse complement strand
TCGTCGTTGCCTTCACGCAGCGCTGGTTCGTGCGTGGCCTCATCTCCCGCGACAAGTGATTGGATAGACCCATGGCGCAGATTTCCATCAAGGGCGTGAAGAAGAACTATGCGAAGACCGCCGTCATCCACGGCGTCGACGCCGAGATCGAGGCGGGCGAGTTCGTCGTCATCCTCGGCCCGTCGGGTTGCGGCAAGTCCACGCTGCTCCGCATGATTGCCGGGCTCGAGGAGATCACCTCGGGCGAAATCTCGATCGGCGGCACGGTGGTCAACCAGCTCGAGCCGCGCGAGCGGGGCTGCGCCATGGTGTTCCAGAACTACGCGCTCTACCCGCACATGACCGTGCGCCAGAACATCGGCTACTCGCTCAAGGTCGCGAAAGTCGCCAAGGCGGAACGCGATGCGCGGGTGCTGAAGGTCGCCCAGTCGGTGGGGCTTGAGACCTTCCTCGATCGCCGGCCGGGCGAGCTCTCGGGCGGGCAGCGGCAGCGCGTCGCCATGGCCCGGGCCATGGTGCGCGAGCCCAAGGTGTTCCTGTTCGACGAGCCGTTCTCCAACCTCGACGCCAAGCTGCGCGTCGCAATGCGCGCCGAAGTCCGCCGGCTGCATCGCGACCTCGGCGTTACGTCGGTCTTCGTGACGCACGACCAGGTCGAGGCAATGACGCTGGCGGACAAGCTGATCATCATGAATGCCGGCAAGGTCGAGCAGATCGGCCGCCCCACGGAGGTCTACAACCACCCGGCCAGCCGTTTCGTCGCCGACTTCATCGGCTCGCCGGCCATGAACCTGCTCGAGGGCGAGTTCGACGCCGACGGGCAGTTCCGGCACGGGCAGGGCGGCAGGCTCGATGTCTCCTCGCTCAACGGTCATCGGGTGCCGAGCCGCAAGGTGGTGCTGGGGGTTCGTCCCGAGGCGGTGCGCCGGGCCCATCCCGAGACGGCCGGCGCGGTGCACGCGGTGGTCGATTATGTCGAGGAGCTGGGAGCCAGCCGCCTGATCCATGCCGATGCCAATGGCAGCCGCATCATCGCCCTCGATACCTCGACCGGCGAGCTGCCCAGCGGCACCGCCGTCCACCTTGCCCTCGGCGCCGACGCCCTGCACATCTTCTCGGTGGAAGACGGCCGCCGCCTCGATACGGCGCACTGACCCTGGGAGGTGCCGCTGGAATAGCGCAGACGGGCTATTCCTCAGGGCGCTCGCTGCGGTTCAGGGTGCTGGACCGTCAGCGATCGCGAGATACAGCAGTGTTCAGCCAGCTTGGCGCCTCCTCATCGACCCTTTGGCGCAGGACCCTGAAGGGACTGCGGCGGGTGGAAAATATCCGCGCCGAAATGACGTTGGGCATCAACACCCGAGGCATCCTGGAAACCGACATTCCAGACGCCCAGATTTACGGCACCGTCGATTATCCGCATGTCCGGAGCGTGCTGGCGGCGCTGGCCCTCACGCCCTCGGACGTGTTCATCGACGTGGGCTGCGGCCGCGGTCGCGTGCTGTGCTGCGCGGCACTGCAGGATTGCGCCGCCGTCGTCGGCGTCGAGCTGTCGCCGGAGCTTTGTGCAGAGGCGCGCGTCAACGGCCAGAAGATGCGCGGTCGCAGGACAAGCATTGAAGTCTACCAGGTCGCCGCCCAGGACTTCGACTACCAGGGAGCCACCGCCCTCTATTTCTTCAATCCGTTTGGCGCCGCCACGCTTGACCTTGTGCTCGCCAAGATCCGGGCGGATACGTCTGGCGCGCCCATTCGCATGGCGTTCGTGAACATCGCCGAACACACCGAGCGCGTGTTCAACAACCACTCTTGGCTGGCATTGCAGGAGTTCTGGCCGGCATGGAAGCTGGGCGGCATGCCCGTGGCCTTCTACAGCCGGGCGTAGTTTTCGCGTCGCCGGGTATCAGCTTCATGTCGATGCGGGTTTCAGCGTCACATCGCTCCACCGCCCAACCAGGCCTGGCCGCGCGCGTAGAGGGCGTCGAGTTCGGGTCCGTCGATCCCCGGCATGTCGGGCTTCACCTTGTAGCCGATGCGGGTCTGGAGGTAGGCGAGGTGCCGATAGCCCTCGGGGAAGCTGGCCAGCAGGGACTGGTCCAGCACCGGCGCCGCCCGGGGGTCGACAGGGTCCAGCCGGTCCTTCTCGTAGATCGGCTGGCGCAGCACCAGTCCCCACCGGCCGTCGCGCCGCTCGAAGAAATCGTAGAAGCGGCCGGTGCAGACCACGTCGCAACTCACCCCTTCGACGGCGGCGCGCTGGGAGATCGTCATCTTCGTCTGGGCGATGGCCCGCGAGGCGGATAGCTCGATGGCGCTGCCGCCCAGCATGTGCAGGATGCGCACGCCATTGGCGAACCCCGCGTCGTTCATGGCGATGAAGTCTTCGTAGCTTCCCTGGAACCAGGTCGCCATCATGCGC
>JBQCFF010000233.1:0-10565 GCA_051959485.1 Devosia sp. | reverse complement strand
GACGCCGCGACCTTCATCAGCTCGCGGGCGATCTGCGCCTCGGCGTCGAAGCTCATGGTGAGGTAGGGGTTGCCCCAGTCGCCGATCACGCCGAGCCGCTTGAACTCCTCGCGCTGGGTGTCGACCCAGTACTGCGCGAAGCTGCGGCATTCGCCGCGGAACTCGTTGATCTCGACGGCGTCCTTGTTCTTGCCCTTGGCGCGGTACTGCTCTTCGACCTTCCACTCGATCGGCAGGCCGTGGCAGTCCCAGCCCGGCACGTAGGCCGAGTTGTAGCCGAGCATGGTCTTCGACCGGCTCACCAGGTCCTTGAGGATCTTGTTGAACGCGTGGCCGATATGGATGTTGCCGTTGGCGTAGGGCGGGCCGTCATGCAGGGTGAACAGCGGCTTGCCCTGTGCCGCGGCACGCTGGCGGCCGTAAATGTCCATCTCCTCCCAGCGCTTCAGCCAGTCCGGCTCGCGGGCGGGCAGGCCGGCGCGCATCGGGAAATTGGTCTGGGGCAGGAAGAGCGTCGCGCTGTAGTCAGTTTCCGCGCCGCCGGGAGCGTGATCGTTCATCGGACATGTACCTTGAAAGCTGCGGGCTTTTAGCAAGCGCGCCCTTGCGGGGCCAGAAAGAATTCGAGTGACTGGCCGGACGCTGGGCCTACCGGAAGAATCCCAGCCGCGCGTCCAGCTCCGACACCGGCACCGTCGCCTGCAGCTGGCGACGGGCCGCGGCCGCGTCGTTGTTCACGGCCGCGATCAGTTCGTCGAGCCCGCGAAATTTCTCCTGCCCGCGGACGTGTCCGAGCAGCGCCACCTCGAGCGTCTGCCCGTAGATGTCCTCGTCGAAGTCGAAGATCCAGGTCTCGAACGGCGGGCGCTCGTTGTTGAACATCGGCTTGCCGTAGCTGGCGACCCCGTCGACCAGCCGGTCTGCGAGGCGGGCGCGTACGGCATAGACGCCCTGCAGCAGGCCGAAACCGGTCGGCGTCGGCACGTTTGCGGTCGGAAAGCCGAGCTCGCGGCCCCGCTGGTCGCCCTTCACCACCGGACCCGAGAGGTACCAGTGGTAGCCAAGCAACTGGCTCGCGGCCGACACATTCCCCTCGCCGAGCAGCGTCCGGATCCGGGACGACGAAATGTGGTCATCGCCCTCATCGAGCATGTCGAGGATGTCGACCTCGAAGCCATGCCGCCGGCCGGCATCCTTGAGGAAGTCCGGCGTGCCCTGCCGCTTGTGGCCGAAATGGAAATCCGCGCCGACTGCAACACCGGTCACCTCCAACGCCCCCACGAGGAAGCGGGTGACGAAATCCTCCGCCACGATGTGCGAGAACTCGAGGTCGAACGGCAGCACCACGATGCCGTCGAGCCCCAGCGCCTCGGCGACCCTCGCCTTCTGGTCGGCATAGGTGAGCCGGAACATGAATGGCACCGGCGCGAACACGTCGCGCGGATGCGGCTCGAAGGTGAGCACGATAGCGGGCACGCCAAGCACTTCGGCGCGCGCCTTCAGCGCCCGGAACACATGCTGGTGGCCGCGGTGACAGCCGTCGAAGTTGCCGATCGCGACCATGGCGCCCTTCAGCGAAGGAGGCACCTGGTCGAGGCCGGCGAGCCTGATGAAGCCGGACAATTCGAACCCGCCCTGGAGAGGTGCAGGCGATATGGCAAGAAAGCGGCAGTGTTGCAATAAGTCGCAGGTGGGAAGCGGCCATGCAGGCGCGTTCCCCTGCCGGCCCGCCGCACCGACGCTTTCCAATCGGCCGGGCGCGGCCTATATGATCGGCAGCAAAGCGAGCCCCTGCCATGAACATCTTCGACAAGAGTTTCTCCCCGTCCGAGGCGCAGCTCCGCTATCTCGACGCCGACTACGTGGTGGTGCGCCCCGGCAGCTTCGTGCGCTGCGCCATCACCGGCGTCCCCATCCCGCTCGACGAGCTCACCTACTGGAACGTCGACCGGCAGGAGCCCTATGCGAATGCCGAGGCAGCGCACGAGGCTTACAAGCGCCATGGCCTCGGCGGCCGCTGATGCCCGCCATTCCCCAGGCCGGCTACTGGAAGCGCCTGCGCTACCGTCTCGATGCAGGCATACTGTTCTCGCTCAGCGGACTGCTGCGCCTCTTCGACATCGACCGCGCAACCGCAATCGGTGCGTGGTTCGGCCGCACCATCATGGCGCCCCTCGGCCGCACCCGCTCGACCACGATCGAGACGCTGCGAACCGCCTATCCCGACCTCGACGACGCCCAGGTGCGCGCCACGCTCACCGCGAGCTACGAAAATCTCGGCCGCATCATTGCAGAGATCGCCTTGCTCGACCGCTTCGTCGCGCCGGCTGCCTGGTCACGCTTCAGCGTCGTCGGGATCGAGCACCTCGAATCGGCCCGTACACTCGGCAAGGGCATGATCATCGCCACCGGCCACTTCTCCAACTGGGAGATCTTGGGCATTGCGCTGCATCATCTGAAGGTGCCGTACTCTGCCGTTACGCGGCCGCCGAACAATCCGTGGGTCGCCCGCTGGATCGAGCAGAAGCGCGCGGGCATGGGTGCGCACAGGCAGATCCCGAAGGGCTCCGAGGGCACGCGGCAGCTGTTCTCCGCGCTCCGCCAGGGCGAGCCGGTGGTGATGCTGATCGACCAGCACCTCGCTCAAGGCATTCCGGTACCGCTGTTCGGTAAGGACGCGATGACCACTCACGCCCCCGCCACGCTGGCCGGCAAGCTCGACATCCCCGTGCTGCCGATGTCGGTGCGCCGCACCGAGGGCTCGCATTTCGAGGTGATCTTCTATCCTGCCGTACGATACCCGCGCACCGGCAACGAGGCGCGCGACGTGCTGGAGATGACGGCGGAACTCAACCGCTTCGTCGAAGGCGAGGTGCGTGCCCGCCCGGGCCACTGGCTGTGGATGCACCGGCGCTGGAAACCCGTCGACGGCCTGAGCCGCCGCGCCGCGCGCATGGTTGCTGAAACCGAGGCGGCTGGTTAGGGCAGCGGCCTGAACCCGGCGCCCACCCTGAGGCTCAATGGGTAGATCGCCCGGCCCGCCTTGCTGAGGCTGACGTCTTGTGCCGGCGTCAGGGTCGCGAACCAGTTCGGCAAGGGCGTATCGTCGGCTACCGCTTTCGGCGCGTCGATGATGATGGCCGTCCAGCCGGCATAGTCGGCCGGCGGGTTGAGGTAGGGGAAATGCCGGGCGTCGGTGCACAGGCAGAGCACCGGGACCTCCCTGCCGAACAGGTAGTTGAGCCGCCCGGCGTGCCGCCAGTTGCGCGCGGCGATGAACGTGTGGTCGTCCGCCGGGAGCCCTCGCGCGGCAAGCTCGTGCTTCAGCGAGTCCCAGGGCTGCAGCTGCGCGGTCGGATCGGGCTCGAGGTGGAGCACGTCCCAGCGCGTCTGCGCGACGGCAAGCCCGACGAAGCCGACGACGGCGAGGGCAGTCACGGCCATGATCGCCTTGCTCAGGCCCCTGACGAAGGGGCGCGCCCCGGCGAGCCACTCTGCGAGCAGGGGCAGTACGAACAGCCAGCCCGGCATCGGCCAATGCGGCAGGCCGGGATTGCGCAGCGCCAGGCCGGTGAAGATGACGATCGGCAGGGTGCCGAGACAGGCGAGCAGCCAGCGCGCCTCGTGCTGTGGCCCGCCCAGTAGCGCCCGCCCCAGCACGATCACCAGCGGTACGAAGATCCACGGTACGAGATACGCCGCCTGGCCCGCCAGCGCCTGCAGCAGCCCGGTGAGTTCCAGTTCATCCCCCTTGCTTCGCCCGGACTGGAAGGCAAACGACGCCCAGTCATGCTGCCAGTTCCAGATGATCACCGGCGCGAACATCACGAGGGCGATCGCCGCCGCCACCCACGGTCCTGGGGTCGCGAGCCGACGCCGATGCCGGGTTGTCAGCAGGAAGGCGAACGCCCCGAACAGCAGCAGCACACCGTGGTACTTCGACAGCAGCGCCAACCCCGCCAGCACCCCGGCAAGGGCCCAGCGACCAATCTGCGGCGAGCCGTCATCGTCGAAGACGATCCGCGCCAGCACCACCGCCATGCCGAGGCTTGCTGCCAGCAGCGGTCCGTCCGGCAGCACCAGCGTGCCATGCGCGACCCCGAACACCGGTGCGACGTTGAACAGCACGACCGCCCACAGGCCCGCCTTCGGGCCGAACAGCCGCCGCGCCAGCACGAATGCCAGCCAGGACGAGAGCGCCCCGAGCGCCACGAAAGCCAGCCGCAGCAGCCACAGGCTCTCGTTGTTCCAGAGCCTTGCCCAACCGCCCACGAGCCAGAAATGCAGCGGGGGGTGGTCGTAGTAGCTCAGCGAAAACTGCCGCGCGAGGCCAATGGCGTAAGCCTCGTCCTCCCCCGCCGGCAGTCCCACGGCAAGCAGCACCCGCAGGATCGTCGCGAGCGCAATAACGCCAATCGCCACGAACACCACGCCTTTGATTTGCGGAGCGGACTCAAGGGAAGGTGGGGTCGCGTGCATGAACGGGCGTTCCTCGCCTCGGTGTGGACGTCCGGTTGCTGCGTTAACCGTCAAAATGTCCTCAGGCAACCTGGAGCTTGGTGCGCAACGGCAACCGTCCCGCACTTCCTTAGACCCTACGAGGTGGACACCCCCGAACGAGGTGAGCTATTCGGTGCACCTGCTGAGTTGCTGGGGTCGAACTGATGCTCAATCGGATAAACATCGTCTGCTACAAGTGGGGCACCCGGTACGACGCTCGTGACGTGAACATCCTGTATGCTTCCATCAGGCGCAACATTTCGGTTCCCGTCCGGTTTTTCTGCATCACAGATGACGCGGAGGGCCTGGTGCCGGAAATCGAGACGGTACCGATCATGGCCGCATCGCGCTTCGGCAATGGGCCAAAGCTTTACACCTTTTCGGATGGCGCGCTGGGCCTCGGGCCGGACGACTACCTCGTATGCATCGACCTTGACATGGTGATTGTCGGGAGCCTCGATTTTCTGCTCGAGAAGCCCGAGTTGAACTTCGTGATAGCCCGCCACCGAAACCCTCGGTCAGTGTCTCGCGCCCACAGTGCCGTTTACCGTGTGCGAGTCGGCAGCCACCGCGAAATCTGGGATCAGTATATCGCCAATCCCGCGGCGGCGGCTGCGAGATTTCCTGGTCGGCCGGGCCTGAACGCCTTCAGCGACCAGAAGTGGCTCGAAGATTTGTATACGGGTCGGGAGTTCGACTACTTCCCCCACAACAAGGTCATCATCTTCCGCAGGGACTGCAACGCCAGGGCGCCGAGTTTCCGGCTCGGCGAGCGGGCAGGGGCACTCGGTCTAACGCTGGCTATGTTCGGGGAGGCCCGGCTGCCTAGTCAGGGCGAAGCCATCGTTTCGTTTTCCGGCCTCACCAAGCCTCGCGACGTCATGCACCACCACCACCTGCATCTGCGGCGGGCACCGTTCGTCGAGCAATTCTGGCACGAGTGACCGGACTGCGCTTCGCCGCTCACGCGTCGACCCAGTACCGCCGAAGCCAGTCCGCTGCCAGGGTCGATTCAAGCGCCCCCCCGCGAAACCCGTCCACCGCTTCCTCCATCTTCGGGCGACCGTGAAAGCACATGACCCGGCAGTTGCCGGGAAGGCGCGGTGCGAGGATGTGGTTCAGCGGAAAGGGCCGGGCGGCGTCATACTTGAAGCTCGCGACCAGGTCGTTGGGCAGGTAGGCGAGCTGGCCGCGTCGATAGGCGCTCATCGAGGTGTAGTATTGCTCGCTGCCCTTGTTGGCCGCCACGGAACCGACCGGATCCCTGGCGAAATCCTCATACAGGTAGGGATGCAGCGCCGGATCGAAGACGAACACCGACCCGTGCCCGCCCGGCAACCCCTTCCACGCGTAACGCCACTCCCGCCGCATCGCCACCTTCGCAGGTGCAGCATCAACCAGTGGCGCGAGGTCGCCGGTGATGACCACGTCCAGGTCGAAGCCCAGCATCTGGCCTGTCATCCCCGCAAGCCCAGGACGGAACAGTGAGATTTTCCGCCAGGCACCCTTCCGGCCTCGCCGCTGCATGGCAGTGACCAGGTCGGCCTCGAAGTCTTCTCGCGGCAGGTCGTGCAGCACGGCGCCGCTGTCGATGCCATCCCCGCGATCCGTGAAGCAATGAAACGTGAATGGGCGATCCAGGAACCGCCTCACGCCGCGATGGAGCCGATTGACGTAATAGGCGGGGTACTTCTCGCCCCACTTGATGCAGACGACGTTGATGGGCCTCGTCGAGCTCATGGCGTGCTTCCGTCATCACGCAGCACGGCGCCTGCCGAGATGCGCCTGGCGAGCTTTTCCCTGTCGGCAGTGGAGATCGAGAGAGATCCCTCGGCGTTGCGCAGCACCGAAGGGTAATACTCCGCCACGAGGAAGCTGAGCAGCGCGTTGCGGACAGCCAGGTCCGGCACGCTCGCCTCCGGATCCTCCAGCAACTGCGCCAGGGCCGCGGTGGAGCCCACCTCAGCGACGGCGCCGGGGATGGCCCAGAACGCCTCTCCCATCACCCCCACACTGGCGCCGAGCATCATCGCTTCCAGCCCGACCGAGGAGTTCACCGTCAGAACCAGCCGACTTGCCCGCACCTGGGTGAACGTATCGGTTTCGTTATCGAAGAACAGCGGTAGGTCGGCACAAGCTTCGAGCAGGTCGGAAAAGTGCGACGTGTCGCTCGGGTGCTGCTTCAGGCGGATATGCCAGCCGGCGGGCAGCGATCTGGCGGCGCTGCCGACGAATGCGATCGTCTCGCGGACCCCGGTACACGACCGGCCGAAGAACCGCAGTTGGGTATCTCCCTGCTTCTGCAGGGGCAGGAAGACGAAAGGCTGCTCCAGCGGCGGCGGTGCTCGGCCACTCGCATTGCGGCGCGGTGCGGAGCGTCGCTGCTGCAATTGTTCGGCGATCGGACGCCATACCCCGTCGGCCTCGGGATGCCGGCCGAGCCAGGCGAGGTACGGCGCTGCCGTACGCGGCAGTCCGTTGGCGAAATTCACCCCGACGGGATCAGCGGTTATCGTGTTCGGAAGGGGGCCGCGCTCGAGAAACAGCGTGCGGACTCCGGCATCGCGGGCGGCCAGCATGAAGATTTGCCGCGCGCTGACGAGGCCATTCCAGGTGACAGCAAGTTCGCCTTTCCGCTTGGAAAAGTACCAGCGCCAGTAGTTGTATTGCAGGCCGAACATCCGAAGTCGGAGCTGGTTTATCCACTCGGCACGACGCTGCGTCCGCGCACTCGCAAGCGCTACCGCCGCCCGAGCCCCGGTTTCAGGGTAATCACCCCAGCGGGGCCAGCTGATCCCCCGAAGCTGCAGGCTGTCTGCGGTGGTGAACAGCGACTTTGCTACCCGCCGCTTGTGTCCGGCAAGTCTGAACCCGACAACTCTCATGACCAGGCGCCCACGTTCCTGCTCCGTCAGCGCCGCGCCTTCGCGATCTGGTCAAGCGCCACCAGTTCCGTCACCAGCCCGTCGATCTGGTCGAGCGGAATCATGTTCGCCCCGTCCGACGGCGCGTTGTCGGGGTCCTCGTGCGTCTCGATGAACACGCCGGCGACGCCGACGGCCACTGCGGCCCGCGTCAGCACCGGCGCGTATTCCCGCTGCCCGCCGGAGCTCTCGCCGCGGCCGCCCGGCTGCTGCACGGAGTGCGTCGCGTCGAAGATCACCGGCTTGCCCGTCTCGGCCATGATCGGCAGGCCGCGCATGTCGACGACGAGCGTGTTGTACCCGAAGCTCGTGCCGCGCTCGGTGAGCAGCACGCCCGAGGCGCCCGCCTGGTCGAGCTTCGCCGCGACGTTCTTCATGTCCCAGGGCGCGAGGAACTGTCCCTTCTTGACGTTCACCACCTTGCCCGTCGCCGCCGCCGCGACCAGCAGGTCCGTCTGGCGGCTAAGGAAGGCAGGAATCTGCAGGATGTCGACCACCTCGGCGGCGATCGCGCACTGCTCGCGTTCATGCACGTCGGTGGTGACCGGCAGGCCGGTCTCGCGTTTCACCGCCTCGAGGATGGGCAGCGCTTCCTCGATCCCCATCCCGCGAAAGCTCGAGCCGCTGGTGCGATTCGCCTTGTCGAACGAGGACTTGTACACGATGGGAATGCCGCGCCGGTCGCCGATCTCGGCGAGGAAGTTCGCTGTCCGCAGCGCATGGTCCCGGCTTTCGATCACACACGGCCCCAGGATGAAGGCCAGCGGTCGCCGGCTGCCGATCGCGATCTCGCGGCCGGACGGCACAATGATCGAAACATCGCTCATGGTAGAACTCGAACTAGCTGTTGGGTGGGTCGGGTCGCCGGTCCCATTCCACTAGCCGGAACTTGCCGCCCCCGCCAGCCTCCACCAGGCCGTAGCTGCCGGTGCGCAATTTCTGGCTTCCCGCGTTTGCGTCGGGTCTCATGCCGAAGGCGGCCAAGGCGAAGCGTGCTGCGCCGGCGCTGGTGACGAGCAGGATGGCATCGTCCCGGTGCGCCGTCAGCGCCTCGTCTGCAAACTCCAGCCAGCATTCCCGCCGCCAATCCGGACGAGCCTCCCAGCCCGTCGGCGGCACGGAGTCGCTGTCCCATAGCTCCAGCGCTGCCCGGCCGATGCGGGCCAGCACGGCCTCTTCGGGCTGGTTCTCGTCCGGGCCGTGATCGATCTCGGTGAGGAACTCCGCGGTTTCCAGCACCAACGGATGCGGTTGCGCCGCGAGTATCGCCTCGCCGGTGGCGCGCGCCCGCTTCAGCCCGCTCGACAGAGCTCGGGCGAATCGTATGCCGGCGCGGGAAAAGTGTACGCCCAGTGCCGCGGCCTGCAGCAACCCGGCCTGCGTCAGTGGCAGGTCGGTGCGCGAGCCGATCCGCCGGGGCGCTTCGCCGGCTTCGAAGGTGTTGCCGTGCCGGACGATGTAGAGCCGCGTCATGCGCGCCAGTCCACGAACGGGTCACCATGCTCGGCGATGAGGCGCTCCGCGCGCTCCACGTCCGCCGGGCTGTCCACCCCGCTCATGGTGATGCGCGCCGGCGAGACCATCACCGCGCGCACATCGAGGCCGAGTTCCAGCAACCGCAACTGTTCGAGCCCTTCCAGCACCTCGTAGTGCGATGGTTCGGTTGCCTCAAAGGCTTCGAGGGCCGCCGGGCGGTAGCAGTACAGCCCGATGTGCTGCAGCACCGGACTGAACGGCAGGTTTTCCCTCAGGTCGCCCTCCTTGCGCATGAACGGCAGCACCGCCTTGCTGAACCACAGCGCCCGGCCGTCGGCGGCGCGAAGGCATGTCGTGCCGCTCGCCGGCGCCGTCTCCTTGTGCAGGCGCATGGCATCGAGCCGGGCCCAGTCGAGCTGCACCACCGGGGTCGTCACGTCGGCGCCGTTCTCGCGCGCCGCCTGCACGATCTCGACGATGTGGGCAGGCGAGGTGAAGGGTGCATCGCCCTGCAGATTGACCACCAGCGAGTAATCGCGCCCGGTCGCCTGCATCGCCGCCAGTGCCCGCCCCGAGCCGGAGGTGATTTCCTCCGCCGTCATTACCGCGTTGAGCCCGAGGTCGTTGACGGCGTCGAGGATGCGCATGTCGTCGGTTGCTACCAGCACCTCCGCGTCGCCGAGTTCACGCGCCGCCAGCATGGCGACACCCGCCACGCGTTCGATCAGCAGGCGTCCGGCGATGGGGTGCAACGGCTTGCCCGTCAGCCGCGTCGAGCCGTAGCGCGCCGGAATGACGATCAGCTCGCTCACGCGATGCCGACGCGCAGGCAATCGTGCAGATGCACGATGCCGATCGGCGCCGCCTCCTCGACGACGAAGATGGCGCTGATCTTGTGGGCGGTCATGCGCCGCAACGCCTCGCTCAGCAATTCCGGCCCCGCGATGGTCCGCGGCGCGGCGGTCATGATTGCTTCCGCGGTCTGCTCGAGCAGTCCGCTGGCCATGTGGCGCCGCAGGTCGCCGTCGGTGACGATGCCGACCAGCTGGCCGGCTCCGTCGACGACGCCGGTGCAGCCGAAGCCCTTCGATGTCATTTCGAGGATCGCCTGCGCCATGCTCGCGCCGGCGTGGACCAGCGGCAGCTTGTCACCGCAGTGCATGACTTCGCCGACCGTAAGGAGCGCGCTTCCCAACGTGCCGCCCGGATGGAAGACATGGAAGTCGGCCGCCTTGAATCCGCGGCGCCGCAGCAGCACCACCGCCAGCGCGTCACCCAGCGCGGCCATCATCGTCGTGGAGGTGGTCGGCGCCTCGGTGATCTCGCAACCCTCCGGCACGTCGGGCAGGGTCACGACGATGTTGGCGGCCCGCCCCAGCCGGGAGTCGGTGTTCTGCGTCACCAGCGCCAGCGGAATGTCGAAGCGGACGCAGTAGTTGGCGAGGTCTTCGAGTTCGCGCGTCTCGCCCGACTTCGAGAACATCACCACCACGTCGGCTGTGGTGATCATGCCGAGGTCGCCGTGGCTGGCGTCCCCGCCATGCACGAACTGCGCCGGCGTGCCGGTGGAGGCGAGCGTTGCAGCGGCCTTGCGGGCGATATGAGCGCTCTTGCCGACGCCCGACAGGATCACCCGGCCCGGTGCCCGGCTGATCAACTCGACCA
>JBQCFF010000232.1:0-37405 GCA_051959485.1 Devosia sp. | reverse complement strand
CCACTTCGCCGTGTTCGGAACGAACGGGGCGATCTCGGTTTATTTCGGCGTCTGGCTGGCGCTGCGCGGCATCGATCCCAACGAGATCGGGATCATCAACGCCGCGCCGGTGCTGCTGATGCTTGCCGTGAACCAGCTGGTGGGCCGCATCGCCGACCGGGCCAGCGACTGGCGCGGCGTCATCATCGTGCTGTCCCTGCTCGCCGGGCTGGTCCCCATCGGCCTGTTCTTCGTCTCCGGCTTCTGGGGCATCCTGCTGATCTGGATGCTCTCCATTACCCCCGCCTTCGCGCTGGTGCCTATCATTGACGCGGCGACGCTGCGGATGACACAGCGGCGCGGTACGAACTTCGCCGGCGTGCGCGCCTGGGGCACCGTCGGTTTCATGGTCGCCAGCATCGCCTCGGGGCCGATCATCGGCATTGTCGGGGACGACGCCTTCGTGCCGCTCTTCGTCACACTGGCGCTGCTGCGCGCCGGCCTTTCCTTCCAACTGCCACGCTTCAAGGGCGAGGCCGCCGCCGGGGTGCAGGTCCACAAGCAGGGCGCCACGGCGCTGAAGCAGGTGCTGAAACCCTGGTTCGTGCTGACGCTCGTCGGCCTCGGCGTGCTCTATTCCACGCATGGCGCGTTCGGCGCCTTCGCTGCTCTCGAATGGCACAACCAGGGTGTGCCAGAGGCCCTCATCGGGCCCCTGATCGGCACCATGGCGGCCGCCGAGGCGACGATGATGTTCGTCTGGAAGCGGCTGAACCTGAAGATCTCCGCCCGCCACATCATCATCTTTGCCTGCATCGTCGCTTCGTTCCGGTGGACGGCGCTCGCCTTCGCACCGCCGCTGCCGGTGCTGTTCGCGCTCCAGACCTTGCACGCCGTTACCTTTGCGATGGGGTACCTGGGCGGCATCTACTTCATCGCCAACTGGACCAGCGAGCACATCGCCGCCGAGGCGCAAGGCTTCTCCTACGTGATGCAGCAGGCGATGTCGGTGTTGGCGCTGCTCGGCATGGGCTGGGCCTATGGCGCACTCGGGCCGTGGGCCTGGGTGGCGCTGGGCGGCTACGCCCTGGTCGGCGCGCTGCTGGTGTGGCTGTCGATCCGCCTGCAGCCACCCACGCCCAACCCCGTCGAACCCGAAACCATTTCCGCCGCCGAGCCGGCTCCCTGACGCTTGGCCAGGAGGCCAGTGATGACCACCCTCGTCGCGCCCGAGCGCGGCATATTCAGTCCCGAACTCCGGGCTACCCTCTACTATTTCATTCAATACATGCCGGGCGCGGTCGTCACGGTCTATGGCGGCATCTGGTTCGCCGACCAGGGGCTGAGCGCCGGGGAGATCGGCGTTCTCAACGCGCTGCCGACGCTGATCATGCTGCTGCTCAACGTGGCGGTCGGCCGCATCGCCGACAGTGCGCCCGACTGGCGCGGCGTCATCGTCATCGGCGGTGTGCTGGCCGGCCTGCTGCCGCTGGCGCTGCCCTTCGTCTCCGGCTTCTGGGGCATCCTGATCGTCTGGACCATGCTGTCCCTGCCGGCGGCGGCCATCGGCCCCGTCACCGATGCGGCGACCATGCGGATGACCCGCCGGCGCGGCTCGCAGTTCGGGCCGATCCGCGCCTGGGGGACGGTCGGCTACATGCTGATGCTGGTGGCGACCGGCTTCGTCGTCGCCTGGGCCGGTGGCGGCATCTTCCTGCCGATGTTCATCGGGCTGTCGCTGCTGCGTACCCTTGCGACGTTCCAGTTGCCGCGCTTCCGCGGTCCCGGCGGCGTGGAGGTGCCTACCCACGCCGGCGCTGCCCGGCGCCTGCGTGACGCCATGCAGCCGTTCTTCGTCCTGCCGCTGGTCGGCTGGTCGATGGTGTTCGGCACGCATATCGTGCTCAACGCCTTCCAGGGGCTGCTGTGGATGGAGCAGGGCTTCGGAGCCGACATCATCGGCGCCTTGCTCGCTGTCGCCGCGATCGCCGAGGCGGGCCTGATGTTCGCGTTCGCGCCGTTTGCCCGCCGCTTCTCGGCCCGGTCGCTGATTCTCGTTTCAGCCATCGCCGCCGTCGTCCGCTGGGCCTGCATGGCGCTGCAGCCGGACATCGCGTTCCTGATCCCGCTGCAGGCGCTGAACTCCATCACCTTTGCGCTCGGCTACCTGGGCTGCATGACGTTCATCACCAACTGGACCAGCGACGAGATCGCGGCCGAAGCGCAGGGCTTCTTCCAGATGCTGCAGCAGGCCATGAGCGTCATCGCCCTCGTGGCCTTCGGGTGGCTCATCGGCTTGCTCGGCGCCAAGGCCTACTTCGTGGCCGCCGCCTTCTCGCTGCTGGGCGCCGGGCTCATCTACCTCTCCATCGCGCTGCACGCTCCCAAGCAGACCAGCGAGGCGAAGCTTGGGTAAGCGCTACCGAGCGGGTGCGGGCTAGGTCCGGACCCTACAGCCCGAGCCGATGCGCATCCTCACCTCGAACGGGTCGAGCAGGCGCATGCTCGCAGACTTGCGGTCATCGTTCACTACTCCCCCGACCTCATCGGCCCTCATCCTGAGCTTGTCGAAGGAAGAGGGCCAGGTGCGCCGCGCGCGGAGGTCGCGAAAAAGCAATGCCCCGCGGTTTCCCGCGGGGCCTTACAGTTGGACAACGATCGGTCGCGTCAGCCGAGGCGGCCGCTGGCGTGGGCGAGCATGGTGTAGACGCGGCCGCGGTCGCTGAGCAGGTACTCGCGGGTTTCCTCGGCGGGATTGGCACCCGTCGCGGCGCGCTTCAGCAATTGCTCGAACTCGCTCATGTACGTGGTGGCCGTCTTGGCGAAGTCCTGGTCGCGCTGGATGCGCCGCCTGACTTCGTCGTAGGTCGCTTGGCCGGTCAGCGTGTAGATGCGGCGCGAGAAGACGTTCTGCTCGCCCGACTGGTACCGCTGCCACGCCTCGGCCAGGGCACCCTGGTCCATCGCCTTGGCGATCTCCTCGGTCAGGGTCGAGAGCCCCTGCTGCGAAGCGGCCGGAGCCGGGGCCGTGGGCGTGGCTGCGGGAGCGGCCGGCCCGGAGGCGTTGCGCAGCACGTCACGGAGCCAGCCACTGCCTTCCGCCTTCTGTTCCGACGGGCGGGCAGGGGCGGCTGGGGTGGGCGTCGAGGGACGCAGTGCGGTCGCCACCGGAACTTCCGGCATGGCAACGAAACGCTGGGCGGGCGGCTGCTGGGGCGCGGCGGCCTCCTTCGGAGGCGTCTGGCGCACCGGCTCGGGCCGCGACACCGCCGGAGCTTCATCGCGGGCGACCGAGTGTCGCGTCGGCGCTGCCGGCCGGCGTTCGTTCAGGTCGTGAGTCGCCGGCTGGGCCCGCACGATGGCGTTGAGCTCGGCCAGCGCCTCGATCTGCTCGGCGACCACGCGGCGCATCGCGGCAGCGCTCGACTTGGTCTCTTCGGGCAGTTCGATGACGCCACGAGCCAGCTCGGAGCGGGTCGCCTCGAGCTCGCTGCCGACTTCCTTGGCGGTCTCGCGCATGGCGGCGGCCGTCTCGTTGAAGCGCTGCGTGGCGGCTTCGAGCGCCTGCTGCATTTCGAGGATCATCGTCGCCTGCGTCTGGCGGAGTGCGTCCGCGGCGCGCTGGCTTTCGCTGCCGGCCGTGTTGGTGAACGAGCCGAGCTGGGTCGCGACGCGCTGCGAAGTCGATTCGAGCGCTTCCTCGAGGAGGTTGGTGCTCTTGCCCAGGACCGTCTCCATCTGCTCGGTGGTCTTGCTCAGCGCCGACTGCAGGCGTTCCTGCGTGGCGGCGATGGCAGTCTCCATCTCACCGGTGGAAGCGGTGAGGGCACCGTTCATCTGCTCGGTGGTCGAGCTGAGCACCGTCTGCACCTGGTCGGTGGTGGCGGAGAGAGCCGACTGGACCTGTTCCGCGGTCTCGTGGAGCACGCTCTGTACCTGGTTCGTCGTGGTACCCAGCGCATCCTGGACCCGGCTGGTCGTCGAGTTCAGCACGCCTTCGAGCTGGTCGGTGGTGGCGGCCAGGGCCGACTGCACCTGCTCCGTCGTGGAGGTCAGCACGCTCTGGAGCTGGCTGGTGGTGTCGGTCAACGCGCTGTTGATCGAACCCGAGGTCTGTTCCAGCGTATCGGCGACATTGGACGTGGTCGAGGCGAGCAGCTGCTCCATCGACATCCGGGCGACGCCCAGGCGATCCTCTGTCTCGTTCACGGTGTCGGCGATCGACTGGGCGAAGCTGCGCATCCGCATGTCGATTTCGTCCGCACGGGAGGCGAAGCTGCCGGCCAGCGCGTCCATCGCGGCACGGCGCTCGTCGAGCATGCCGAGCGTGAAGCTGCTGGTGGAGTTGAGGTTCTCGGCCGCCTTGTCGATCGAGGCGGCTTCCGCCCCGAGGTTGCCCAGGATGGCGCCGAATTCGGTCACCATGGTCTGGATCGTGGTCTGCAGGGCGCCGACGTGCTGGGTGACCATGCGGCCGGCTTCCTCGGTCGAGGCAATCGCCTCGCGCACCGTGGTGGAGTAGGTCGAGGTCTGCTGGGCCACCGAGTTCTCGAGGTTGGCGAGGTTCGCCGTCGAGGCGTCGAGCACCTTCTGCAGCAGCGTGTTGGAGTCGTTCAGCTTGCCGAGCGCCGCCGTCACGTCCGTCAGGATGCGCGACGTCGACTGGCTCATCAGGTCCTCGGCGGCCGAGGCATTGGTGATGAGCGCCTGCTGCAGCACGTTGCCGTGGTTCTCGAGCGCCATCTGCAGTTGCGCCGAACGGTCCGAGACCAGTTCGGAGAACGCGTCGGTCTGTTCGGTGACGACGCGGTTGATCTCGGCGACCTTGCCGCCGATCGCGTCGGCGGCGGCGACCGCCTTGACCGAGATCAGGTCGTCGATGTTGTGCGAGGCGACGTTGATCAGCTCGAGCGCGTTGCGGACGGCGACGTCCATTCGGTCGGCCGTGGTGGTCACGTCGTCGGCGATGCCCTGCGTGGCGTCGACGATCCGGCGGGAGATGGTCTCCTCGATCCGGTCGGCGCCCGCCTCGAGGTCGGTCATCGACTGCACCAGGGCAGTGTTGATCGCGGTATTGAGCGAGGCGAGACGCTCGGCCGTGATGTCGGCGCGGGCAGTGATCGCCTCGGGCAGGGTGCCCAGGCGCTGGTCGACCATGTCGGTGATCGCCTTGCGGGCCGAGTTGACGCCGGTCTCGATTATGTCGGCTGCCTGCCGGGCGCTGTCGCCGACGGTCGCGGCAGCCTGGTCGATGCGGCCGGTGACGCCGGTCTCGGCGTCGGCCATGCGCAGGATCGCACCCTCGACGCCGCGGCCCAGCGACTCGCTGACCTCGGACACCTTGGACTGGATCAGCGTCGCCACCTGCGAGGCGCGCTCGCCCATTGAGTCGGCGACGTTGCGCAACGAGGCGTCGATCTTGTCCCGCGCCGCCGTGCCCTGGGCGTCGATGGTGCGGGCGAGTTCGCTGGTGCGGTCGCCGATCGCTGCGGCGATGCCCACGGTGTGGCTGCCCAGCGTCTCGGCGAGTTGCTGGGTGCGGGTGTTCAGCGCTTCGGCCAGTTCGGCCGAACGGGCGGAAACCGTTCCGGCGAGCGTCTGCGTGCGCTGGTCGAGGCTCTCGGCCAGGGCTTCGGCGCGCATGTCGAAGTTCGCGTTGATCGCCTGGACCCGAACGTCGAGGTTGTCGGTCAGCGCCGTGGCGCGCAGCTCGAGGTTCTGGTTCAGCGTTTCGGCCCGGGCATCCAGCCCCTCGTTCAGGGCGCGGGTACGCGCGTCGAGGCCTTCGGTGAGGGAACGAGTGCGGGCGTCGAGACCGTCGTGGAAAGCGCTGGTCTGACCGACGAGGCTGTCCGCGAGGCCCTGCAGGCGGCCGTCGAGGCCGTCGTTCAACGTCTTGGTGCGTTGCTGCAGCACGCCGTCGATCTGGTCGGCGCGGCTGCCTAGCGTGCCGGCGATCTGGTCGGCCCGGTTGGCGAGGCTCGAGTCGATCGCCTGCACATGCGTCAGGATGGTCGTATCGAGGGCCTGCGCGTGGCTGGAGATCGTCCGGTCGAAGGCGGTGACGTGCTGGGTCAGCGTATGGTCGAGTTCACCGGCCCGGCGCGCAATGGCCTCATCGAGGGCTGCGGTCCGCGAGGTGAGTGCGGCTTCGACTTCGCCAACGCGGCTGGCCAGCGTCTGGCTCAGCTCCCCGGTGCGGGTGGCGATGATCTGAGCCAGCTCGTTGGCGTTGCCGCTCACCGTCTGGCCGAGGCTGGCGGTACGGGTGGTGATCGCCTGCTCGAGTTCGTTGGTGCGGGTGGTCAGCGCCAGTTCGAGCTCGCGGGTGCGGCCGGAGAGTGCGTCGTCGATCTCGCGGGCGCGGCCGAGCAGGGTTTCCGAGAAGTCGACGTTGCGGTTCTGCAGCGTCTCGTTGAGCAACTGCGTACGGCCATCCAGCGCGTCAGCGATGACCTGGGTGTGACCTTCGAGCGAGTCCGAGATTTCGCGGCTGCGGTTGGCGATGGTCTCGGTGATCTGCTTAGTGCGCTGGCCGAGCGTCTCCGTCATTTCGCGCGTGCGCTGGCTGACGATGTCGTTGAAGTGCTCGCTCTTCTCGTCGAGTGCGATCTCCAGCACGTTGGCGCGGGCCGCGAAGCTCGCATTGTGCTTGTCGAGCGCGGCGACGAGGTTGTCGCCCTTGTCGCCGATCACGCTGTCGAGGCCGGCGAGGCGGGTGTCGATGGCCGAGGCGATCTCGTCGAGGCGGGTATCGAACTGCGCCAGGTTCTGCGAGCCGGCGCCGGTGAGCGTGACACGGGCCCGCTCGGTGGTGTCGTCGAGTGCACCCGACAGCTCGATCATCGCCGACTGCAGGCGCGATTCCATCGAGTTGACCTGGATCTGCACCTGCTCGTCGAGCTGATGCGACAGGCCCGAAAGCAGTTGCTCGGCTTCGCGGGCGCGGCCGGTGATGTCGGACGCGATGCGGGTGCCGATCATGTCGAGGGCGCTCGAGACTTCATGGCCGCGGTCGCGCAACTGGTCCAGCAGCGTGATGCCGCCCTGGCTGAGCAGCTTCGCCAGCGACGACGTGCGGTTGTCGATGGCGTCGGAGAGCGTGACGGTGCGGCTGTCGAGTGCTTCGGTCAGCGACTCGAGCCGCTGGTCGATGACGGCGCTCAGCTCCTGCGTGCGGTTCTCGAAGGCGCCCGAGATGGTGCCGGCACGATCCTCGAGCGTGATGTTGAGGCGCGAGGCAGAGTCGTCGAGCGCCACCAGCAGGTGGCTGGTGCGCTGGTCGATCAGCGAGACGAAGCTCTCGGTGCGCTCGCCGAACGCGCCGTTCAGCGAGTTGCCGGCAGTTTCGAGCGCCTTGGTCAGGTTGCCGCCCGACTCCACGATGGTGCCGGCGATGCGCTGCGAGATCATGTCGAGGTCGAAGACCAGCCCGGTATGGCTCTCGGTGATCGCCTCGCGCACGCGCTCGGTATTGGTGATCACCGCCTCGCGCTGGCTCGCCAGTTCCTGGATCAGGGCCCGCATGCGGGATTCATTGTCGGAATAGGTGCGTTCGAGCGCGGTGACCTCGTTGTGGATCATCACCTCGAGCTCGCCGGCGCGCGACAGGGCGCGCTCCAGCCCGTCGCCGAGCGCGTTCACCTCGCGGCGCACCGCCTGGCCGACCGACGCGACCTTCTCGGAGGCGGTGGTCTCGGGTTCGGCGAGACGGATCGCGGCCTGGGTGACGGCTGCCGCAGCGTTGCGCAGCTCCTGCGCGCGGCGGACCAGGGTCGCGACGGCGAAGATGCCGATGACCGGTACAGCGGCGAGGGCGAGCAGGCCGATGAAGTCGTTCGAGCCCCAGAATGCTGCCGTGCCGAAGTCGGAGCCGTTGCGGATCACCGCGACGAGGGCAATCGCCACGACCCAGCCCAGCGATACGAGGCCGGCCACCAGCGTCGTGTTGCCCGCCGGCTTCTGCTGCAGGCCGTAGAGGATCTTGGTCGACTGGAAGCGGTCGTCATTGGCAACCGAACCGGTCTGCGCCGCGAACTTGTCGGCGGTGCGCTGCCGCTCCGTGCGCGCCGAGGCATCACGCTGCGCCGGCTTGGGGCCGGGGGCAGGGCGTTCCGCAGCTTCGTTCGTGGTAGCCGGCTGGTCGAGGCCGGCGAAGACCGAGTCCTTGAGTGCGTCCTCCACCGCAGAGAAGGCCAGCGTTGCGGGATCGTTCTGGGGGGCGGAAGACTTCTTGGCCATACTCTTTACAACTCTCGCATCGGCAATCGGCGGGCCCTTAGAGTACGCATTGGAGCACCCCCGGGATTCGGAAGCGTTCCAAATTGGGTAAAATGCGATTCAAATTCGCCGCAGTCTGCCCCAAACCCTAACCCCGCCGCACGCTGGGTGTCCCTCGAACATACATGCAATTTGAGGCAAACCGAACGCTTTCTTAACGGAAGGTTAATATCAGGGCGGAACCGTGGCCGGTTAAAGGCAAGGCCCGCCTTGTCCCCTTTGATTTAATTACCCGTTCATTCCGGCGGTCTATCCTCGCCCTTAATGCCCCAGAAGTGGGCGGTATGCGAACCAGGGTCGCGGGGATGGTAAAGACAACTGCGCTGCACGCCGGGCAGGATGCCCCGCTGCGGGATCGCACGCACGGTCCGATCGACATGGAACACCTCAGCCGGCAGGCACTGGGAGATCCCGGCCTGCAAGAGGAGGTTCTCCGCCTTTATGCCCGCATGTCGCAGGTCTACCTTACGCGGATCGAGGAAAGCACCTCGATCCCCATGCTACTCGAACACCTGCACACGTTGAAGAGTGCAGCTGCCGGCATCGGGGCCTGGGGTGTGCGCGGCCTTGCCAAGCTGGCGGAGGATGAGCTGCGATCCGGGCAGGTGAACCCCGAACGCATCGACGATATCGGGCTCGCCGTCGCAGAATGCATCGCCTTCATCAACGCGATGATCGAGTTCGACGCGGACTGATCGGCCGGGCAATCGCCTGAGACGAATAGCTGCGGGCGGCGCGGCTTGCGACACCGCCTCGCCGCGGCTATATCCGGCCGTCCCCCGAACGAAGACTGACATGCCCCACATCACCTACATCGAATCCGACGGCACGCGGCACGAAACCGAGGGCGAGGTCGGCTCGACCGTGATGGAAACCGCAATCATGAACGGCATCCCGGGCATCATCGCCGAGTGCGGCGGCTCCTGCACCTGCGCCACCTGCCACGTCTATGTCGACGAAGCGTGGACCGAGGTCGTCGGCGGCCCTTCGATGATGGAAGAGGACATGCTCGACTTCGCCTACCAGCCAAAGCCCAGTTCGCGGCTAAGCTGCCAGATCAAGGTGAAGGACGAAATCGACGGCCTGGTCGTGCACGTGCCGGCCCGGCAGGGTTGACGCGGTATCACTGCCCCAGCGAAGCTGTCGTTTCGTAGCCGTCCGTGCACTTGGATTCTTTTGCCGGCTGGCGCCGATTGAGCCCCAACGCAATTCCAATCCAGCGGTCCGACGGGAAACATTAAAGCTATTGAATTTCAATAGCTTGTTCGGCTGTCCGGATGTGGGTATCAATCTCACAAGCGAGAAGGCCGCCAATGGGTGAACTGACAACACTCCCCGTCAGCTACAGAGTCGAGGGGCATCGCATCGTCATCGTTGGCGGTGGAGAAGAAGCCCTCAACAAGGCACGGTTGGCGATCAAGACAACCGCCTCTGTGGTCATTGTCTCTCGAACTCCGGAAGCCGATTTCTCCGAGCTGCCGGTCATCGTGCTGGCCCGGCCGTTCGAGGCCGCCGACCTCGAAAACGCTGCGCTGGTGTTCGTGGCGGATCACGGTCCTGACGGCGACGCCGCCAAGGCCGAGGCACGCGCCCGTCGCATCCCGCTCAACGTCGTCGACGTGCCGGCAGAGTGCGATTTCTATACGCCGTCGATCATCGATCGCGCGCCAGTCACCATCGCGGTGGCCACGGAAGGCGATGCCCCGGTGCTGGCCCGGCTGATCCGAGCCCGCATCGAGCAGGTGATCTCGCCAAATCTCGGCGCCCTGGCCCAGTTGGCCGGCTCGATGCGCGACAAGGTCGCCGCCCTGCTGCCGGGCAACCGCGCACGCCGCTACTACGAGGAGCTCGTCACTTCGCCTGAAGTTGAGGTGGCTCTTCTCCGCGGCCAGGGGGCGGAAACGGCGGAGGCCGTGCTGGCCCAGCATGCCGAGCTGGGTGAGGCTCCCGGCGTGGTCTGGCTGATCGGCGCCGGGCCGGGCTCCGAAGACCTGCTCACCCTGCGCGCCCAGCGGCTGCTGCAGGAGGCCGACGTGATTGTGCACGATGCGCTGGTTCCAGCTGCGGTGGTCGACATGGGCCGGCGCGACGCCCAGCGTATCTCCGTCGGTAAGCGAAAGGGCCACCATTCTTTCACCCAAGCCGAGATCAACGCGCTGATCGTCCGCCTTGGCAAGGCCGGCAAGCGCGTGGCGCGCCTCAAGGGCGGCGACCCGATGGTGTTCGGTCGCGCCGGGGAGGAGCTCGAGGCGCTCAAGCAGCACGGCATCGCCTTCCACATCGTGCCCGGCGTCACCGCGGCTCTCGCCGCCGCTGCCGACACGGCAACGCCAGTGACGCTGCGCAAAATCTCCACCGGTTTCGTTCTGGCAACCGCGCATGGCGCCAACTCCGAGGAACTGCAGCACTGGGCCTCGCTGGCCTCCGCGGGACTGACGCTCGCGCTCTACATGGGAAAGACGATTGCCGGTCCGACTGCCGCGCGCCTGATCGCCGAGGGCGCCGCGCCGACCATTCCCGTCGGCCTGGTCGTAAGGGCAGGGCGCAAGGATCGCGTGCTCTACCGGGGCACCCTCGGCGAGCTCGCGACCGGCATGGTGGAGCTCGAGGACGGGCCGGCCATCATTTTCGTGGGCGAAGCGATCGCGCACGGCGACTGGAGCGACGCCATCCGGCTCGCCCGCAATGAGTTCAAGGTAGCGTGACGAACATGGAAATCCTCACCGGCAACGAGCTGATGAGCGGCGCAACGGTCTATCTCGACCGCGATGGACGCTGGGTCGAGGACCTGCAGCAGGCGCGAGTCTTCCTCAAGGAAGAAACCGAAGCCAGGGATGCCGCGCTCGCCGCCACCCGCAAGACGCTCCGCATCGTCTCCCTTGAAGTCGAGACGGTGTCCCTCCGCGATGGAGCCCTCCATCCCGACCGTATCCGCGAACGAATCCGCGCCGAGGGACCAACGGCGCCGCGCTTCGACCGCCAGCACCTCGATGAGGACGGCCATGTATCGATATGACGAGTTCGACGCCGCGTTCGTGCAGGAGCGCACGGCGCAGTTCCGCGATCAGGTCAACCGCCGGCTGAGCGGTGAGATGAACGAGGACGAGTTCCGGCCGCTGCGGCTGATGAACGGCCTCTACCTGCAGCTGCACGCCTATATGTTCCGCATCGCCATTCCCTACGGGACGCTGGCGTCGCGCCAGTTGCGCAAGCTCGCCTATCTGGCGCGGACATACGATCGTGGCTATGGCCACTTCACCACTCGCACCAACATCCAGTTCAACTGGCCGAAGCTGCGCGATGTCCCCGAGATGATCGAGCACCTCAACGAGGTTGAGATGCACTCGATCCAGACGTCGGGCAACTGCATCCGCAACATCTCGACCGACCAGTTTGCGGGTGCTGCCGCCGACGAGATCATCGACCCGCGTCCCGTGGCCGAAATCCTGCGGCAGTGGTCGAGCCTGCATCCCGAGTTCTCCTACCTGCCGCGCAAGTTCAAGATCGCCATGACCGCGGCTCCGACCGACCGCGCGGCGATCAAGTTCCACGACATCGGACTCAAGGCGGTTACCAACGAGGCCGGCGAGATCGGCTGGGAAGTCTGGGTGGGCGGCGGCCTGGGGCGCACGCCGATGGTCGCCAAGCTGATCCGCCCATATGTCGAGCACGAGAACCTGCTCGCCTATCTCGAAGCGATCCTGCGCGTCTACAACCGCTACGGGCGGCGGGACAACAAGTTCAAGGCGCGCATCAAGATCCTCGTCCACGAGACCGGCATCGACAAGATTCGCGAGGAGGTGGAAGTCGAATATGCCGAGATGAAGGGGGGCGTGCTCACCCTGCCTCAGGCAGAGCTCGACCGTATCAGCGCCTACTTCGCACCGCCGCCGTTCGAACTGGTCAACGTCACCACGGTCGACATCGCGCGCGAGAAGCTGCTCGACGCCGCCTACGGCCGCTGGCTCGAACGCAGCCTCCACCCGCACAAGCAGCCGGGCTACACGTCGATAACCATCTCGCTGAAGCCGATCGGTGGGGCGCCGGGCGACTGCACCGCGGACCAGATGGACGCGATAGCGGACCTGGCCGAGCGTTATTCCTTCGACGAACTACGAGTGACCCACGAGCAGAACCTGGTACTGCCGCATGTCAGGATCACGGACCTGCCGGAGGTCTACGCGAAGCTTGTCGAGCACGACCTCGCAGAGGGCAATGCCGGGCAGATCACTGACATCATCTGCTGCCCCGGCCTCGACTTCTGCTCGCTTGCCAATGCCCGCTCGATCCCGATCGCGCAGGAAATCTCGAAGAAGTTTGCCGCTCCTGAGCGGCAGTCCGAGATCGGCGACCTCAAGATCAAGATCTCCGGTTGCATCAACGCCTGCGGGCATCACCACGTCGGCCACATCGGCATCCTCGGGGTGGAGAAGAAGGGCACTGAGCTCTACCAGATCACGGTGGGTGGCGACGCGACCGAGAACGCCGCGATCGGCGGTATCCTCGGCCATGGCTTCGTAGCCGAGGAAGTGCCGGCTGCCATCGAGCGCCTGGTCGACACCTACATCGCCCGGCGCGAGAGCCCGGCGGAGCCGTTCATCGCCGCCTACCGGCGGCTCGGGCAGGCACCGTTCAAGGAGGCCCTCTATGGCAACGCTTGACCTCGCCGTCGCGGGACTTCGCCCGCACCAGCGCGACCGCCTGCGCGAGCTGGGCATCCTGTCGCTCAATGGCATGTTCGACGAGATGGACGGCGTCGCCGTGCTGCGCCATGCGGTCGCGCAGCTGCTGCCCGGCGACCTGGCGATCGTCTCGTCCTTCGGCGCCGACTCCTCGGTGCTGCTGCATATGGTGGCGCAGGTCGACCAGAACCTGCCTGTCTACTTCCTCGAGACAGGCAAGCACTTCGCCGAGACGCTGGACTACGTCGAGACACTTAAGCAGCATCTCGGCCTGACCAACGTCATCGCGCTGCATCCGGACGCAAGGGACCTCGCGCGCTTCGACCCGGCGGAAACCCTTTGGGAGACCGATCCCGACTCCTGCTGCCACATTCGGAAGACCGAACCGCTCGATGCGGCGGTCAAGGGGTTTGGCGGCTGGGTCACCGGCCGCAAGCGCTACCAGACCAAGGAGCGCGGGGTGCTGCCGCACTTCGAGCTGACCAGCGACGACCGCATCAAGGTCAACCCGCTGGCCTATTTCTCCGACGCGGATATCACGACCTACAAGCTCAGGCATGGCTTGCCGGAGCACCCGCTCTATGCCAAGGGCTACAAGTCCATCGGCTGCGCCACCTGCACCAGCGTAGTCGCCGAAGGCGAAGATCCGCGTTCAGGCCGCTGGCGCGGGCTCAACAAGAAAGAATGCGGCATCCATTTCGATTTCAATGGAGCCATCGCCAAGCCCATGGCCGCTCAGGAATTGAAGCTCTGGAAGGACGGCAGGTTCGTCGCCGACCCGTTCCGAGCCTGGACCGAGGGCGATGATCCTGCCTCGGTCAGCTACGCCCACATCCCGCTGCCGGTCTTCCTGGCCAACCGCGCCGCCGTGCTCGCCAACCCGCACCCGGTGGGCCTGTTCGTCGCGCCCGATGATCGGGTGGAGGACGTGGCGGCCGACCTTGCTCGTTTCGCCTCGATCGCCATCAATTTCCCCGCCTTCACCGACGGGCGTGGCTATTCGTCGGCGCGACTGCTGTCCGAACGCTACGGCTACCGCGGCGAATTGCGGGCCGTTGGCGACGTGCTGCACGACCAGGTCTCGCACATGTTCCGTTGCGGAATCACCGCCTTGATCGTGACGCATGCTCCGACCCGGAAGGCGCTCGAAGAGGGGAAGCTCGCCACGGTCGAGATCTTCTATCAGCCTGTGGGGACGACGGAAGTGCCGCTCGGGACCCGCCCGTTCCTGCGTCGGCGGGCCGTGGAACTGGCCTGAACAGACCCCGAAACTGCCCGTCCCTCAGCTTCGCCGGCACAGGATGAGGGATTCCGGGTCATCGTACCTACATAGGCCTCACGGTCCTCAACCTGAATTTGTCGGGGCCCTCGACACAACGCCTGAACAAGAGAACTGAATGTCCAACGAAATCGTCACCGACGTGGTCATCATCGGCGCGGGCCCTGTGGGTCTGTTCGCCGTGTTCGAGCTGGGGCTGCTCGACATCAAATGCCACCTCGTGGACATTCTCGACCGCCCCGGCGGCCAGTGCGCCGAGCTGTATCCGGAAAAGCCCATCTACGACATCCCGGGCTTTCCGATGGTCACGGGGCAGGGGCTCACCGAAAACTTGATGCAGCAGATCGCACCGTTCGGGCCCGAATTCCACTTCAACCGCATGGTGACCAGGCTGGAGAAGCAGGAAGACGGCAGCTTCCGGCTCGAGACCGATGCGGATGAGGTCTTTCGCTGCAAGGCAGTGGTGATCGCGGCCGGCGGCGGCTCGTTCCAGCCCAAGCGCCCGCCGGTCGACGGCATCGAGGCGTACGAGAACAAGTCGGTCTTCTACGCGGTTCGCAAGATGGATGACTTCCGCGACCAGGACGTGGTGATTGTCGGTGGCGGTGACTCGGCGCTCGACTGGACGCTGAACCTGCAGCCCGTCGTCCGCTCGCTGACGCTCGTCCATCGCCGCGACGCCTTCAAGGCGGCGCCGGCCTCGGTGAACAAGATGAAAGAGCTGGTGGCCGAGGGGAAGATCAACTTCCTCCTCGGGCAGATCGGCAGACTTGAAGGCAGTGATGGGCAGATCGACCACGTCCACATCAGCATGGATTCGGGCGACATGGCCCTGCCGGCGACCCGCCTGCTGCCGTTCTTCGGCCTCACCATGAAGCTCGGCCCGGTCGCCGACTGGGGCCTCGAGCTCAACGACAACCTGATCAGCGTCGACACCGAGAAGTTCCAGAGTTCCATCCCCGGCATCTTCGCCATCGGCGACATCAACCACTACCCGGGCAAGCTGAAGCTCATCCTCTCGGGCTTCCACGAAGCTGCGCTGATGGCCCAGGCTGCGAAAGCCATCGTCTCGCCGGGCGAGCGCGTCGTGTTCCAGTACACCACCAGCTCCACCAAGCTGCAGAAGAAGCTCGGCGTGGTCTGATGAAGATCGTCGTCACCGATCAGTCGGGTACCGAACACGAGCTCGAGGGGCTCGACGGCTGGCGGACCATGGAAGTGATCCGCGACTGGGGTCTCAACATCAGGGCCGAGTGCGGTGGCGCCTGTTCGTGCGCCACCTGCCACGTTTATGTCGACGCGCCCTGGTTCGAGCAGTTGCCGCCCCCCAGCGACGACGAGGAAGATCTGCTCTACTCCACCCTCGACAAGCAGCCGACGTCCCGCCTCAGTTGCCAGATCCTGCTGTCGGAAGAGCTCGACGGCCTGAGGGTCACCCTGGCCGACAGCGCCCGCAAGGACCCGTAACCGGCGGGGCCCCAGCAGGCCTAATGATCCCCTCCAGTTTCAATGACATTTTACACAAATGCCCGTGCTTGCCTTCAGCCGCCACACTCAACTCCACCGCCAATCTGCTCCCATGCGGCAGAAGCCGGAAGGGAAGTGACATGACTGAGATGGATGAGGGCACCACCCGCGCCTTCTCGACGTTCAGGGTTCTGAACGGGGACTCGAACATCGTCGAGCGCGACCAGCTGTTCCGCAACATGGCGCAGCTTTATTCCTACGTCTCCGATCGCTGCGACGACGAGCAGGTCGCGCAGTATGACGAGGTGCTTTGCCAGCTCGCCGAACTGGTGGAGACCGAGGCGCGTGCCCACGTGGCCAAGCTCCTCGCGCCGCTGGACCGCGCGCCGGGCAACGTCGTGGTCAAGCTCGCCAACGATCAGATCGCAGTGGCCCAGCCGCTGCTCGAATTTTCCAACGTGCTGAGCGACGACGACCTCATCGAGATCGTCGCGACCCAGTCCGAAGACCACCGCGTCGCCATTGCCGGCAGGCAGCAGGTCGCAGAGCGGGTGGGCGATGCCATCGTCGAGCATGGGCAGACTGCCTCCGTGCATCGCCTCGTGCGCAACCCCAACGCAGAGCTCGGCCAGGAGACACTCGGACGGCTCGTCGAGCGTGCAGCCAACGATGAAGAAATGGCTGTCGAACTCCGCGGCCGGGAAGACATCGACTGGAAGAGCCTGGACGGGCAGATCAACATCGTGGACGACAAGGTGATGCAGACCATCGCCGCCATCGACCCGAAGGTCGACCCCGTCACCGTCGGCAAGGTTTCGGCTGTCGTCTACAACCGCATGCGGAACCGCGCCGGCTTCAACAGCCAGGACTGGAAGGTCGCCTACAACCAGGTGAAGGCGCTGTCGGATCGCAAGCAGCTGGACGAACGGGCGCTGGTCCGCTTCGCGCGCTTCGGCTACGGCCACCACACCGCGGCGGCACTCACCATGCTGCTGCGCGTCGGCCCGGAAGTGTTCGTCAAATGGCTGGCCATGCAGGATTACGTGGCGATCACCGTGGCGCTGCGCGCGCTCGGCATCCAGCCCGACCTGTTCGAGGCGATGATCGCTTCCATGCCGTGGCGCGACCTGCCCAGCCAGGCGGACCTGCAGAATGTCCGCCGCCGCTTCGAGGCGCTGAGCAAGGACGAGGCGGCGGGTATCTTCGAGCTCTGGCGCACCCACGCTTTCCGCCGCCGCCAACCCAACGAGGATGTCGTCGGCGCCGCCTAGGTGTCCAAAGTCTGTCCGACACACTCCACGGCGGCCGCAAGGCCGCCGTTTTTCATCGGCGGTGCGGGCTTGCCGCACCGACCCCGGCGCGATACCTGCTCGGCGCAGCGGAAGGAACGAGCATGAGCAAGAGGATGTCCAAGAGGATGTCGAAGACGATGGCGGCGGAAATCGCCGACCGCACGCTGTCCGTCCTCAATCCGCAGAACCGGCTGCTGGCCCTTGACGCGGCTCTGCAGCGCCACGGGTTCCCGGGTGCCGCTGCGCCGTCCGAGGCTGCCCTCACCGATCGCGGGGCGCTGATCGCCTGGCTGCAGGCGACCTACTCTCCGCGCGAGTAACCGCCGACAGCCTTACAAGCCATTCCGCGAAGAGGCGATCAATGCTTTCAGCTGGCGGGTCAGTTCACGCCCCTGAATCTGCGTCTGGAAGTAACCCTCGGCGCTGATGGCCCGCCTGATGTGCTCGACCGTGGGGTAGTGGCCCGACCGGGCAAGTTCGAACGCGCGCTCGAGCGCTGTCTTGTTCTGGTCCATGGAACGAGCATACCAGCTTTAAATCCGAAAGCTTGCTATTTATCCGCTTCGTGCCCATATGAAGTCGTAGCGACCGAACTGCCGGCTCGCCAAACGCCGCTTGGCCACGCCAGCGGGTAACGAGCACCGGCCAGTATACCGGCGCCTCACACTAGAAGAATTCACCGGCACCTCGGTCCTTCAGCGCAGAGCGCGGGCGGGGTTTGCCGGCATTTTGGAACAGCATGTCAGACTTCAACTATCTCGCTCGCGCCGAGCTCTTTCTCGGCAGCGACTGGAACACAGCCACATCCTCAGGCTCGAGGAGTTTTCGTAACGTCGCCAACGCGTTGCGCTTCGCCTTCGAAGAAGCGGCGCCGGTCAGCCTGAGGGGCGCCCGCATCAGGATCGGCGACCGCCAGTTCGCGGGCAACCAACTGAGGGCCCTTTACGCCAGTCCGCACTACCCGCTGCCCAGAAAGCACGCGCCCCACAACCACTCAGCAGAAGGATGAACGATGCAGGTTATTGTCAGGGATAATAATGTGGATCAGGCGATCCGGGTGCTCAAGCGGCGGCTGCAGCGTGAAGGGGTGTTCCGGGAGATGAAGCGCCGCCGCTACTACGAGAAGCCGTCCGAGCAGCGCGCGCGCCAGTTGACGGAGGCGGTGCGGCGTGCCCGAAAGGATGCCCGCAAGAAAGCGATCCGCGAGGGTCTTGTCGCGTCACCAAAGTCTAAGGTGGCCCAGCGGCGTCCGTCCCCCTGGGCGCCCCGGCCGCAGGCATGAGGCAGAGCGCCTTGTCACCCGGTTTTCGTAGCTGCCGCTGCGTTGTCGTACAGGCAAAGGATGCCCCATGTCGTTCAAGAGCATAGCAATTCCACCCCGCGTGGCGACCAGAAAAGGGAGGCCGCCCTCCCCGGGAGCGTCGCCAGGTCGTCCCGAGTCGCCAGGGCGTCCTGAATCGGCGACGCGGCTGGCGGAACGCTCGCGGGCGCCGCAATCCGCTCACGCGCACAGGTTCGCGACAGGTGAACGTCTGTCGATGGCCCCGGGCGGACGAGAGTTTGCGCGCAGTGCTTCAGCCTGCGTCGTGCTCGCGCTCCTGCCGTATGAAGGCGGACCGCTGCGATATCGCGTACGGAGCGACAACGAGAGCTTCGAGCGTATCGTGGATGAGGTGGACCTTTCTCCCATTGGTACGAGCCTTGAATAAGGCGCATTTCTAGGGTAGGAGGGCCGACGTTTCGCTTTTCCGCGCTATCCGATCGGGCTCTTGGGCCCCGAGGCTATCTCTGATCATTGTGAGCGTTTAGGCCCCGGTCGGCATGTCGCCGGCGGGGAACGCGTGTGACGCGGGAAGGCCCCGCACACGGCAATCGAAAGGGAGCCATCGTGATCGAAGGCACCGTGAAGTTTTTCAATACCACCAAGGGCTTCGGCTTCATCCAGCCGACCGACGGCAGCAAGGACGCATTCGTCCACATCTCGGCTGTCGAGCGTTCGGGGCTCAGCACCCTCAACGAGGGTCAGAAGGTCAGCTACGAGCTGCAGACCGGCCGCGATGGCAAGGTCTCGGCGACCAACCTGTCGCTGCTCTAGTCGCCACTCGCCGGTATCCGGCGTGAACGATTTGGAAAGGGCCCTTCGGGGCCCTTTTTGTTTTCCGATTGCTGCAGGCCGGCCCCTACTAGACCCGGCTCTCCGACACATATAAAGATATCTTTATATCTCGTGAGGGTCCGTTGGCCGATACCACCGATCTTGTCGAAGTGCTGCGCGCTGCTGGGGAAACCACGCGGCTGCGCCTGCTTGCGCTGCTCGCCGACGGCGAGCAGTCGGTGAAGGACCTTACCGAAATCCTGGGCCAGAGCCAGCCGCGGGTGTCGCGCCACCTGAAGCTCCTCGCCGATGCAGGGCTGGTCGATCGTAACGCCGAGGGCGCCTGGGCGTATTACCGGCTCGCCGATCAGGGGGCAGGGGGCGACCTGGCGCGCTGGCTCGTTGGTCGCCTCTCGGGGGACGATGCGGACCGGGCGCGCGACCGGCTTCGCCTGGAGACCGTGCGGGCCGGCCAGCAGGCGCAGGCCGCGGAGTATTTCGCCAAGGTTGCCGACAGCTGGGACCTGCTGCGCTCGCTGCATGTTCCGGAGGAAGCCGTGGAGGCCGCCATTGTCGAGACGGTGGGAGACCGCGTCGTCGATCTGCTGATCGACCTCGGTACCGGCACCGGCCGCATGCTCGAGCTGCTGGCCGGGCACTACCGTCGCGGCATCGGTATCGACGCGAGCCGCGAGATGATTGCGGTGGCGCGCGCCAAGCTCGCCGTCAGTTCGGTCGGCCACGCGCAGGTGCGGCTGGGCGATATTTCCGACCTCGACGGTTCCGCCGGCCGGGCCGACCTCATCGTCATCCACCAGGTGCTGCACTATTTCGATGATCCGGGCCGCGTGCTGCTTCAGGCCCGCCGCGCCCTGAAGCCGGGCGGCGAGATGTTGATCATCGATTTTGCGCCGCATGGACTGGAATTCCTGCGTACGCATCACGCGCACCGTCGCCTTGGCCTCGCCGAGCCGCAGATGGCTGCCTGGGCCCGTACTGCCGGGCTTGCCGTCGCCAGCTTTTCCAGCTTTCCGCCCACCAATGCTGCCGAGGGCCTCACCGTGTGCCTCTGGCGCCTCACCGACGACAACAGGGACCGATCATGACTATCGACACCGCGAACCGCCCCAGCCGCAAGGCGCCCGGCGAGCGGCCGGACTTCCTCGTCTCGTTCGAATTCTTTCCGCCCAAGACCGACGTCATGGAAGAGCGCTTCTGGGACTCGATCGGCAAGCTCGCGCCGCTCAAGCCCCGCTTCGTCTCCGTCACCTATGGCGCCGGTGGTTCGACGCGCGAGCGGACGCTGCGCATGGTCAGCCAGGTGAAGGCGCAGACCGGCGTCGATGCGGCCGCGCACCTCACCTGCGTCGGTGCCAGCCGCGACGAGGTCGATGCAGTGGTTCGCGGCTACAAGGCCGCCGGCGTTTCGCGCATCGTCGCGCTGCGGGGGGATCCCGCCGAAGGTATCGGCAAGCCCTTTACGCCGCATCCGGAGGGGTACCGCAACGCCGCGGACCTCGTCGGTGGCATCCGCAGGCTCGGCGACTTCGATATCTCCGTCGCAGCCTATCCGGAGAAGCATCCGCAAAGCCCGAGCTGGGACGATGATATCGACAACCTGAAGCGCAAGCTGGACGCCGGCGCGACGCGCGCGATCACCCAGATGTTCTTCGACAACGACGACTACTTCCGTTTCGTCGAACGGGCCCGCGCCGCCGGCATCACGGCGCCGATCGTGCCCGGCATCCAGCCGATCCACTCGTTCAAGCAGATTTCCGGCTTCGCGTCGCGCTGCGGCGCCACCATCCCGCGCTGGGTGGCCGAGCGCTTCGAGGGGCTCGAAGAAGACCCCGAGACGCATGCGCTCGTGGCATCTGCCGTGGCCGCCGAGCAGGTGCTGGAGCTGGTCGACAACGGCATCACGGAGTTTCACTTCTACACGCTCAACCGCTCGAACCTGGTGCTGGCGCTGGCCCGGCTGCTTGGCTACCGGCCCGCCCCCAGGGAGTAGCCGATCCGACCGCGCTCCTGGGCCGTTCAGCATCGGTTCAGGTGCAAAGTCGGAGGTTGCGCGGTACCGGCCAGGGTGGGGGGCATCCACAAAATGGCCACGTTGACACTATCTGGTCCGGCTGGGTCGCAGGGGCCATTCGTTAAGGACAGCAGCCTATGAAATTCGATAGCAAGGTGAAGGGCGGATTGGCCTGGGCCGGGCTTTTCGTGATCCTCGCGGTCCCATCCGCCGACCTCCTGTTCGGCAAGGATCAGGCGCCGGCTTCGGCCAATGTCGTGTTGACTCCGGACGCCGCGCCGGTGAAGCCAGCGCTGGTCGTGCCCGCGGCCAGGACGGAACTGAAGACTGACCCGGTCAACACCGCGAGCGTGACTGCGCCTGCCGCAGGAAGCGACGATCCGGTGAATACCTACCTGCAGACGGGCAAGAAGCTGCCGTCCTACATCTCGGACGCCGACACGGCTCCGGCGGTCACGCCGGCTGTGCCCGCAGCCGTGCCGGTGAAGCAGCCGGTCCAGGTCGCCGCGCTTCATCCGTCGACAGAAACCCCGCCGGTGCCGCTGCCGCGCGACGCCCGGCCGAAGACCACGGGCCCGATCGTGGCCAACGTTCCCGCGGTCAAGCCGGCTACTCCTGCTCCCGCCCAGCAGCCGCTGATCATCGACGAGAAAGCGCTCGCCCAGAGGGACGCCGCACTCGGCTCGCCCAAGCAGCCCGTCGAGCCGTTCCCGCTCAGCGACGGCGGCTCGGGTGCTCCGGACGACCAGATCGTTACCGGTGACCAGCTCGAGGAATGGGATTCCGGGTCGCTCGCCGAGTACCTGAAGCGCAAGGGCCTGCTCAGCGAGCAGGCGAACGCCAGGGACGACAGCGATCTCGTCTTCAACGATGGGCCCAGCCGGCCGCGCAAGCCGCTCGAGAGCTTCTTCCTGTTCTAGGCATCTGCTGCGGCCGCCGTTCAGGCGGCCGTCGCGTCATGGAGGTCGGGAACGTGCAATCTGCCACGTGCCTCAAAGGTTTTCAGTTTCCGTTTGGCGGCTTCTGCGTGCCCAACCCGGAGAGTTTGATGTCGTCGGTCTGGCAGCGGCTCAGCGCGTTCGTCGGTTCGTTTTCGGAGCGGACCGGCCTTGCCGGTTCGCTCGCGAACGCGCTCGACCCCGACACCTGGCTGCCCGGCGGCCGCGACGCGGCCTTTACCCTCGCGATCATCGCACTCTCGGCCAAGATGGCCGTGTCCGACGGGGTGGTCACCGCTTCCGAGCTGCGGGCCTTCCAGAAGACTGTCGAAATTCCGCCCGGGATCGAGGAGCAGGTCGACCGTATCTTCAGGCTCGCGCAGCAGGATGTGGCGGGCTACGAGGCCTACGCCAGGAAGGTGCGGCGCTTCTTCGTGGACAGCCCGGATACGCTGGAGCACGTGCTGGACGGGCTGTTCTACATCGCCTCGGCCGACGGCATGATTCACGAAGCTGAGCTCGATTACCTGAAGAATGTCAGCGACATATTCGGTTTCGATGATGCGCGCTTCGAGCAGCTGACGGCGCAGCACGTGCTGTTCGACCGTAGCGCCGATCCTTATGTCGTATTGGGTCTCGACCCAATGGCCGACCGGCACGAGGTGCGGCGCGTCTACCGCCTGCTGGTCGCCGAACACCACCCCGACCGCCTGATCGCCAAGGGCGTGCCGGAAGAGATGATCGATGTCGCCACGGCGCGCATGGCAGCGATCAACAATGCCTACAATCAGATCATGAAGGCGGCCGCGTAGGCCATGAACTTCTGCCAGTCCGCTTGACGGGCCGGCGCCTGCTCCCCCATATGCGCGTCGCCAGTTGACCGGGTGGCCGCTCCGCAGCTTTGCGGGGAGGAAAGTCCGGGCTCCATCGAAATACGGTGACGGCTAACGGCCGCCGGGGGTGACCCCAGGGAAAGTGCCACAGAAAGCAAACCGCCTGCGCTTCGGCGCCGGTAAGGATGAAAGGGTGCGGTAAGAGCGCACCGCGGACCTGGCAACAGGGACGGCACGGCAAACCCCACCGGGAGCAAGACCAAATAGGGACGACGCGGAGCCTCGGCTCCAGCTGATTTCGAAGCCGGTCGTCCGGGTTGGTTGCATGAAGCCGGCAGCGATGCCGTCTCAAGATGAATGGCCGCCACGTCAGCGCAAGCTGGCCCTACAAAACCCGGCTTACAGGTCAACTGGCACCCTTGGCCCGGAGTTGGTGAACGGCCCCGTAACCTCAATGGAACCTTAACCTCCCGGTATCAATGTGCGGCAATGCCCCGGTTGGGGACGATTTGCGTGCCGGCCGCGTGGCCGGGTGGAGTGACGGGCGACGATGGGTAAGCCGGAGGCCAGCGATCAGGCAGGGCCGCATGTGCCGGTGCTGCTGGCCGAAGTGCTGGAGGCCCTCGCGCCGCTCGAGGGCGCCCGCATCCTCGACGGCACGTTCGGGGCAGGGGGCTACTCCCGTGCCATCCTCGAGGCCGGCGCCTCCCTCATCGCCATCGATCGCGACCCCACGGTGCTGCCGCACGTGGACCGCCTCAAGGCAGAGTTCCCGGACCGCTTCAGCTTTGCATCGGGGACGTTCTCCGAACTCGACGAAATGGCGGGCGGTCCGGTCGACGGCGTGGTGCTCGATATCGGCGTCTCGTCGATGCAGCTCGACCAGCCGGAGCGTGGCTTTTCCTTCATGCAGGAAGGGCCGCTCGACATGCGGATGACGCCCACCGGCGATTCCGCGGCCGACCTCGTCAACCGGCTCGATGAAGGCGATCTGGCCGACCTGCTCTACCTCTATGGCGAGGAGCGGAAGTCGCGGCGCATTGCCCACGGCATCGTCGCGGCCCGCGCCGCGAAGCCGATCGAGACGACCACCGAGCTTGCCCGGTTGATCGAGAAGGCGATAGGGCGGAAGCCGGGTGATGCACACCCCGCCACCCGCAGTTTCCAGGCGCTTCGCATTGCGGTGAACGGCGAGCTCGACCAACTGGTCGAGGGGCTGTTTGCCGCCGAACGGCTGCTGGGCCAGGGCGGCCGGCTGGCGGTAGTCAGCTTCCACTCGCTCGAGGACCGAATCGTGAAGCGCTTCTTCGACCCGGAAAAGGGCGCACCGACCCAGTCGCGCCATCTGCCGCAACTGCAGTCGGAACCGCTACGCTGGGACCCGGTCCGCAAGGCGCAGAAGCCGTCGGCCGGAGAGACGGCCCGCAATCCGCGCGCGCGTTCGTCAACGCTGCGCTCGGCGGTGCGGACAGATGTGGCAGCGCGGGCGGTCAACTACGAAGGCCTCGGCGTACCGCACTATCGGGGGGCAGCATGATCAAGACCCTCAATGCCATCATGGTGTGCACCAGCCTTGCCGGACTCGTGGGCGTCTATGCGCTCAAGTACTCGGTCGAGGGCATCGCCAGCGACAAGGCAGCGCTGGAGCGCAAGATCGATCGCCAGCAGGGCGAACTGAGCCTGTTGCAGGCGGACTGGTCGTACCTCAACCAGCCCGCCCACGTGGCGCCGATCGTCGCCCGTCACCAGGAGGCGCTCAACCTCTACCCGACCAAGCAGGAGCAGTTCGGGCTGATGGCGGCACTGCCCATGCGGCCCGCCGCCCCGGACAAGGCGGCACTCGACGAATTGCTCGGCCTGCTCGACGCAGGCATCGATCCAATCCAGCAACTGATCGAGGCCAACTAGATGGCGCTGATCTCAGAAACCTCGATCCTGCTCGATGGCGGGCGCGTCTCCCGTGGCAACCTTACCCAGGCGCGCATCCGCTGGGTGATCGCGGCCTTGCTGCTGGTCTTCGCCATCGTCGCCGGCCGGCTGATCCAACTGGGCGCAACGGTCACCGATTCCACCATCGAGGGCGTTGCCCGCGACATCATCACCGCCACCCGCCCGCCGCTGCTCGACCGCAACGGGCTCGAGATGGCGGTCGACATCCGCGTGCCGTCGCTCTTTGCCGAGCCGCGCCGCATCGTGGACGTCGAAGAGGCGGCCAGCAAGCTGCGTACCGTGCTGCCCGAGCTCAACGAGGATTGGCTGCGCAGCAAGCTGACCGGCGACAAGGGCTTCGTCTGGATCAAGCGCGAACTGACGCCGGCGATCGAGGAGCGAATTTTCCAGCTCGGCATTCCGGGCCTCGACTTCGTTACCGAGTCGAAGCGCTTCTATCCCTCCGGCCGCGAGGCCTCGCACATCCTGGGCGGCGTCAACATCGACAACCAGGGCACCATGGGCGTCGAAAAGCACATGGATGACGAGGACGTGGCGCTGCTGCAGGAGCTCGGCATCGCCCGCGACCGGTTGCTGGCCCCGGTCAGCCTGTCGCTCGATCTCCGCGTCCAGCACGCGATGTACGAGCAACTGGCGGATTCGATCACCCGCTACCAGGCGATCGCCGCCTCGGGCGTGATGCTCGACGTCAGGACGGGTGAAGTGCTCGGCATGGTGTCGCTGCCCGATTACGACCCCAATGATCCCGGCTCGATCAACGCCCTCTACAACGGGCTGAAGAACCAGCGCTTCAACCGCATCACGTCGGGCATCTACGAACTCGGCTCGACGATGAAGACGGTGACGATGGCGGCGGCTCTCGACTCGGGGAAGGTGCGGATCACCGACCAGTTCGATGCCCGCTTCGGCGTGCGGTTCGGACGCTTCACCATCGACGACTTCCACGGCAAGCACCGCGTGCTGTCGGTGCCGGAAATCTACAAGTACTCGTCGAACATCGGCACCATCAAGGTGATGGAAGCGCTCGGCAAGGACAACTTCCGTGCCTTCATGAGCAAGATCGGCTTCGACCAGGTGGTGCCGTTCGAGCTCCCCGAGATGCGCATGCCCAAGGTGCCGGAGAAGTTCAGCGACATCGTTGCCGCCACGGCGTCCTTCGGGCACGGCATTTCGATCAGCCCGCTGCACATGGCGCAGGCCTATGCCGGCTTCGTCAACGATGGCTACATGGTCCCGGTGACGCTGATGAAGCGCAGCGAGGCCGAAGCCGCCGGGACGGGAAAGCAGATCATCTCGCCCGAGACCAGCCGCGAGATCCGCTATCTCATGCGCCTGAACGCCCTCGAGGGATCAGGTACCCGCATGAACAAGATCGCCAATGGCTACCGGGCCGGCGGCAAGACCGGTACGGCCGAAAAGGTGGTGAAGGGACGCTACGCGGTCGGCACCAACCTCAACGTCTTCGCCTCGGCCTTCCCGCTGGACAACCCGCGCTACGTCATGGTTGTGGTGATCGACGAGCCCAAGCGCGAGAACCCGCAGTCGGGCACTACCGCCGGCTGGAACGCAGGTGAGGTCACAGGCCGCATCGTCCAGCGTGTCGCGCCGATGCTGGGAATCAGCCCCGACTTCAGCGAAATGTTGGATAACTCTCTTGTCCCAGCCGTACTCCGCTAGGACCTTGCCGGAAGGAAGCGAAGACTTGGCCTTCGCGCTGAAAGAACTGCTGAAGGGGGCAGGTGCGCGCGGCGTTCCTGTCCTCGACATCGAAGGCGTCAACGCCGATAGCCGCGCCATCCTGACGGGCGAGGCATTCTTCGCCCTGCCGGGCACCCGCGTTCACGGCGACAGCTTCGCAGCCCAGGCGGTCGGGCGTGGCGCCGCGGCGATGGTCACGGACCGGGCCCCGAGCGTCGATCCCGGCGTGCCGGTGGTGCTGGTGAAGGATGTGCGTGCCGCCTATGCCCGGGCTGCCGCCCGCCAGTTTGCGCCGCAGCCCGGGGTCCAGGTGGCCGTCACCGGCACCAACGGCAAGTCGTCGATCGTCTCGTTCCTGCGGCAGATCTGGGCGGCCTGCGGGATCAATGCGGCGAGCCTCGGCACGGTCGGAATCGAGACCAGCGCCGGCATCCGGCCGCAGGAGCTCACCACTTCCGATCCGCTGTCGCTGCACCGTGACCTCGCGGGGCTCAAGGCAGAGGGCATCGACCACGTGGCAATGGAGGCCTCGAGCCAGGGGCTCGACCAGCGGCGCGTCGACGGCATCCGGTTCAACGCGGTCGCCTTCACCAACCTGAGCCGCGATCACCTCGACTACCACCGCGACATGGCAGAGTACCGCGACGCCAAGCTGCGGCTCTTCACCGACCTCATCGCCGAGGGTGGCGCGGCAGTCGTGAACTGCGACGACCCCGAGCACACGCCGTTCCTGTTCGCCGCCCTGGATCGCGGCGCGCGACTGCTGACCGTCGGGCGCGAGGGCGCCTTCTTCGAGATCACGGAGGTGGTCAACGAGGGCTACGGCCAGCGGGTCACCGGCCGGATGATCGGCGAGCCGGCAAGCTTCCGCCTGCCGCTGACCGGGGCGTTCCAGGTGTCCAATGCCGTGGTGGCGCTGGCGCTCGCCGTCTCGACCGGCGCTCCCCCAGACAAGGCGCTGCAGTCGCTCGCCACGCTGAAGGGTGCCAAGGGGCGCCTGGAACTCGTCGGCGAGCATAATGGTGCTGCCATCTTCGTCGACTATGCCCACAAGCCGGTGGCGCTTGAAACCGCGCTGGCGTCGCTGCGGCCCTATGCGAGTAACCGGCTGAAGGTGGTGTTCGGCGCCGGCGGCGACCGCGACAAGGGCAAGCGCCCGATCATGGGCGAGATCGCCGCCCGCATGGCGGACGACATCGTCGTCACCGACGACAACCCGCGCACCGAGGACCCGGCCGCCATTCGCAGCGAGATTTTGGCCGCCGTGCCGCGCGCGCAGGAGGTTGGCGATCGGCGCGCAGCGATCGAAACCGCCATTGCCGGGCTGCAGCCGGGCGACGTGCTGCTGATTGCGGGCAAGGGCCACGAGGACTATCAGATCGTCGGCACCACCAAGCACCATTTCTCCGACCACGAAGTGGTGCTGGAGACGCTCAAGAGGACCTGACTGCATGCGCCCACTGTGGACCGTCGCCGAGATCGTGAAGGTAACCGGCGGCAGGCCCGAGGGCATTTCGGACGGACCGATCTCGTCGATCTCCATCGACTCCCGGGACATCCAGCCCGAAGCCCTGTTCGTCGCCATCAAGGGCGACACTCACGACGGGCACGACTTCGTCGGCAAGGCGCTGGAGGCAGGCGCTGCCGCGGCCCTGGTTTCAGAGGCCTACCAGGCGGCGCATGGCGGGCAGAACCTGATCGTGGTGCCCGATCCGCTGGAGGCACTGCGGCAGCTCGCAGTTGCCGCTCGTGCCCGCAGCCGCGCGATGATCGTCGCGGTCACGGGCAGTGCCGGCAAGACCACGACCAAGGAAGCGATCCGCACGGCGCTGTCCGCGGCTGGGCAGACGCACTGGTCGGTGAAGAGTTTCAACAACCACTGGGGCGTGCCGCTGATGCTCGCCGGCTTGCCGCGCGAGGCGCAGTTTGGCGTGTTCGAGATCGGCATGAACCACGCGGGGGAGATCACCCCGCTGGTGAAGCTGGTGCGTCCGCATGTGGCGGTGATCACCACCGTGGCGGCGGCGCATCTCGAGTTCTTCAACTCGGTCGCCGATATCGCGCTCGCCAAGGCCGAGATCTTCAACGGCCTCGAGCCGGGCGGCACCGCGCTGCTCAACGCCGACCATGAATACCTGCACATCCTGTTCGGCCAGGCGCGGGAGGCGGGCGTGGGCCGCATCGTTACCTACGGCTACGAGGAGAACTCGGACTGGCGGATCGCCGGCGTCACCCAGCTGGGCGAGAAGATGGCTGCCGACGTGCGGCACGACGGGCAGGCCTACCACCTGCGGCTGAACGTGCCGGGCAAGCACATGGTGGCGAACGCCGTGGCGGCGCTGGCGGTCTCGCACCTGGCAGGCGAGGGGACGAAGGTGGCGATCGAAGCGCTCGCCGGCTTCGGGGCGCCGGAGGGGCGGGGGCTGACGCTGAAGCTCGGCCCCGCCAAGAACCCGCTGCTGCTGGTGGACGAGAGCTACAACGCCAACGTGGCCTCGATGAACGTCGCGCTCGAGCTCTACGGCCAGGTGAAGCCGCCGAGCGGCAGGAAGCTTGTCGTGCTCGGCGACATGCTCGAGATGGGGCCGCAGGGGCCGGTGCTGCATGCCGGGCTTGCCGATGCGGTGGTGAAGTCCGGCGCGGCCCGGGTTTTCCTGGTCGGCCCGGTCATGGGCGCGCTTGCGGACGAACTGACGCGTCGGGCCGAACGCGACCGCGATTCGCCCGGTGTGACCCATGTGCCCACGGTTGAGGAGATCGGCGAACCGCTGTTCGCCGCGCTTGCCTACGGCGATGCAGTTATGGTCAAAGGGTCGAAAGGCGTCCGCCTCGCCTCGCTGGTCAAGGCCATCCGCGAGCGTTTCGAGAGCGCCTGAGGACCGGGTCGGACACCGCTAGTATGCTGTATTTCCTCGGGCAGTTGGGCGACAGCCTCGCCGCCTTCAACGTCTTCCGTTACATCACCTTCCGGACCGCCGGCGCGGTGGTCACGGCGCTCTTCTTCGTCTTCCTGTTCGGTCCCAACATGATCTCCGCGCTGCGCCTGCGGCAAGGGCGGGGACAGCCGATCCGCGAGGATGGCCCGCAGGGGCACCTGCTGACCAAGAAGGGCACGCCCACGATGGGCGGACTGATGATCCTGGCCGGCGCCGTGAGCTCGATCCTGCTCTGGTCGAACCTGGCGAACGGCTATGTCTGGGTGGTGCTGTTCGTCACTGTTTCGTTCGGCGCCATCGGCTTCTACGACGATTTCCTCAAGGTGAAGCGCATGTCGCACGCCGGCTTCTCGGGCCGGCAGCGCCTCATCATCGAGGCGATCGTGGCGGTGATCGCGGGCTATGTCCTGGCCTCGCTGACGCCGCCCGAGATCGCCAACTCGATGATGTTCCCGTTCGTGAAGGGCGCCGGCCTGCCGCTCTCCTACGCCTTCTACATCTTCGCGGCGTTCGTGATCGTGGCCGCGGGCAACTCGGTCAACCTCACCGACGGGCTCGACGGGCTCGCCATCGTGCCGGTGATGGTTGCGGCGGCGTGTTTCGGGCTCATCGCCTACCTCGTCGGCTCGCAGACCTATGCCGACTACCTGCTGCTCAACAGCGTGCCGGGCACGGCGGAACTGGCCGTGGTCTGCGGTGCACTGATCGGGGCGGGGCTCGGGTTCCTGTGGTTCAACGCCCCGCCGGCGCAGATCTTCATGGGCGATACCGGCTCGCTGGCGCTCGGCGGCGCGATCGGCACCATCGCCGTTGCCACCAAGCACGAGATCGTGCTCGCCATCATCGGCGGCCTGTTCGTGCTGGAGGCGGTGTCGGTGATCGTGCAGGTGGCGAGCTTCAAGCTCACCGGCAAGCGCGTGTTCAAGATGGCACCGATCCACCATCACTTCGAGATGATGGGCTGGACCGAGAGCCAGGTGGTGATCCGCTTCTGGATCATCAGCTTCGTGCTGGCGCTGATCGGCCTGAGCTCGCTGAAGCTGCGCTAGGAGTCGCAAAACGCGACTCCCGTTCCGAACTTCGTAACCATCCCCGCGCTACAAATTGCATCGTAGTTGCGTACGGGGAGCGTCGCCGGGCTGGGCGGCGTCACAGTGATGTTTGCACGCGAGCGGAAGACGCCCATCGCCGAGTGGTGGTGGACCATCGACAAGAGCCTGCTTGCGGCCTTGATCCTGCTGCTGATGGCCGGGGTGATGCTGAGCTTCGCGGCCAGCCCGCCGGTCGCGGAACGCATCGGCCTCAGCCCGTGGTACTTCATCATCCGCCAGGCGATCTTCGCCGCGCTCGCCGTGCCGGTGATGCTCGGCGCCTCCATGCTGCCGCACCGCGCCGCGCGCTGGGTGGCGCTCGGCATGCTGGTGGTGTTCGTGCTGCTGCTCTGGCTGACGCTGCGGATGGGCGTCGAGGTGAAGGGCGCAAAGCGCTGGATCTCGTTCGGCGGCAACACCGTGCAGCCGTCGGAGTTCGTGAAGCCGGCCTTCGCCGTGATCGGCGCCTGGCTGTTCGCGGAGAGCATGAAACAGAAGGGGGTGCCTGCCCGCCTCATGGCGACCGGCGTGATGCTGGTGATCGTCGCGGGGCTGCTGCTGCAGCCCGACATCGGGCAGACGGCGCTCGTGCTCGCCACCTGGGGGGCGCTGCTGTTCCTGTCGGGCATCTCCTGGCTTATCATCATCGGGCTGGGCGCCGGCGCCGTTGGCCTGATGTTCGCCGCCTACACCATCTTCCCGCACTTCGCGTCACGTATCGACAGCTTCATCAACCCCGAGGCCGGCGGGCACGGCACCTACCAGGTCGATAAGGCGCTGTCGTCGCTGCTCGAAGGCGGCTGGTTCGGTCGCGGCCCGGGCGAGTCGCTGGCCAAGAAGGTGATCCCCGACGCCCATGCCGACTACGTGTTCTCGGCCGCCGCCGGCGAGTTCGGCATCTTGTTCTGCCTTTGCCTCGTGGCGCTGATCGGGTTCATCGTGGTGAAGGCGCTGATCGGCGCGCAGCAGCAGTCGAGCCTGTTCGCCCGGCTCGCCGCCTCGACGCTCGCCATCCAGTTCGGCCTGCAGTGCGGCGTGAACCTGGCGGTGAACCTCAACCTGATCCCGCCCAAGGGCATGACGCTGCCCTTCGTCTCCTATGGCGGTACCTCGATCCTCGCCATCGCCTTCGGCATGGGGCTGATGCTGGCCTTCACCCGCAAGAAGCCGGAAGAGCGGATGGTGAGCGGGCTTCCCGCCTACCGCATGCCGGTGCTAAGCCCCGCAGAATGAGCCGATTCGTCCGGAGACATGCGCCTTGAGCACCTTCGTGCTCATGGCAGGCGGCACGGGAGGACATCTCTTCCCAGCCATGGCACTGGCGCAGGAACTGCGCCGGCGGGGCCATGACATCCAGCTGATGACCGACCACCGGGTTGCCGCCTACGGCGACAAGTTCCCGGCCAGCCAGACCCATATCGTGCCGTCCGCCACCCCGTCGGTGCGCAACCCGGTGAAGTTCGTCCTTGCCGGCTGCAAGATTCTCTGGGGCACGGTGATCGCCTTCGGCAAGCTCAGCGCGGTTCGTCCCAACGCCGTGATCGGCTTCGGTGGCTATCCGGTGTTCCCGCCCTTCCTCGCTGCCGCCTTTGCCGGCATCCCCGGCATACTGCATGAGCAGAACGCCGTGATGGGCCGGGCCAACCGCGCGCTTGGCCGCTTCGCCCGTGTCATCGCACTGAGCTTCGCCAAGACGGCGAAGGCGGAGGCGTTCACCGCCAAGAGCGAGCTGGTCGGCAATCCGGTGCGGGACCGGGTCCGCGTCGTCGCCGACACGCCGTACCCCGAGATCAACGCGGAAGCGGCGATCCGCCTCCTCGTCTTCGGCGGCAGCCAGGGGGCCGGCATCTTCGCCCGGCTGGTTCCGCCTGCGATTGCTGAGCTGCCGCCCGGTATTCGCGCCCGGCTGCGCGTCACGCAGCAGTGCCGCCCCGAGGACCTGGACGCCGTCGCGGACACCTACCGGCAGGCCAAGGTCAACGTCGACCTGCAGACGTTCTTCGACGACCTGCCGGAGCGCATGGCCGCTTCGCACCTGGTAATCTCGCGTTCTGGCGCTTCGTCGATCGCCGAGCTCGCCGTGATCGGCCGGCCCGCCATCCTCGTGCCGCTGCCCGGTGCGATCGATGCTGACCAGAGCAACAATGCACTGGTGATGGAAGCCGCCGGTGGCGGCTGGATCGCCGAGCAGGCCACGCTTACGCCCCAATCGCTTGGCACCCGTCTTGCCTCACTTCTGAGTGATCCGGCGGTGCTGCAGCAGGCGGCTGCCGCCGCCAAGTCACTCGGACAGCCGGACGCTGTCATCAAACTCGCGGACGTTGCGGAACGTCTCGCCCAGAAGGGAATAACCACATGAAGATGCCGCGCAACATCGGCCCGGTGCACTTTGTCGGCATCGGCGGCATCGGCATGAGCGGCATCGCGGAAATCCTGCACAACCAGGGCTACAAGGTTCGCGGGTCCGACAGTTCCGAGAACGCGAACGTCCAGCGCCTGCGAGCCATGGGCATCGAGGTCGCGATCGGCCAGTCGGCCGAGAACCTCAAGGACGCTGCCGTCGTCGTCATTTCCTCGGCGATCAAGAAGGGCAACCCGGAACTCGCGGCAGCCCGGGCGAGGGGATTGCCGGTGGTCCGCCGGGCCGAGATGCTGGCCGAGATCATGCGGTTCAAGAACTCGATCGCCATTGGTGGTACGCATGGCAAGACCACGACGACGACGCTCGTGGCCACGCTGCTGGATGCGGCAAACTACGACCCGACGGTCATCAACGGCGGCATCATCAATGCGTACGGCACCAATGCCCGCCTTGGCGGCGGCGAGTGGATGGTGGTCGAGGCCGACGAGTCTGACGGCACCTTCGTCCGCCTGCCGGCCGACGTCGCCGTTGTCACCAATGTCGACCCCGAGCACCTCGACTATTACGGCGACTTCGACAAGGTGAAGCAGGCCTTCATCAACTTCGTCGAGAACGTGCCGTTCTACGGCTTTGCGGTGATGTGCCTCGATCACCCCGAGGTGCAGTCGCTGGTCGGGCAGATTCGCGACCGGCGGGTCATTACCTACGGCCGAAACCCGCAAGCCGACGTCCGACTCGTTGACCTCGAGATCTACGATGGCGCCTCGCATTTCTCGGTCGAGATCCGCGACCGCATCCGCATGACGCACCTGAGGATCGACGGGCTCGAACTGCCGATGCCGGGCGAGCACAACGCGCTCAACGCCACGGCCGCCATTGCCGTCGCCGACCAGCTCAAGGTGCCGGCCGAGGCGATCCGCAAGGGGCTGAAGACCTTCTCCGGCGTCAAGCGCCGCTTCACCCGCACCGGCACCGTCGGCGGCATCGCCATCATCGACGACTACGGCCACCATCCGGTGGAGATCGCCGCTGCGCTGCGAGCGGCCCGCCAGTCGACAAGGCGCGACGTGATCGCAGTAGTGCAGCCGCACCGCTACAGCCGCGTGCACGACCTGTTCAACGAGTTCGCCACGGCCTTCAACGACGCCGATACAGTCCTCGTCGCGCCGATCTACGCGGCCGGCGAAGCTCCCATCGACGGGGTGACGCATGAGGAACTGGTGGCCCGCATCCGTGCTCGCGGCCACCGCGACGCACGGGCCATCGACCGGCCGGAAACGCTGGCGTCGCTGATCGCCGCCCGGGCGCAGGAGGGCGACTATGTGGTCTTCCTGGGCGCCGGCAACATCACCCAATGGGCAGCGGCGCTGCCCGACGAACTCGGCAAACTGATCGGCCAGGAACCGGAGGCGGCATGATGGATAGCGCCGAACTCAGCACGAACGCGGACCTCACCCTGTGGCCCGACCTCATGCCGTCGCTCGAGCCGTGGATCGGCGACGTGCGAGGCCAGCTCGTGCCCAACCAGCCGCTCAGCGAACTGACGACGCTGAGGGTAGGGGGCCCTGCACAACTCCTGTTCCGCCCCGTCGACGAGGCCGACCTCGCCTTCTTCCTCAAGCACCTGCCGGCTGAAATCCGGGTGACCGTCATCGGCGCCGGCTCCAACCTGCTGATCCGCGACGGCGGCCTCGATGGCGTGGTCATCAAGCTGCCGCCCAAGGGCTTCGGCCAGGTCGAGATCCTGGACAACCATCGCGTCCGCGCCGGCGCGGCGGTGCCGGACGTGAAGGTAGCGACGGCCTCGGCGGAAGCCGGCATCGACGGACTCTGGTTCTACCGCGGCATCCCGGGCGGCATCGGCGGGGCGCTCTACATGAACGCGGGCTGCTACGGCACCGAAACGCGCAGCCGCATGGTCGAGCTTCGCGCCGTGACCCGGCAGGGCGGGATCGTGACGCTGAGCAACGCCGACATGGGCTACCTGTATCGGAAGTCCAATGGCCCGCGCGGCGCGGTCTTCACGTCCGCCGTCTACCAGGGTTTTCCGGGCGACCCGGAGAAAATCCTGACCGAGATGCGGACCGTCACCGAGCGGCGGGAGAGCACGCAACCGACCCGCGCCAGGACGGCCGGCTCGACCTTCAAGAACCCCGAGGGCCACTCGAGCTGGCGGCTGATCGACGAGGCCGGCGGCCGCGGCTTCACCTTCGGCCGCGCCCAGATGAGCGAGCTGCACTCCAACTTTCTCATCAACATGGGAGACGCGGACGCGTTCGAAGTCGAGACGGTGGGCGAGTCCATACGCCAGAAGGTGCGTGACAAGCACGGCATCGAGCTCAAGTGGGAAGTCCGCCGCATGGGCCACTTCCTGCCGGGACGCGAAGTGCGCGAGTTCATGGACGGCATGCCGTTCACGGGGGCGGTGTGATTCATCCCGACCAAGACGGCCCCCTCCCATCCTCCCCCATGAAGGGGGAGGTTCTGCGTAGTGGAACGCTCCGCCTCAGCCTGATCTCCAAGAGACCCTAGCATGACCAAGCATGTCGCCGTCCTGATGGGCGGGGTAGCCAATGAGCGGCCGGTGTCGTTGAAGTCCGGAGCAGAGTGCGCGCGGGCGTTGCGCAATGCCGGCTACAGGGTCACCGAACTGGATGTCGGGTACGACATCGCCGAGCGCCTGCGCGAGCTGAAGCCGGACGTGGCGTTCAACGCCCTGCACGGGCCCTTCGGCGAGGACGGCACGATCCAGGGTGTGCTGGAGTTCCTGCGCGTTCCCTACACGCATTCGGGCGTGCTGGCCTCGGCGCTGGCGATGAACAAGCACCAGGCGAAGATCATGTTCAAGGCGGCCGGTATCCCGGTCACCGACCACACGATCGCCAACCGCGCGGAAGTGGCGCGCGCCCACATCATGGCCCCGCCCTACGTGGTGAAGCCGATCTCTGACGGCTCGAGCTTTGGCGTCTTCATCGTCAAGGCCGACCAGTCGCATCCGCCGCAGGAACTGCTGCGCGAGGACTGGAACTCGGGCGAAGAGGTGATGGTCGAACGCTACATCCCGGGCCGCGAGCTCACCTGCGCCGTGATGGGCGACGTGGCGCTCGGGGTGACGGAGATCGTGACCGACCTCAGCTTCTACAATTACGAGGCGAAATACGCCCATGGCGGCTCTCGCCATGTCATCCCGGCGGAAATTCAACCGAAAATTTACGACAAAGTGCAGAAGATGGCGCTCAAGGCGCATGCTGCGCTGGGGTGCCGGGGCGTATCGCGGAGTGACTTCCGTTACAACGATCAGGCAGGGCCGGACGGCGAGCTCGTCTGTCTCGAACTCAACACCCAGCCGGGCATGACCGAGACGTCACTGGTCCCCGAGCAGGCCCGCCATGCGGGGCACAGCTTCGAGGAGCTGGTGTCCTGGATGGTGGAGGACGCGAGTTGCAACAGGTAGGGGCAAAAGGTTTCGCCAATGCCCGACCGGTCGATCCCCGCCAGTTCCCCGCCGTCGTTCCGACGCCCGCCCGCAGCGTGCTGGTTCGGGCGAACCACATGTGGGTGCTGCACAAGCAGCGGATCGTCCAGGTCTTCGGCGCCATCCTCGCACTGCTCGCCTTCACGGGCCTGATCAGCGCCCGTGAGGTGATCTGGGAGGGCGGGGTCACCGCCTTCAGGTTCGTGCAGGGCGAGTTCGCCGCGGTTGGGTTCGGCATCAAGTCGATCGAGATCACCGGCCAGAGGCTGACCGCCGACGCCGACATCGTCACGCTGCTCACCGTGGGCACCGGCAATTCCACGCTGACCTTCGATGCCCAGAAGGCGCAGGCGCGGCTCGAGTGGCTGCGCGCCGTCAAGTCCGCCACCGTGCGCAAGGTCTATCCCAACCGCATCCTGGTCTCGATCGTCGAGAAGGAGCCGGTGGCGCGCTGGCGCATCGGCAACACGACGTGGCTGATCGACGAGCGCGGGGAGAAGATCGGCACCGACATCGCTTCGTACACCGAGCTGCCGCTGGTGATCGGCCATGCGGCCGCGGACGACGCGGTGCCGATGATCCGGCTGCTCGGCCGGCACGAACAGCTTGCCGACGGGCTCGCCGCATTGTCGCGCATCGGCGACCGGCGCTGGGACCTGATCTATCGCAACGGCCTGCGGGTACAGCTGCCGGAGACCGGCGTGGCGCAGGCGCTCGATCGGCTGGACGGCTACCAGCAGGACTATGCGCTGCTCGACCGCGACGTCACCGAGATCGACCTGCGCGTCTCCGGCCTCGTCACCCTGAAGCCGGGCGAACTGGCGGCGGAACAGATCGCCAAGACCTCCGGCAAGCCACACAAGACCAAGGGCTCCTCCGAATACGAGACGACCGCCGAGAAGAAGGCGGAAGGCTCCACTGGGACGCACTGAGATGATGATGACCGACGCCATGACCGCCCGGCTCAAGCCGCTGCAGCCCGGCCGCACCTCGCTGGTGAGCGTGCTCGACATCGG
>JBQCFF010000231.1:0-16715 GCA_051959485.1 Devosia sp. | reverse complement strand
GATCGGGTTGTTGTTGCCCGGCACGTGCAGCGCCCAGATGTGGAGACCCACCACCGCCGCGATGATGAACGGCAGCAGGTAGTGCAGCGAGAAGAAGCGGTTGAGCGTGGCGTTGTCGACCGCGAAACCGCCGCGCAGCAGTTCCAGGATCGGGTCGCCCACCACCGGGATGGCACCGACGATGTTGGTGATCACGGTTGCGGCCCAGAAGCTCATCTGGCCCCAGGGCAGCACGTAGCCCATGAAGGCAGTCGTCACCATCAGGACGAACAGCAGCACGCCGAGAATCCAGAGGATCTCGCGCGGCGCCTTGTACGAGCCGAAATAGAGGTTGCGGGCCATGTGGACATAGACCGCGAAGAAGAACATCGAGGCGCCCACCGCGTGGACGGCCTGGATGATGCGGCCGCCGTTCACGTCGCGGCGGATGTGCTCCACCGAGTCGAAGGCGAGGCTCACATGCGGGGTGTAGTGCATGGCGAGCACGATGCCCGACACGATCTGCACGCCCAGCATGAAGGCGAGGATGGCGCCGAAGGTCCACCAGTAGTTGAGGTTCTTCGGCGTGGGGTAGTCCATCAGGTGTTCTTTGGACCACCGGATGATCGGCAGGCGATCGTCGATGAACTTCTCGACGACGTTACCCGGGACGTAGCTGGATTCGTGTGCCATTGTTCTTGTCGTCCCTTAGCCGATCTGCACGAGCGTGTCGGAGAGGAAATCGTAGGGCGGCAGCACCAGGTTCTTGGGCGCCGGGCCCTTCCGGATGCGGCCGGCGGTGTCATAGACCGAGCCGTGGCAGGGGCAGAACCACCCGTCGTACTCGCCCGACTCCCCTACCGGGATGCAGCCCAGGTGCGTGCAGTTGGCGATCATGATCAGCCACTGCTCATGGCCGGGCTTGGTGCGCTGCTCGTCCGTCTCGGGATCCTTGAGCTCGTTCAGCGGCACGGCCTTGGCCTCGTCGATCTCCGCCTGCGTACGGTGCCGGATGAATACCGGCAGCCCGCGCCACTTGATGGTGACCGATTCACCCTCGGCGATGTTCGAGATGTCGGTCTCGATGGTCGCGAGCGCCAGCACGGAGGCGTCCGGGTTCAACTGGTTGATCAACGGCCAGGCGATGCCGGCGACGCCAACCGCGCCCACGGCGCCCGCCGCGACATAGAGAAAATCGCGTCGCCCCGAACTGGGAGCGTCCTGATGTGCGGTATTGGATTGCGTCGCCAAGGTAAGCTTCCGTCTATTGTGCCTTGATCAGCGCCGCGGTGTCGCCGGATGCCGCATACGCAAGCATAACCGGCTCCCGCCCTCAACGGCGCGTGATTTGGGCGTTCTTTTGGCACTGTCATGGCAGCTTGTCCAGCGCCGCGGCAGATGACTTTCGCCCGCTGCGACACTATAGCAACGACCGGCAATTCCCTGAGAAAACCCCACCCTTCCAATCCACATAAGAGCCGTGGTCGCACTCGCCCTCTACCAGCCCGACATCGCGCAGAATACCGGCACCATGCTTCGGCTGGGCGCCTGCCTTGGCGTGCACGTACACATCATCCATCCCACCGGCTTTCCCTTCTCGGCCAAGACCCTGAAGCGCGGTGCCCTCGACTATCTCGAACATGCGGATTTCACCGAGCACTTGAGCTGGGGACATTTCAGCGAATGGCGGGAAACGTCGGGGAGGCGCCTGGTGCTGCTCACCACCAAGGCGGCCACCTCGGTGTACGGCGCCAGTTACGCTCCGGACGACATCCTGCTGCTGGGGCGCGAGAGCGCCGGCGTCCCCGAGTCGGTGGCGGAAACCGCCGAACTGCGGGTCCGCATTCCGATGCGACAAGATAGGCGGTCGCTCAACGTCGCCGTGGCTGCCAGTCTCGTGCTAGGTGAAGCCCTCCGCCAGACCGGCCATTTCGAAGCCCTGACATGACCTTGCCCGCCGACATTGAATCAAAGAAGCAACGCGCCGCCGCCTGGTTCCGCCAGGTGCGCGACGATCTCTGCGCCCGCCTCGAGGCCATCGAAGCCGAGGTGGCCGGCCCGCACCCCGACCGTCCGGCCGGGAAGTTCGAGCTGCAGCCATGGTCTCGCGATGCCGGTGGCGGCGGCGAGATGGGCATGCTGCACGGCCGTGTGTTCGAGAAGGCCGGCGTCCACATTTCCATCGTGCACGGGCATTTCAGCGAGGATTTCGCCCGGCAGATGCCCCACACCGAGGCGGGTGCCGAGTTCTGGAGCGCCGGCATCTCGGTGATCATCCACCCGTGGAACCCCAACGTGCCGGCCGCCCACATGAACACGCGGATGATCGTGACCGGCAAATACTGGTTCGGCGGCGGCGGCGACCTCACCCCCGTACTGGATCGGCGTCGCACCCAGACGGACCCCGATTCGGTGGATTTCCACGCCGCCTACAAGGCTGCCTGCGACGCACACCCCGGCGTCGACTACCTCGCCTACAAGAAGTGGTGCGACGAGTATTTCTACCTGCCGCATCGCAAAGAGCCGCGCGGCATCGGCGGTATTTTCTACGACCACCACAACTCGGGTGACTGGGATGCCGATTTCGCCTTCACCCAGGATGTCGGTCGCGCTTTCCTCGACGTCTATCCCCGCCTCGTACGCCGGAATGTGGAGACGCCTTGGACCGAGGCCGACCGGGACGAGCAACTGGTCCGCCGCGGCCGCTACGTCGAGTTCAACCTGCTCTACGACCGTGGCACGACCTTCGGGCTCAAGACCGGCGGCAACATCGACGCGATCCTCTCCTCGATGCCCCCGGCGGTAAAGTGGCCGTGAGCTAGCTTACCGGACTGGCCAAAACTTAAGGCAGCGGAAACTTATCGCAGCGTGTGTCGAGGCCTACCTTTTCCGGCGCTGGTGCAGTTCCTGCACCTCCCGCCGGCCTCGCCAGCGCACCCGGGCCGGTTCGCAACGTTCGCTGCAGCGGAGTTCTGCCATGAACCTCCTCTCCAAGGCCGTGGGCACCACGGCCATCTCCCTCGCGCTCGCCACCCTCGCGGTCCCCGCCCTTGCCGCCACCGGACCGACCTTCAGCACCGCCAAGCCGTGGAGCGGCATGGGCATCAATAGCTTCCAGCCCGACGTGCGGATCTTCAACAGCGCCGAGATCGCTGACTTGCTCAACGCCAAGAAGGTCTCGATCGTGCGTCTCGATACGGCGTGGAACAGCAGCGACGACTCTTCCAAGGCCTTCGACGCCGTGAACGAATCCGACCAGGCCATCCACCAGTTGCGCGAGGCGATTGACGCCAATCCCGCAGCGGCGCGGCTGCTGGCCCGCAACCACGTGAACGTCAACACGGTCGTCGACATTGTCGAAACCGGCGGTGGAGCCGTGCAGCTCTACGTGTCCTGATCCCGCTTCGCGGAATCGCCTATCCTCCGGCCTCACCCAGGCCGGAGGATTCTGCTGCCCCCACCCGCCACGGTCGGCACTAGGCGCGCGAGGTCCATGCGGAACTGCCTCTGCCCTGCCCCATTGTTCAAATGGGAATGACACGCCTGCAGAGACGGAGAAGGATCGATGAAATCATTCGAATGCGGAACACTGGTCCCGGGCTGCCGGTGGCACACCGAAGCCGAGGAGAGCGCCGAAGTGGTACGCCGCGCTGCCGAACATCTGCGCTCGGCCCACGGCGAGCAGGAAATCCGCCCGAACATGGTGGAGCAGATCAAGGCCCGCGTGCACGAAAAGGGCGAAGCCCTACACTGACCGGCGCCTCAGCATCCCCAGCAATGCGTCGCGATCGAGGGTGAAGCCACTCTCGATCCAGGCGCCTTCGAGTCGTTCGAGTTCTGCCCCCAGCCCCGGCCCGGGCGCCAGCCCCGCCTTCAGCAGGTCGTCGCCGTTCAGCGGAAAGCGGGGCACGTCGAGGCGCTCCAATTGCTCGCGCAAAGCATCCTTCCCCGCCTCGCCCCAATCCGACAGCACTGCTGCCACCTCGACCCCATCGGCAAGCGCCGCCGGGTGCCGATAGGCCGCCTCGTTGACGCGAAAATCCCCGAGCAGCCGGGCGACGGTCAGCACTGCCGAGGCGGTGTTGATATCGTCGTTGGAGAGCCGCCACATGTCCTGCAACCTTCGGGCGGGCATCTCTGCCATCAGGATGGCGAGCCGCGCGGTGAGGTTGGGTCGCCGCGCGCGGCGTTCATGGGTGTGGAGCAGCTTCACCGAGCGTTCCGACAGCGTCAGCACTTCGGCGCGGAGCATGGCCAGGAGCGTGTTGGCGATGCGCGGCAGCCCGAGCATTCGCCGCATCTCCGACCCCACCCGTTCGGCAGCGAGCCGGTCGAGGGTGCCCGCCGCAGCCTTGCAGGCGGCATAGCCGTCGGGATCGAGGCGCTCGTTGCCGTGACTGGCCGAAAAGCGGAAAAACCGGTAGACGCGCAGCCGGTCCTCCTCGATCCGATGCGCCGGCTCGCCGATGAATCTCACCTTGCGGGCGAGGCAGTCCTCCAGCCCGCCCAGCGGATCGAACAGCGTGCCGTCCATCCCGGCGTAAAGCGCGTTGAGGGTGAAGTCGCGGCGTGCCGCGTCGTTCGTCCAGTTCGTGCCGAACCGCACCACGGCGTGCCGGCCGTCCGTCACCACGTCTTCGCGCAGCGTCGTGACTTCGGCAGCAAGGGCATCGAGCTTCAGCGTCACCGTGCCGTGAGGGATGCCGGTGGGATAGACCGCCACGCCGGCCCGTTCCGCCCGCTCGACCACTTCCTGCGGCAACAGTTCAGTGGCGAGGTCGACGTCGGATTCGTCGTGCGGCAGCCCGAGCAAAGTATCGCGCACGATGCCGCCGACGGCACGTGTGCGGCCCTGCGCTCCGTCAAGCAGCGCCATGAGGCGCTGCGTTTCCGGGCGCATCAGCCATCCGGCGCCTTTGAGTTTGCCCTCGGTGACCCCCGTACTCAACCAACCTCCGGGCGCAGCGCCAGATCGTGGAAACTGCGCGTAAGGTTCGCGGTAATTCCCCAGATGACAAGCCCCGAGTGCGTGATCTGCCAGGTCGAGTGCTCTTTGTCCCCCCGGTGTATCCGGAAGGTCGAATAGCTGCCCGGCTCCATCAGATAGGCCAGCGGCACCTCGAACACCGATCGCACTTCGCCGGGGTTCGGGACGAAGGGCTGGCTTGGGGTGACCTCGGCTACCACCGGGGTAATCAGGTAGTTGGTGCCGGTGTAGTAGAGGGGCAGGTAGCCGAGAATGTGCACGTCGGCGGCGTGCATCGCCACTTCCTCCCCAGCCTCGCGCACCGCGGCGGCGCCGGGACCGGCGTCGGTCGGATCGATCTTGCCGCCGGGAAACGCGATCTGCCCGGAATGGGACCTGAGGTCAGGCGAGCGCTCGGTGTAGAGGATGGATAGGCCTTCGGGCCGGTGGATCAGGCTGATCAGGACCGCGGCGGGCACGGGAGGCCGGTCGGGTGGGATGTCGGCGACCCAGTCCGGCGTCAGCGACGCCGGCGCGACAGGTTCGGGCGCAGGCAGCAGGCGGCCGGCGATTCTCGCAATGAGTTCGTCTTCGACCGCCAAGCCAACACCTCGTTACGATCGCTTCCCGGCGCCGAACGCCTTGATCGGGCCGGCAAGCCGCGCCGCCAGCGTCGGATCCTGTGCATAGACCAGCACGCGTTCGGGATCGACCGGGCCCGGCCATACGACGGCGCCGGGCACCGTCGGAGCCCAGCCGAGCGGGCAGTAGTAGTCGCGGTCGCCCACCAGCAGCACGAAGCTCCCACCGCCCCGCTCGAGGGCGATGCGGGTGACCTCCTTGGCGAGCAGCTTGCCGGCGCCGCGTTTGCGGAAATCCGGGTGCGTCGCCAGCGGTCCGAGCATGTAGCCGTCGACACCGCCGACGCTGATCGGCGTCATCCAGACCGAGCCGCAGGGCTGGCCGTTGACCTCGGCGATGAGGCTCAGGGACTTGTCGATCGGAAAGCGCTCGCGCACCCGGTAGGCGGTACGGGCAAAGCGGCCGGGCCCGAAGGCAAGCGCCTGCAGGTCGTCGACGAACTTGTCGTCGTCCGGCGTGGCGAAGCGGACGGTGGGCAGGCCAAGTTGCGGGGGCGCTGCTTCAGCAGCGACGGAGGCGGAGGGCGCGATCATGTGACTCAAAGTCCGAGAACAAAGACAAGGACATACGTGCCGGCCCACAAAAGCCGGCGTGCCGACCAACTAGGGTCGTCGGGTCACCTGAAAAGCCTTCTCCATCCTGGACGCCTCCTGACGTCTATAGGGCGCATTAGCACCCACCGGGCTTCTGCGTCCACGAAAAATCGGGGCCGGAGCTGCATTTTTCAAGAGGCTGCCTCCCATGAGTTTCATCTGTGGCTTCTGAACCATGAATGCGGCCGCAATGTCCCTCCGAGAGGGCAATCCTGGGCCTACCAGAGCGGATCGGGCGGCGTGCCACTGACAATCTCGGCGATCCGGCGCGCCGTACCCGGGTCGATGTCGGCCGGAAGGTCCGCCGGTCCGAACCAGCCGATCGCGGCGATCTCGTGGTTCGGTCGGAACGGCCTTGCCACGCGGAACTCGCGGCCGAGGAACAGCGCCACGTGATCGCGGACCGTGGCGCCGTTCCGGTTGTGGTAGAGCCCAACGAGGCCAAGCGGCCCGGTCACCTCGACGCCGGTTTCCTCGATCATTTCGCGTACCCCCGACTCGGCGGCCGTCTCGCCGGGCTCGACGCCGCCGCCGGGGAAATGCCAGTCGGGCAGATAGGTATGGCGGAGCAGCAGCACCCTGTCGCCGTCGAACAGCGCCACGCGGGTGCCCAGCGTGATCCGCCGCCGCACGCCGGCAAGAAACAGGTGGGCGCCGGTGCGCGCGCGCTGCCATGAGTTCATCGGCATCGCCAACTCCGCTGGATCGAATCGTGCCGCTTGGGCGACAAGAGCTTTCCCTCCGCCACAGCATCGTGGCATTAGCGCCGCCGATGATCACCCTCGCCCATCTCAGCGATATCCACCTCGCCCCGCTACCGCCCGTCCGGGTGCGCGACCTGCTGAACAAGCGGATTACGGGTTATCTCAACTGGAAGATCAAGCGCGAGCACACGCTCGCCGGCGAGAGCCTGACCAAGCTCGTTCGCCACCTGCGCGAGCAGGAGCCTGATTTCACCGCCGTTACCGGCGATCTCGTGAACCTGGCGCTCGATGCCGAGATCAACACCGCCCACAACTGGCTCGAGACGCTAGGCCCTCCCGAGCAGGTGGCGCTCTGCCCGGGCAACCACGACGCCTACATCAAGGGCCAGCTCGCCAAGGCGCTCGACCGCTGGGACGGCTACGCGGCGGGTGAGACGCTCGACGCCAACCCTTTTCCCTTCGTGCGGCGGATTGGCGAGGTCGCGGTCGTGTCGTGCTCGAGCGCGGTGCCGACCGGTCCCTGGCTGGCGACCGGCCGGTTCACCGAGGCGCAGGCCGAGCGGTTGCGGCGCTGCCTGCAACTGCTCGGCGATGGCGGTTATTTTCGCGTGGTGATGATCCATCACCCGCCGAACCAGGAGCTGTTCCATCCCCGGCTCGGGCTGTATGGCGCGAAGCTGTTCCGCCGGGCCGTGGCGGAGGCCGGTGCCGAGCTGGTGCTGCACGGGCACACCCACAAATCGTCGATCTACTCCATTCCCGGCCCGCAGGGCGACGTGCCGGTCGTGGGCGTGGCCGCGGCCGGCGCAGCGCAGGCCGAAACGGGCGGCCATGATCCTGCCCGTTATAACCTGTTCAACATCCAGCGGCTCGGAACCGGCTGGCAATGCACGCTGCGCGAGTTTGGATTCCAGCGCCTCTCCACCGATATCGTGCTGCGCCTGTCCCTGAGGATCTACTGAACCCATGAGCGAGCGGTTCGTCATCGAGAAGCCGGAGTTCGATCCCGCGACCGGGATCGCCAGCTTCCGCTACGGCATCGCCGACCGGACGTTCACGGAAACGCTGACCTTTCCGCCGGGGGGCGACCTGGGAACGGCGGAGACCGCGAGTTTCCGAAAGCTGCTCGACCTGACGGCAGTCGTGCTGGGGGTCAGCTACTTCAAGCTTCGGGCGCCGTTCGTCATCGAGACGTTCATCAAGCTGAACGAAGATGAACGGCACCTGACACTCGATATCTACGAGAACGGGCTCGGAGAATTCTACGCCCGCAATGACTTACGCCGGTTCGGCCAGATTTCGCTCGAAGCAGGCACCGAAGATTCTCCTCCGCCGGCTGCGCCCTCCCTGCTCGACCGGGCACTGCTGCCGATCGGCGGCGGCAAGGACTCGCTGGTGAGCGTGCAGCTGCTGGAGGAAGCGGGGATAGATTTCACCCCCTTCGCCGTGAATCCAAAGGGACCGATCCTCGGCTCGGTGGAAAAGGTCGGCCGCGCGCCGCTCTACGTGACGCGAAAACTCGACCCCGAGATGATCCGGCTCGGCAAGGAGCCAGGCTTCTACAACGGCCACGTGCCCTCCACGGCCATCAACTCGATGATCGCGGCGCTGACGGCCCTGCTGTTCGGCTACAACCGCATCGTGCTCTCCAACGAGCGCTCGGCGAGCGAAGGCAATGTCGAGTTCGACGGCCGCGAGGCCAACCACCAGCATTCGAAGTCGCTGGCTTTCGAACGGCTGATCGCCGGCGTGCTGGCCGGCGCCACCGGCGGGGCGCTTGGCTATTTCTCGCTGCTGCGCCCGTATTCCGAGGCGAGGATCGCGCGGCTCTTCGCGCGGCGCAGTCAGTACGACCACGTGTTTTCGAGCTGCAACGAGAACTTCAAGCTGGCCGGCCACGACGGCCGGCTCTGGTGCGGCAACTGCCCGAAGTGCCACTTCGTGTTCCTGATCTTCGCCCCGGTGATGGAGAAGGCGCGCCTCGTGGGTATCTTCGGCCAGAACCTGCTGGCGCAGCCGGCACACGAGCGCAGCTTCCGCGAACTGACCGGCCTCGCCGGGCAGAAGCCGTGGGAATGCGTCGGCGAGATCGAGGAAGCCGCCGCCTGCCTCTACGCCCTCACCGGCATGCCCGAATGGGCAGATGAGCCAATCGTTTCAACGCTCAAGCCGGATCTCCTGACTCAGTACGGCAGCGCCCGGCTGGAAGCGGCTCTTGCCGAGCTGCTGAGGGATACGACAGAACATCTCATTCCGCCTGATATTGCCGAGCGAGTCGCCGCCCATGCGCTTTGATGCTCCAGTCCTGCTCTATGGCGCCGGCCGCGAGGCCCGCTCTACCGCCAGCTTCATCACGGCCCGCTCGCCCAACACCAAGCTCTACGTGACGGTGGACTCGGGAGAGGCCGACATTCCCGACGCCGAGTTCATCGCGCCCGCCGATTTGCCTGCGGCCATCGAGGCCAGGCGCTTCGCCACCATCGTCAAGAGCCCGGGCGTGTCGCGCTATCGGCCGGTCTTCGCCATGGCGCGCGAGGCCGGGATCGCCGTGACCTCGAACCTCAACCTCTGGGGCGAGACCTACCGCGCCGGGCGCAAGGTGATTGCCATCACGGGCACCAAGGGCAAGTCGACCACCGCGACGCTGGTGCACCTGATGCTGACCGAGTCGGGGCTCGACGCTGGGCTCGCCGGCAATGTCGGGCTGGCGCCGCTCGAGATCGCCGACAAGCACCAGATCGTGGTGTTCGAGCTTTCCAGCTACCAGACGGCGGACCTCGCCTTCACGCCGGACATCGCGGCCGTTACCAACCTCACACCCGAGCACACCGACTGGCACCGGACGGTGGAGCGCTACTATTCCGACAAGCTGAACCTGATCGACCGGGACGCGCCGTTCCCGGTGGCGCTCGGGGTCGGTGCGCTGGACCACCCGCTGGTCATGGCGGCGCTACGCGACCGGTCACGCCTCATTCCGCCCTTGGCGCCGTTCATCTTCGACCGAATTGCCACGGCAGTGTCGCGCTCGCGCCTCAAGGGTGAACACAACCTGAACAACGCCGTGCTCGCCACGCAGGTGGCGCTGAAGGCCGGCGCCGACCTCGAAGGGGTGGTGCGCGGCATCAAGAAATTCCGCCCCCTGCCCCATCGGCTCGAGGAACATGCCTTCGGCGGGCTGACGTTCGTCAACGACTCGATCTCGACCACGCCCGAGGCCACCAAGGCAGCGCTCGCCGCGTACGAGGGCACCCGCATCGCGCTGATCGCCGGCGGGCACGAGCGGCAGCAGGATTATGCCGAGCTGGCTCGACTGCTGGCCCCGCGCGGCGTGACGACGCTGGTCTGCCTGCCGGTGACCGGCGACCGCCTCGCGACGCTGACCTACGCCGCCGCACCCGAGGTGGAAGTGCTCGAAGCCGGGACGCTCGACGATGCCTTGAAGGCGCTGGCGGGCCGGCGGGGCAAGTTCGAGACGGTGATCCTGTCGCCGGGCGCCCCGAGCTACGGTCAGCTCGAAGCGCCGGGCAAGGTGTTCCGGAACTTCGAGGAGCGCGGCACGGCCTTCGTGCGGCTGGCGGAGCGGTATTTCGGCGCGGCCTAACCGTTTCGGAGATCGACCAGCACGCGGCCGGCGACCTTGCCGTCCAGCATCTCTGCTGCCAGGGCGGGGAGCGCTTCGAGGCGCACTTCACGCAGCAGCGGTTCGTAGGCAGCGGGATCGAAAAGCGTCGTCAGGCGGTCCCAGGCGGCCTGGCGCGCTTCGAAGGGCTGCATCACCGTGTCGATGCCGCTCAGCGTGATGCCACGCAGGATGAACGGGATGACGCTCGCCTCCCAGCTATGGCCGCCGGCGTTGCCGACGGCCGCCACCATGCCGCCATGCCGGATCTTCTTCAGCACCTCGCCCAGCAGCGGGCCGCCGACATTGTCGACGCAGGCGGCCCACGTTTCCTTGTCGAGCACGCGGCCGCTCGGCTGCAGCACCTCGTCACGGCCGACGATGCGGCTGGCGCCGAGGCGGGTGAGCTGCTCGGCCAGCTCCGCCCGACCGGTCAGCGCCGTGACCTGATAGCCGAGGCGCGCCAGCAGCATGACCGCAATGGTCCCGACGCCGCCCCCAGCACCGGTGACCAGCACTTCGCCGCCGGTCCGGTTGCCGTCCCCACGGATACGGTTGACCGCGAGCATGGCCGCGAGGCCGGCGGTACCGAGCATCATCGCCGTGCGGGAGGAGAAGCCCCTGGGCAGCGGCACCAGCATGCCGGCGTCGACGCGGGCCCGCTGCGCGAAGCCGCCCCAACGCGTCTCCCCGACCCGCCAGCCGGTCAGCACCACCGGCTGGCCGGGGGTGTAGCGACGGTCGTCGCTTTCGAGCACCCGCCCGGCGAAGTCGATGCCGCCGACATGCGGATAGGTCTTCACCAGGTTGCCCCGGCCCGACAGGATGAGCGCATCCTTGTAGTTGAGGCCGCTCCATTCCACCGCCACGAGCACGTTGCCCGGGGGCAGAGCACTCTCCTCCACCGTCTCGACGCTGTTGATGACCCCGCCGCCATTGGCGGCTTGTCGGGTGACGAGGGCGGAAAAACTCATGGATGACACCGGGACCTAGAAACTGCCGTTGAGCGCCTCGTCGGCGACGCCGGCGCGTTTGAGCTGCGTGGCGATCTCGCCGACCAGCGCGGCATCGGGAATACGCTGCCGCAGCACTGGGAGGATACCGAAGCGGCGAAAGCGCGTCACGTCGAGCAACTGGGCGAAATAACGGTTGAGAACCGGCGCCGCGTCGGAGCGGAAAGCCGCGACAGTGGCGACCACCGAGGCGAGCTCGGCATCCCCGTTGGCCAGGTGTTCGGCACTCTCGATGGCAGCGGCATCGTTCCCGGCCCGCAGCGCGTTGACGGCCGGGGCGGCATAGTACCAGTGCGGCGGCGAAACCGAATGGGCCAGCGCGTCCTCGGCCAGCGCCGTGCCGCGGGGAGAAGCCCCGCGCAGCGACAGCATCCGCGCATAGGCGGCGCGGGCATCGAGATTGGCCGGGTTGAGCTGCAGCGCCGAGGCATAGGCGGCCTCGGCCTCCCCGCTGCGCCCGACCCGTTCGAGGTAGCGGGCATCTTCCTGCCAGACGAAGCTGGAGGTCGGATCGAGCTCAACCGCGCGGTCCAGCAGCCGCCCGGCCTCGGCCATCGGCTCGGGGTCCGGACGCAGCGGCTGCAGCGCCATGGTGTCGTCGAGCAGCAGGCCACCGCGCATCGCCAATGCCGCGGCATGCTCGTTGTCGGCGGGAAGGCCGGCGAGGCAGTCGCGCGCCCGGGCGGCGTCGGCGAGTTCGGCGCTGTCGCGGTAGCGGCTGAACAGCAGCCCGCAGAGATAGACGGTCTCGTGGCCGGAAATGTTCGGGTTGTTGTCCAGCCACTGGTTGGCCGCCAGGAACAGCGGTCCGCGGTGCGAGCCGAGCTGCTCCGCGAATGCCTGCGACAGGTCATCTATGCTCGCGGCAAGCTGGTCGAGCGGCACCGTCTGCGTGTCGCTCCAGAGCGCCGTGTCGGAGCCGCTGCGCTTCAGGCTGGCGGTGGTCTGCACCCTGCTCTCTTCCTGCCTCGCGATGCCGGTCAACTGGTACTCGGGCCCGGCGCCCGCCGCGGTAGAGCCGGGCAGGTACGCCGCATCGATGTCCTCGAACAGTCGCAGATCCGTCACGAGTTCAACGGCGAGGCCCGCAACGGAGGTCGCTCCGGCTCCGCCGGCACCGGCGATCGCGGTGAACTCGGCGATGCCGATCTGCGGGGGCTGCGGCACCTCCACGCGGACCGGGCGCGGCGTCAGCACCTGCATCAGGACCACGACGATGCCCACGACGCACAACAGCAGCAGCGTGTAGACCAGCAGGTCGTCGCGCCGCGGCGAAGCCCGTCGCGCGGGCTCGGACGGCGAAGGGCCCGGTTGGAGGTCCCCCGCCCCGGTCGGCCCGGCTTCGCTGCGCATGATGAAGTCAGGCACATAGCGGCCCACCGGCAGGCTGATCCTGACCGGGCTTCCGGCCCCTTCGCCGGCATAATATTCATCGAGCGCAGCGCGCAGCCGGCGCGCCTGCACGCGGACGATCGGGTCGGTCTGCGGATCGAAGCTCTGGGGCCGGCCGAACACGTCCACGGCGATGGCGTAAGCCTTGATCGAGGCCTCGTCGCCGCGCAGCTTCGCCCGGACGATGTAGTCCAGGAACTTCGCGAGTTGCTGCGACCGTGACAGGCCCGGCCAGCTCAGGAGCTCCACCAGCGCAGCTTCTACCAGCGCCTCGGGCTGTGCCGCTTCGGCCACGCCGCCTCCCCTCTCCACGCCCTGGGCAAGGGTCGCCGATTTACATGTAAATCACAACCCGCGTTACGGAGTTGTAACACCCCGGTTCCTTTCATGACTGTCCTACGAACGTCATATGCGGCCCGTCGTTGCACGACACCGGCCGGGATCGATCCCGGAAAGCTGCGCCGAGACGCGGCGTCGGGGTCCAACGGCGTGACAGGGTTTTCTACGTCTCAGAGCCAGTTCGACCCATTGCCGCGCGGCGCGGCAAGAAGGAAGCACCATGAACTCGCACCGCAGGGGCCAGCCCTTCATGGCGCTGGTCGACGACGACTCCCACTCGGCCCGGCTGATGATCCGGATGCTGCTCGCCCACGGCGCGCCGTCCGTCAGCTGGCTGGACAGCGAGGCGCTGGCGAGCGCCGAACTCGGCAAGGTGCTCGCCGACAGCACGGCCACCCTGCCCGGCCTGGTGATCGTGGACCTCAAGTCCTCGAGCACCGCGACGGCGGACTTCATCGGCCGGATGCGCGCCATCCCCGACGGTCCGGCGCTGCTGATTGCCGCCATGGCACCGACGCTCGACCGCGAGGTTCGCGAGGTGCTGCTGAATGCCGGGGCTGACGCAGTGTTCCAGCGGCAGCCCGAGATTGAGTTCTATCGCCGTGAAGCGGCGGCGATCGTGAGTTTCTGGGTGCGAAACCAGCGCCTTGAAGCGGTTGGCACGTAACTACTGCGTCCACAGGTTACGTGCCCGGCGGGGAGCGCGTTGCTCTAGGCAGGCCACTGCCGATTGCATTCCCAAGCGTGCTCCCCGTTCCTCCGCCGGAGGCTGCCTTGGCAGTCTCCGGTTCGAGTTCAAAGCAAACTGCCCGGTGAGCACCCCTCAGCAGAACCGGGCGGAGCAGGGTCGGCCACCTTACAGGTCGATCCGCAACCGATCGGCCGCCGCTCTTCCCTCCGCGGCGGCCGCTCGGTCAACTGAAACCACCCGGCGCCGACTCCCTGCGGCCCGGATGGCCGGGCCGGTCACCCCAAGTTCGCCGGCCCGAACTGGCGGCCGCCGATTCTCCCTCCCTCGGCGCCGTCCAGCCGGAGGTGGAGCGCGGTTCTCCTGTCGCCGCTCCGCCTTCGGCACCTGACGGCTCGCGTGTCTTGGACCCGAGCAGGCGAGCAAATGGCGCGGTTGCGGCCACCCTCCCGGGTCGCAACCGCGCCCCGTCACTCCGGTGGCTTCCCGAAAACCTCAGTCGCCCTGGGTCTCGTTGTCCTTGCTGATCACGTGGTGCGAAAAGTGCCGCATCGCCGCCAGCACGAGCAGCGCCAGCAGCGCAGCGGCGATGGCGATGAGGTAATAACCCAGCGCCGTGGCGACGCCGACCGCTCCCGCGAGCCACATGCCGGCGCCGGTGGTGAGCCCCTGCACGCTGCCGCGCTGCTGGAAGATCGCACCAGCGCCGAGGAACGCGATGCCCGCCGTCACCGCCTCGATGGCGCGGATCGGGTCGGGGTTCCGGCTGCCGCCCTCGAGCGCCGTATGGAAGATCTCGAACGCCAAAGTCGTGAACAACGCCGCTGCCAGCGCAATGAGGATGTGGGTGCGCAGCCCAGCCGTCCCCGCCTCCGCGCGCTCGAACCCGATGACGGCGCCGAGGCCGGCGGCGATGAACAGCCGTATCAGGATGATCTGAGCCGGAGTGTGAGTGCCTTCGAAGCCGACGGCGGAGAGGAAATCCATGACGCTGGGTCTCGTGTGACGCTGCGGTGGAAACGGCGGCGTGGGTAGGCGGTTCCTGCGAACTCACGCCGGACGGCCCCTCCCCTCCCTCCCCATAAAGGGGCGGGTGTCAGGTTGTGCCCGGTTCTACGACGGTGAAGATACCGCAACGCAGCACCTCCCCCTTCATGGGGGAGGCTGGGAGGGGGTCGTCCGAAGCACGGTCAATCTCAGCTCCTGTACGTCTCCCGCCCCGCGCGCAGCAGGCGGCGGGGGCCGGCGCCCTCGTCGGCCAGGCGGTCGCCGGCGTTCATCAGCGGGCAACTCGTGGTGGAGAGGCAGCCGCAGCCGATGCAGCCGTTGAGCTCGTCGCGCATGCGGGTGAGCAGGGTGACGCGACGGTCGAGCTTCTCGTACCAGAGCTGCGACATGCGCCGCCAATCGTCGGCGGTGGGGATGTGGCCGAGCGGCACGTGCGCCAGCGCCTCGCCCACCTCGCTGAGCGGGATGCCGAGCTCTTGGGCCATGCGGATGATGGCGAGTCGGCGGAGCACGTCGCGATCGTAGCGCCGCTGGTTGCCGCCCGTGCGGTGCGAGCGGATCAGCCCCTTCTTCTCGTAGAAGTGCAGCGCCGAGACGGCCAGCCCGCTGCGCTCGGCCACCTGCCCCACTGTGAGCTCGCCCGACATTTTTCGTTTTGCCCCTTTACCTCAAGTGTGCTTGAGGTTGTAGAGGAGCGGGCACGATTTGGATAGCGAGGGTTTCATGACGGCGGCGGCGGACAATTCCTGGGGCGCGATGTTCTCGGGCGGGCGGGGGCTCGCGGCGATCACGCTGGCTTCGGGCGTCGGCCTGCAGGCGCTCGAAACCTTCATCGGCTCGACGCTGCTGCCTTCGGTGGTACGCGACATCGGCGGGCTGGAGCTGTTCGCCTGGAACACCACGGTGTTCATCGTCGCCTCGATCATGGCTTCGATCTTCGCGGCGGTGCGGCCGCTCGGGCTCGGGCCGCGCGGCATCTACCTGTTCGCCGCCTTCGGCTTCGGGCTCGGCAGCCTGATCTGCGGGCTGGCGCCCAACATGGAGGTGATGCTGCTCGGCCGCGCCGTACAGGGATTCGGCGCCGGGCTGCTGACCGCGATGAGCTACTCGATGATCCGGCTGATGTTCCCGCAGCAGCTGTGGGGCCGCGCCTTCGCGCTGATCTCCTCGGTGTGGGGCGTGTCGACGGTGATCGGCCCGGCCGTCGGCGGCGTGTTCGCCGCGTACGACGCGTGGCGGCTGGCCTTCTTCGTGCTCGTTCCCTGTGCGGCGCTGCTCGGCCTGCTCGCCCTGCGGGTCATCCCGCGCTCGAGCGGCGAGGCGGGAATGACGCGCTTCCCCGTACTTCAGATCATGCTGCTGATCGGCGCCGTCCTCGCCATTTCAGTGGCTTCCATCCTGACCGAAGGCGTTGTGCTGCCGACGCTGCTGGTCGGGCTCGCGGTGCTGGCGATCCTCGCGCTGGGCGTGATCGACCAGCACCGCGAAAACCATCTGTTCCCGCGTGGCACCTTCCGGCTCGGGAGCGGGCTGGCGGCGCTGTTCGCCGCGATGCTGCTGCTGAACATGGCGATCGTCTCCGACATGTTCGTGCCGCTGTTCGTGCAGCAACTGCACGGCCAGACCCCGCTGATCGCCGGCTACATGGTGGCGCTGGTCGCGGTGGGCTGGAGCGCCGGCTCCATCGTGGTCTCGAACTGGAGCGGCGCCCGCGAGCGGCTGGTGCTGGTGCTCGGCCCGACGCTGCAACTGTTCGGGCTCGTCGGGCTGGC
>JBQCFF010000230.1:0-3773 GCA_051959485.1 Devosia sp. | reverse complement strand
AACACGAAGCCGAAGTTCACGTTGCCCGAGCGCCAGGCATAGTCGCGGAAATTGGCGATCCGGGCGGTGATCTCCTGGCCGAACACCAGCAGCTGCAGCTCGTCGCCGAGCTTGAGGCCGAGCGGCTCGCGCAGCCGGTCGAAGACCGACACCTCGGGTTCGCCGTCATAGTTCGGCGGCCACCACGCGCCCTGCGTGAGGGTGGATTGTTCCGGCAGGGTAGGGGAGGAAGTGAGCGGGATTTCCTCGGTGTAGACGAAGCTGAACTCCGGCGGCGGCGTGACCTTCAACTGATCGACGGGCACCCCGTTCACCTTCTCGATCTTGCCGCGCATCATCGGCATGGAGCGGAACTCGGTGATGGCGGGGTCCGTCTTGCTGTAGTCGGCGAGTGCCTGCGCCTCGTCCTCGAACAGGTCCATGAAGACGAAGCTCGGGGCGTCGGGAATCGACTCGCGGTTCAGCTGGTGGCGCAGGTTGCCGTCGATCAGCGCGATCAGCAGCAGCAGCGCCAGCCCCAGCCCGAGCGACAGGATGACGATCGGCGCCGGGGCGCCCGGCCGGTAGATCGCCTTCACCGCGTTGCGCCAGGCGGCGTTGGGCAGCGGCGGCACGAGGCGCAGCAGCGCCTGCAGCAGCACCGCGGCGAGGCGCAGCACGATGAAGGCGCCGAGCACCGCGGCGGCGTACCACAGCACCAGCACCGGGCGGCCGGTGGTCAGCGCCGCGAGCCCGTAGATGCCGAGCGCCGCGAGGCCGAGCGGCAGCCAGAGGCCGGGGCGCAGGTAGTCGCGCCAGCCGAGGCCGCCTTCGACGGCGGATCCGGCGGCGCGGAACAGCAGCGCCGGCTTCAGCTTCTGCGCGCGGCGCAACGGCAGGTAGCCGAAGGCGAAGCCGACCAGCAGGCCGAAGCCGGCGGCGATCGCCAGCGTGCCGGGGTCGAGCACCGCGGGCAGCTCGAGCTTCAGCAGGCCGCCGAGGATGGGCAGGGCGACCAGCGTCAGCGCGCCGCCGAGGATCAGCCCGAGGACGATGCCGACACCGGTCAGCAGCAGCACCTGGAACAGGAAATGCGCCATCACCTGCCCGCCGGTGGCGCCGAGCGCCTTCATGGTGGCGATGGAGCGCTGCCGCTCGGTCACGTAGGCGGCGATGGCGTTCGACACGCCGACGCCGCCGACCAGCAGCGAACTCAGCCCGACGACGATCAGGAAGCGGCCGAAAATGTCGAAGAAGCGCGACAGGTCGGCGGTGGCGTCCTTCGGGGCGTTGACCTGGTAGCCGGCATTCGGGAAGGCGGTGCGGAGGCGCCCCGCCGCCGCCTCGAAGCTGATGCCGGGGTTGAGCAGCAGCTTGTTGTGGAAGCGGGCCAGCACGCCGGGCTCGATGATACCCGTAGCCGCCAGCCCCTCGGTGGAGATGAGCACCGGAATGCCGATGCCGAAATTGTTGCTGAGCTGGTCGGGCAGGGTGCCGATCACGCCGCGCACCACGAAGCTGGTGTCCTCGATCTTCACCTTGTCGCCGACCCCCACATGCAGCCGGTCGAGCAGCAGCGAGTCGGCGACGAGGCCGAAGCTGTCGGCCTGCTTCGCCGTCAGCTCGGGGATGGAAGCGGTGCTGCCCTCAACGGTTGCCGTGCCGACCAGGGGATAGTTGGCGTCGACGGCGCGGATCGAGAGGAAGGCGCTGTCGGTCGCGCTGGCGGCGCGGCCCAGCACTTCCACCTGTTCGCTCAGCCGGCCGAGCGACTGCAGCAGCGTCTTCTCGTCGGGCGTGGCGGCGCGGTAGCTCAGCGTCGCGTCGAGGTCGCCGCCCAGCAGCACCCCGGCATCGCGCAGCAGCGCCGATTGCAGCGCGGCGGACACCGAGCCGACAATGGTGATGGTGCCCACCCCGAGCGCCAGGCAGGCGAGCAGGATGGTGAAGCGGCGGAGGTCGCCGCGCAGGTCGCGGAAGGCCACCCGCAGCCAGCCGCGCAGGGCACTCATGCGGTCGCCATGGTGCTGAGGTGTCCCTCGTTCATCCGCAGCACCCGGTCGGCCTGGCGGGCCAGCGTCGGGTCGTGGGTGATCAGCAGGATGGAGGTGCCGCGCTCGCGCGCCAGCGCGAACATCAACGCGATGACATGGGCGCCGGTCTCCTGGTCGAGGTTGCCGGTCGGCTCGTCGGCCAGCAGCAGCTTCGGGCCGCCGACCATGGCGCGCGCCAGCCCGACGCGCTGCTGCTCGCCACCCGACAGGGCGCTGGGCAGGTGGCCGAGGCGCTGCTCGAGCCCGACATCGGCCAGCGCTGCGGCGGCCCGGTCGCGCACCGCCTTCCACGGCATGGCGGGATCGGCGATCTCCAGCGTCAGCGCCACGTTCTCGAGCGCGGTCAGCGAGGGGATGAGGTGGAAGTTCTGGAACAGGATGCCGAGGCTCTTGCGCCGGAAGATCGCCAGCCGATCCTCGTTCATGCCGGTGATCTCGGTGCCGTCGATGCTCACCGCGCCCGAACTCGCCTGCTCGAGGCCGCTCAGCACCATCAGCAGCGAGGTCTTGCCGCTGCCCGACGGGCCGACCACGGCGGTCACCTCGCCCGGCGCCAGCTCCAGCGACACGTCCTTCAGGATATGCAGCGGCTGCCCGCCCGACGTGAGGTGCAGGTTCAGGCCTCGGGCAACGGCAACGGGAGCGGACATGACGGACCGGGTTTCACGCGGAAGCGTCAGAGATAAGTCGAAACCCGGCGCGGTCAACGGGGGCGGCGCCTTTCACCCCCACCCCAGCTCCGCTAACTCGCTGACGCTCCTAAGCTCCGCTACCCTCCCCACAAGGGGGAGGGAGACCAGAGGCCCGGCCCAGCCAACAGCGCTCCCTCCCCTCGATGGGGAGGGTAGCGAAGCTTGGCCGCGTCAGCGGCCCTAGCGAAGCTGGGGTGGGGTGGCATTCTCTAGCTAGACCGGACGGCCCCCTCCCGGCCTCCCCCATGAAGGGGGAGGTGCAGGGGCGCGCGCTGAGGCGGGGCGTTCCACTCCGTGGCACCCTCCCCTTTCTGGGGAGGGCTGGGGAGGGGCCGTCTGTGGTTTACTCGTTCGGAATCACCATTTCCCCGAGCCTGGCCGGATCCGGCGGCAGCTCCGCATCACCCGCCGAAACCCCGTTCACCTGCAGGATGTATGCCGTCAGGTCGGCGTAGGTCTGGTCTTCGAGGCTGCCCGGCCGCGAGGGCGGCATGCGGTCGTGGATGTGGGTGTAGAGCGCGGCGGCCGTCTGCCCCGGCCACTTGCCGGCGAAGTACGGGCCGGCCAGCGGCGGGCCGTAATTGGCGCTGATCAGGTCGGGGCCGTGGCACGAGACGCAGTTGGCGTCGTAGGCCGTCTTGCCGCGGGCCGCCTGCTCGGCCGTGAAGGTGACCGGGTCGCCAGCCGCAGCCGGAGCCGCTGCCGCCGCCTCGGTCGCCGGCTGCTCGGCCGTCGCGGCGACCGAACCGTCGCCCTCGCCGACATAGGTGTAGACGAGGATGGCGCCGGGGTTCTGCAGCGTCGTGCCGGCGCCGCCGTCCATGGTCCCGACCAGGCCGGAGACGTCGGTGGCGACATACATCGTCCGCATGTCGGGGCTCAGCGCCATGTCGCGCAGGCGGTTCTCGGACTGGAAGTAGCGCTCGATCGGCCCGGCGACCGTCTGCCCGTCCGGGCTCAGCGGGATGCGGTAGATCGAGCCGCGCTTCAGCGTGGTGACCAGCAGCGAGTGCTCCCAGCCGGGAATCCCCTCGCCGGCCTTGGGGAA
>JBQCFF010000229.1:0-8687 GCA_051959485.1 Devosia sp. | reverse complement strand
AGCCCCGCACTCTCCTGGATAAGCTCCGTCTCCGTCCGGACGCGGACGCGCCCGGTCGTAACCTGCCGCTTGGCAACAGTGACTCGTTCTTCCGCCACGGGAAGCCGCTGCTCCTGTGCTGTCATTTCGGAGTCCGTGTGTTGCGATGCGGTGTCTCATAAAGAGATCGTTTACCGTTAAGTTCCGATCCTGGTCTCCGATTTGAGCGGGCAGCGCTCAGGGGCGGAGTCAGGCAAGATGGCTGGGCAAGTTGCGACAGATTGAAGTGCAGGCGGACCTGCGCGTGCGGTTCCCGACACGCGGCGCGGAGTTCGACGACGGGGTGGAAATCGGTATGGCCATGGCGCGCATGGCCGATTTCAGTCCGCGGGTGGAAGTGAAGCTGAGTGCGGGCAGCATCGAGCAGCTGCGCCACCTGGCGCAACGGCTGTCCTACCGGCTCAGCATCGAAGCCACCGAGGGCGACGTGACGCTCGCCATCCTCGAGCCAGCCCACTCCCGCCCCCGCCTCCGCCTGGTGTCGGCCCGCTAGGACCTCCACTCCACCAGCACCATGAAGCAGTAGCGCGCAACGCAGCGAACCCCGCCTCCTCTCCCCTTGCGGGAGAGGATAGCGAAGCTTGGCGGCTCCGCCGCCTAGCGCAGCTGAGGTGAGGGGTCTCTTCCTTGGCGGCCCCTACCGCCGCGGCTCCTCGAGCTCCCGCAGCGCCTCGGTCTCTTCCGCGGTCAGCTCGCTCGCCCCGGTCGCCACCTTGCGCTTCCGCCGCGCGGCGATGAACACCACCACCGCACCGACGATCAGCACCGTTGGCCCCGCGATCCACAGCAGGATCGTGTGCGGCGCCACCACCGGCTGCAGCAGCACATACTCGCCGTAGCGCGCCACGAGATACGCCCGCACCTGGTCGTCGCTGTCGCCCGCCACCAGCCGCTCCCGCACGATCACGCGCAGGTCATGCGCCAGGTCGGCGTCGGAATCGTCGATCGACTGGTTCTGGCAGACGAGGCAACGCAGCCCCTCGGAAATGCCCCGGGCCCGTGCTTCGAGCGCCGGGTCGGCCAGCATCTCGTCGGGCCGCACGGCCAGCGCCGGGAGGCTCAGCGAGAAGAGGAGGACGAGCGCCAGCAGCCACCTCATTGGGCCGGCACCCCGCGGGCGGCGGCCGGCTTCGGCGCGCCGACGCGCAGCCGGCGATAGGTCAGCGACAGGAAGCCGGCGCCGGCCATCACCAGGCAGCCCAGCCAGATCAGCGTCACGTAGGGCTTGTACCAGACCCGCACCACCGATTGGCCGTCCGCCTGCGGTTCGCCCAGCTGCACGTAGAGCTGGCTGAAGCCGTAGGTGAGGATCGCCGCCTCGGTGGTCGGCTGCCCGCTCGCCACATAGACGCGCCGCTCCGGCACCGCCGTGCGGATTTCCCCGCCGGGGGCCCGCACCTGGAAGGTGCCGGCATCGGAGGTGAAGTTCGGCCCTTCCTCGTGCGCGATGCCGCGGAAGGTGACCTCGTGGCCGGCGATGCTCGCCGCCTGCCCCGGATTCATGGTGGTCACCAGTTCCTCCTGCCAGGCGCTCGCCGCCACGATGCCGATGACCGTGAGCCCGAGGCCGAAATGCGCCAGCGCCGTCGCCCAGGCGGTGCGCGGCAGGCCGAACAGGCGGCGGAACGAGGTCACCACGTCGGTGCGGAAGAACTTCGCCCGGTCGATCAGCTCCGCCAGCGCGCCGAACGACACCCAGAAGCCGAGCAGCAGGCCCAGCGGCGCCAGCGAAACCGAGGCGCCGGTCAGCGCGAAGCAGAGGATGGTGGCGAACAGCGTCAGCCCGGCGGCACCGGCGAGCCGCTGCGTCACCGCGATCACGTCGCCCCGCTTCCAGCTGAGGAACGGCCCGAAGGGCAGCACGATCAGCAGCGGCACCATGATGATGCCGAAGGTGAGGTTGAAGAACGGCTCGCCGACCGAGATGGTCTCGCCGGTCAGCGCGTCGAGCAGCAGCGGGTAGAGCGTCCCTACCAGCACCGCCGCCGTCGCACTGGCGAGGAACAGGTTGTTGAGGATCAGCGCGCCTTCGCGGCTGATCGGCGCGAACAGCCCGCCCACCTTCAGGGCGCTCGCCCGGAAGGCGAACAGCGCGAAGGCGCCGCCGATGAAGCAGGCGAGCAGCGCCAGGATCACCATGCCGCGGGTCGGGTCGGAGGCGAAGGTATGCACCGAGGTGAGGATGCCCGAGCGCACCATGAAGGTGCCGAGCAGGCTCAGCGAGAAGGTGATGATCGAGAGGAAGATCGTCCAGATCTTCAGCGCGTTGCGCTTCTCCATCACCAGCGCGGAGTGGAGCAGCGCGGTGCCGGCGAGCCACGGCATGAAGCTGGCATTCTCGACCGGGTCCCAGAACCACCAGCCGCCCCAGCCGAGCTCGTAGTAGGCCCAGTACGAGCCCATGGCGATGCCCAGCGTCAGGAAGGCCCAGCTGAACAGCGTCCACGGCCGCACCCAGCGGGCCCAGGCGGCATCGATCTTGCCCGAGATCAGCGCCGCGATGGCGAAGCTGAAGCAGATCGAGAAGCCGACATAGCCGGTGTAGAGCAGCGGCGGATGGATGGCGAGGCCGATATCCTGCAGGATCGGGTTGAGGTCCTGCCCCTCGAACGGCGCCGGCACCAGGCGCTGGAACGGGTTCGAGGTGAACAGCGTGAAGCCGAGGAAGGCCGCCGCGAGCAGGCTCTGCATCGCCAGCACCAGCGTCAGCAGGTCCTTGGGCAGGTGGCGGCCGAAGGCGGCGACGGCGGCGCCCATGATCACGAGGATCAGCACCCACAGCACCATCGAGCCTTCGTGGTTGCCCCACACGGCGGTGATCTTGAAGATCAGCGGCTGCAGCGAATGCGAGTGCTCGTAGGCCAGCTTGAGCGAGAAATCCGAGGTGACGAAGGCCTGGATCAGCGCCCCGAACCCGGCCGCGACCAGCAGGAACTGCAGCAGCGCCGCCTGCTGCAGGTAGCCGGCGAACGCGTCGCGCTTCCAGAACGCCAGCCCCACCACCGCCGACACCGCGGCAATGGCGAACGCCAGGATCAGCGCAAAGTGCCCAAGCTCAATGCTCATGCGAGCGCCTCCGTCGACACAGCGCCTCCTCCCCCCTGGTGGGGGAGGATAGTGTAGCTTGGCGGCGTGCCGCCTAGCGAAACTGAGGAGAGGGGGTCAGCGGTCAAGTCGGGGCGCTGCCCCCCTCTCCTCAGCTCTGCCACGGCGCTGCCGCGCCTGGCGCCGCTATCCTCCCCCACCAGGGGGGAGGAGGCGCCGTGATCGGACCTGAGACACGCCAGCATAGCCATCCTCAGCCCCCCGTCGCCGCGACCGTCTGCGCCAGCGTCTTGGCCGAGCAGTTGTCGTCGGCGAGCACCTCGGGCATGGCGCCGGCATCGGCGGCGGCGGCCTGCCGCTGCCACTCGCCGCTGGCCTTCAGCTTGTCCACCACTTCCTTGGGCATGTAGTTCTCGTCGTGCTTGGCGAGCACGTTGGAGGCGGTGAACGAGCCGTCCCCCGCCATCGCGCCCTCCACCACCACGCCCTGGTTGGAGCGGAACAGGTCGGGCAACAGCCCGGTATAGGCCACCTTCATCTCGGTCGCGCCGTCGGTGACGACGAAGTCGGTGGTCTCGCCGACGCGGGCGCAGGAATTCGCCTTCACCAGCCCGCCGAGCCGGATCGGCGTGCCGGTCGCGATCTGCTTCTCGAGGATTTCGCTCGGCGAATAGAAGAACACGATCTGGTCGCGCAGGGCGAAGAAGATCAGCCCCGCCGCCACGGCCAGCACGGCCCCTAGCCCACCGATGATCGCCAGTCGCTTCTGCTTACGCGTCAATTGCTTGCCACCAATCCATTGTCTGCCGCGAGGACGTCGAGCTCGGTCCGGAGCTTGGCGTCCGGGTAGGCCTTGCGGGCCGCATCATACGCCTGCTGCGCCCGGTCCTTTTGACCCTGCACAAGCCGCGAGCGCACCAAGCGCGTCCATTCCTCGATCGTGCCGCCCTCGGCCTTGAGCCGCGCATCGAGCCCGTCGACCATTGCCGCCACCGCCGACGAGTCGGGAAGCGACACGTCGCCGCTCAGGCCCGCCTCGGCCGCCGCCAGCCCGGCGCGGGCGTTGGGCAGCCAGGCCTCGTCACCCTTGCCGAGCGCGATCAGCCCCTCCCAGTCGGCCTTGGCCGTCGCGAAGTCGCCGCGCTGCATCGCCTCGCCGGCAATATAGTAGCGCGAGCGGATGTGCGAGGGATCGCGCGCCGCGGCGCTTTCGAACAGTTTCAGCGGCTCCCCTTCGGCGTTGCCGCCGGCGGCCAGCATCAGCGCCTCGCCCAGGTCCGTCTCTCGATCGGCGGTCGGGCCGTCGAGCTCGATCACCTTGCGCAGGGCGTTCGCGGCATCGGCGAAGCGGCCCATCTGCATGTAGACGGGCGCGATGACCGTCCAGCCGCGCAGGTCGTCGGGGGTCTTGGCCAGCTGCGCCTCGATCGTGGCCACCGCCTTGTCGAGCGTCAGGTCCCTGGGCGGGATGTCGGCGCGCGTCTGCAGCGGCGCCGCCGGCAGGTCCGGCCGCCCGAGCGCCGCATAGACGCCGAGGCTCAGCACCGCGGTCGCCGCCACCGCGAGGCCGACCAGCAGCCGCCGCGGCGTGCCCGACGGCGCGGTCGCGGGCGAATCTGCCTTGATCCGCAGCAGCTCGCGGGCCAGCTCACCCTTCGCCGCCACTGCCTCGGGCCCCGAGAGGCGGCCCAGCGCCGCGTCGGTCTCGATTTCCTTCAGCTGCAGCTTCAGGTGCGCCAGCTCGGCCGGCTCCTCCGCCGCGGGCGCGTTGACCCGGCGCCCGGCGCCCGCATAGTAGAGCGCGGCGCAGGCGATGGCGGTAACGACGAGGGCAAGCAACCAAAAAAGCATGTGCAGGAATCTGCCTCGGGCGACGCGAGTTAAAGTCGCGCCGATATAATGGCATTCGTGCAGAATATGCACCGGTGCACGTCAAAGTGTGGGGGGCGCATTGCCGCAGTCCGGCGAGCGGCCGGAACCGCCCCGGGGGAACATGCAGGACAACGCCTTCGACCATCTGATCATCGGCTCGACGCCACTGGCGGGGCTGACCGCGGGGCTCTTGGCCCGCGAGCACGGCCGGCGCGTCTGCCTCGTCGCCGAGCCGTTCTCCGCCTTCGCGCTGGAGCGCCGCTTCGACCTGACGATCGACGTGATCACCCGCCCGGAAACGCTGGTGCTGCTGAAGCGCCTCAGTGCCGAGACGCTCAGGCTGCTGGCAACGCTCGGCCGGAACCTCACCGATCGCGTCGATCCGCTGTTCGTCGCGGAGACGCCGGCCAGCATCGCCGCGCTCGGGCACTTCCAGCACCTGGCGCAGGCGCTCGATATCGCCGCCGAGCGGACCGCCGACCGCACGATCAGCGCGGGCAGCATCCTCCGCCTGCGCGGCCAGCACCTCATCGTCCCGGCCCGCTTCGCCCCGGCGCTCGACGCGTGGCTCGCCGCCGCCGACGTTCGCCGCCTCGATCCGGCCGAGACCGGCCTCACCCTGCGCAAGGATGGCACCGCCCGCATCATCGCCGGCGAGACCGAGGCGGAGGCGGCAGCGGTGCTGCTCGCCGACGACGATGCCGTGCAGACCCATCTCGGCCCCGACGCCTGGGACCGTGCGGTGACCCGCGTCCCGGCCACGGCCCTGCTGCTGCAGCCGGCAAGACCGGCGCCGAACCCGTTCAGCGTCTGGCTCGATCGCGGCCTGGCGCTGCGGCAGGCGCCGAAGGGGCCGCTCGCCGGCACCGTCGCCGGGCCGCGCGGCACGGCGGAGGCCCGGCTCGCCAGCGCCGTCGCCCGTTCGCTGCCGCTCCGCCGCGCCGGCGAGGCCCGCTTCGAGGCGCTCGGCACCAGCGACGGCGCGCCGCTCCTCGCCGCCGGCCGCGGCACCAGGGTGCTGCACCTCGCCGGCTTCGGCCTCAGCGCGGCGTTCTGGGCCCCCGCCCTCGCCCGCCAGCTCGCCGACAGGGCGACGGAAGAGGAGGCGGCATGGTTCGCCGCCCGCGGCGCCACGCGCGGCAACCTCCGCCTCAACGCCGCCGAGTTCGCGGTGGCATGCGCATGAAGAACCAGCCCCACCGCCTCGCCGCGGACGCCCCGCATGGCCTCGGCGGCGCGCTGCTCGACCGGGCGAAGCCGCTGCGCTTCCACCTCAACGGCCGCCTCGTCGAAGGTTTTACCGGCGACACCGTGCTCTCGGCCGCGCTCGCCAACGGCATCCAGTCGGCGGGCCGCCACGCCGACACGCCGCTGGCGCTCGAGGAGAGTTTCGCGCCGCTGGTCGTCACGAAGGGCACCGGCCCGCTGCCGATGGACCGCACCCCCGCGATCGATGGCGCCGAGTTCACCACCCTCGGCACCCGCCGCGACCCGATCGGCTCGCGCGGCCTGCTCGGCTCGCTCCGGCACCTGCTGGTCGGCCCGGGCCGCACCCTCAACCATCGCTACGGCGACGTTCCGCCCACCCCCGAGCCATGGCGCAGCGCCCCGGTAACCGAGCGGTTCGACGCCGACTTCGCCATCATCGGCGGCGGCGTCGCCGGCCTCGCCGCCGCCGCCGCGGTGGCCGCTGCCGGCAAGCGCGCCGTGCTGATCGAGCGCGCCCCTACCCTGGGCGGCGCCCTCCACTTCTTCGGCGCCGTCGAGGGCGAGGACGCGCCCGACGTGACGCTCGACCGGCTGCACAAGCAGCTCGACGGCAAGGACCAGGTCACCCGCCTGCTTGGCGCGGAAGCCTTTGCGCTCGACGGCAACACCGTGAAGGTCCACCAGGTCACCGCCGCCGGCGGGCACCTGCGGACGCGTGTCCTCTCCGTCACTGCCGCAACGATCATCCTCGCCACCGGCGCGCTCGAGCGGCTGCCGGTGTTCGCGGGCAACCGGGCCCCGGGCGTCGTCGGTGCCCTCGCCGCCCATGCGCGGGCGCAGCGCTACGGCGTCTGGCCGGGCCGGCGCGTCATCGTCAACACGCCGCACGGCTACGCCTATCGCCTCGCCCTGCGCGCCGCCGATGCCGGCATCGGCGTGCAGCGCATCGTCGATACGCGCATCGACCCGCACTCGCGCTTCGTCGATTTCGCCAAGGCGAGCGGCATCACGCTCGCCTCCGGCCTCGTGGCCGCCCGTGCCGATCCGATCCGCCGCAACGAGCCGGGGCTGCGCGTCGGCTTCGCCCTCGCCATCGAAGGCATCGCGCAGGATGCCGAGGCGCACGAGACCGACCAGCTGATCGCCGCCGGCAACTGGCAGCCCGATCTTGCCCTCTGGCTGGCCGCCGGTGGCGGCGTCGCCTGGGACGCGCAGAACCACTGGCTCGCCGCCCGCGGCGCGCTCGAGCGGGTCGTGCTGGTCGGCGCCGCCGCCGGCTGGCGCTCCACCACCGCCGCGATGGCGAGCGCCCGCGCCGCGGTAGCCGTGGCGCTCGGCAAGGCGGCGCCGAAGCTCGAGGACATCCGCATCGACCCGCTCTACGAGAGCCCGGACGCGCCGACCCCGGTGGCGCCCCGGCGGGTCACCGGCCCGGCCTACCTCGATCGGGGCATCAGCCTCGTCACCCGCCGCTCCGCCGCCCCCGAGCTGGCGCAGCACCCGGTGGCGCTCAGCCTCGGCGACATCGCCGCCGCCGTCGAGATCGGCGCCATGCCCCCGCGCGACGCCGGCACCGTCGCCGCACAGCGCGCCGGCATTTCCGGCGACGTCACCGGCGGCAGCTGGAGCCCCCCGGCCGAGCCCGCGGCGGAGCCGCTGCCGCCCCTCCCCGGCTACCTCGCCGGCCGCTTCGGCCCACGGCCGCTTCTCTGCACCATCACGGCGTTCGACCCGCGCCACTTCGAGCCCGGCTGCCTGGTGTTCGAAAGCTCGGAAAGCGTCGATCCGCTCAAGGCCATCGGCGTCATCTACGCCGCCGCCCCCAACGGCGCCCCCGGCGGCCTCGCCGTCCTCGCCGCCCCGCCCGCCGCCCCCGACGGCTCCCTCTTCGTCCGCGACAGCAGCGGCGCCGTCTCGTCCAAGATCACCGAGCGGCTGAACGGGAAGAAGTAAGCGCCCTGGGATCGGGTCACCGATGCCGAGCGCCCCCCAGCGCTGTCATCCCGGCGCAGGCCGGGATCCAGCCTGAGCGGAAGCCACACGCTCACCGAGGTTGAAAGCACTCAGGATGGGCCCCGGCCTCCGCCGGGGTGACGGCGGTGCCACGCGCGCCATCTCCCCCCCTGGCGGGGGAGAAAGCGAAAACTTGGGCTTAGCGCAGCTAAGTCCTTAGTTTTCGCAAGAGAGGGGGTGGTTCCAACCGACATCGCAGCCCCCTCTCCTCAGCTACGCTACCAAGGGGGAGAAAGCGCCGGGACCAGGCCTCAGCTCACCCGTCGCTCGGCGCTGTCGCGGGCCCGCCGCAGCACTTCGGCGTATTCGCCGTTGAAGCGCAGCTCCGCCATCTTGATCGCCGCGTCGAGCCGCTGGCCGGTGACCCGATCCGACGGCTTCGAGCGGAACAGCTCCAGGTTGCGCTGCACGTGGATCTCGAGCGCCTGCCCCACCTGCTGCCAGGTCTGGTCGAACAGCGCGTTGAGCGCCAGCGAGTCGCGGCAGTCGCGGACCGTGGCCAGCACGTA
>JBQCFF010000228.1:0-4053 GCA_051959485.1 Devosia sp. | reverse complement strand
CTCTGTCTTCGAATAGAGCGTCTTGCCGTACATATCCGTTTCGCTTCGCTCCGTCGTCTTGCCCCAGGGCCGGGCCAGGCGTCCGCGGGCGATCGGGGACCAGGGGATGGCGCCGATGCCCTGGTCGATGCAGAGCGGCAGCATCTCGTGCTCGTCCTCGCGCTGGATCAGGTTGAGCTGGCCCTGCATTGAAACGAAACGGGCCCAGCCATGCTTGTCCGACGTCATCAGCATCTTGAGGAACTGCCAGGCGGCCATCGAGGAGGCGCCGATATAGCGGGCCTTGCCGGCGCGCACGACGTCGTTCAGGGCCTCAAGCGTCTCCTCGATCGGCACGTTCGGATCGAAGCGGTGGATCTGGTAGAGGTCGACATAGTCGGTGCCGAGCCGGCGCAGCGAGTTGTCGATCTCGCTGAGGATGGTCTTCCGGCTCAACCCCTTCCCGTTCGGCCCCTTGCGCATTTCGCCGTTGACCTTGGTGGCGATCACCAGTTCGTCGCGCGGCGCCAGTTCCTTCAGGATCTTGCCGACGATCTCCTCGCTGGAGCCGGCCGAGTAGACGTTGGCGGTATCGTAGAAATTGATGCCCGCCTCCCAGGCGGCGCGCAGGATCGGGCGGCTGGCCTCCTCGTTCAGCGTCCACTCGTGGCTGCCACGGTCGGGCTCGCCGAACGACATGCAGCCGACGCAGAGGCGACTGACTTCGAGCCCGGTTTTTCCAAGGCGCGTGTACTGCATGGTGAGTTCTCCCGAGTGGTCTCCGCCGAGCCTAGCAGGGTCGCTGAAGCCGCGTCACCGGGACATTTGGCGAAGTCCGCGGCCCGCCGCGCTGGTGCCGGAGCCGCCGTTGCGGTAGCTTGGCTTGGTCAAGTTGCGGGAGTACGGCATGTGCCTCGTCATGCTTGTTGCGATACTTGGCCTCGCGGCGCCGCTGCTGCCGGCGCCACTGCCGCCGCTTGCGGCCGAGACGGCCCCCGCCACATTTTCCGTTGCCGAGCTGATGCAGGCGACCGCACTCGACCTGATCTTCGACCAGTTCGGTGCCGCGATCGCCGCCTCGGCGCGGGTGGGCGACATTTCGACCGACCAGGTCTTTCTCAGCCATTGGGAGGCCGCCGCCGCCAGCTCGTTCAACGGTGCGGCGCTGCGTTCCCGCCTGGCGGGCGCTCTCGACGGCAAGTTCTCCGACGCGGAGCGGGTGGCGCTCGGAGCCTTCTTCCGCTCCGCTTTCGGCCGCAGGATCACCGGGCTCGAGCGCGACGTGGCGAGGCTCGGGGCCGGGGAGCAGGCGAAGGCGCTGGCCGAGGGGCAGCAATTGTCCGCCGAGGCCGGTGCGATCCGAACGATCCAGCTCGACGAGCTGATGGAGCTGACGGGCGCCGAGATCGCCGGCGCCATGGCCGCCCAGTCGATGCGAGCGCTGCTGCTCGGCCTGTCGATCTCGCACCAGCGAGGCGACATCGAGGTGCCGTGGCAGGAGATCGATGCGCAGGTGCAGGCCATGCTGCCGAACCTGATCGCCGATCACACCCGGGCGCAGCGCAGCCTGATGGCGTACGCCTATCGCCGGCTGAGCGACGACGAGCTCGACCGCTACATCGAATTCCTCCGTACCGCGCCGGCACAGAAGCTCTATGCCATCGCCGCCCACGCGGTCGGCCAGATCGTCGCCCAGTCGATGTCGAGCTTCGGCGAGACGCTGGCCGCCCGCATGGCGAGCGTGAACGTGTGACCGGTGGCTACTCGTCGCCGTCGATCGGCTGCAGCACGTCGTCCATCTGCTTCATCAGCGCCGTCATCTCGGTCTGCGGTGGCTCGGGCGTGAAGAACGGCCGCGGCGTGCCGGACGGGAAGGCGCCGAAGGTCTGGAAGAAATCCACCATGTCCTGCAGGATCGGCATGCGGAACCGCATCATCGCGCCGAGCGCGACCACCGGCTCGAGGTGGCCGAAGCCGGCATAGTACTTCTCGGTGACCCAGGTGCCGTTGGCGCGCAGCTTGGCCGCCAGCGCCTCAGAGTTCTCCACCCGCACGATCGGGTCGGTCGTGCCGCTCGCAAGAAAGATCGGCGGCGCGTCGGCGGTGACGAGGTTGATCGGCTGCGTCCCCTCCGGGTTCGGCGCGGACCCGAAGGTATCGCGCACCTGGTCGTACTCGAACGGGTAGAAGTTGTAGGGGCCCGAGATCCCGGCGATGGCGCGGATGGGCATGGTGACGTCGAAGTCGCGCCGGAACGAGCCGTCGAGCCCCAGCATGATGGCGTTGTAGGCACCGGCGGAATGGCCCGCGACGAAGAACCGGTTCGGGTCGCCGCCGTAGCTCTCGACATGGTCCTGGATCCAGCGCATCGCCTCGGCACAATCGTCGAGGAAATCCGGGTATTTGACCTCCGGCCAGAGCCGATAGTCGGCGATGATGGTGAGGAAACCCGCCTCGGCGAGCGCCCGGCCGGCGAACTCGTACTCGAACTTGTCGCCGGCCCGCCACGAGCCACCATAGATGAACATCACCACCGGCGACAATCCGCCCGGGTTCAGCGGCCGGTACATGTCGAGCTTCTTCCGCGCGCCATCCGCGTAGGGGATGTCGGCGATCTTCTCGACATTCTTGTCCATCGCATCGGCGATGTTGAAGGGCGAGAAGATGGTCACGGGATTGTCGGCCACAGCCGGCGCGACCGTGCCCGCCGCGAGAAGCAAGGCGAGAGCGAACCGCAGAACGGTCTGGATGGGTTTGGGCATGGGGCGGCTGCGTCGTGCTGAAGATCGGGTCCGTCGCCAGATGGCTCAACAACCTGAAGATTTTGTGACTCTCGCCACCAGCGGACGGATCACGAAACGCGGCGCGGGCGTTGAGCGGGAACAAGGAGTGGCGCCGATGCCTCAGCTGTCACCTGCCCCGATCACCGAAAGTCCGATCGAACCGATGGAGGCGCGGCTGGTCGACGCGCTGCCGGACGATGCGGGCTGGCAGTTCGAGCCGAAATGGGACGGTTTCCGCTGCGTTGCCGTGAAGCGCGACGGCGCGGTGGCGCTCTTCGCCAAGTCCGGCAAACCGCTGGGGCGGTACTTCCCCGACGTGGTGGAGCTGCTCCAGTCGCTGCCGGCGGACGAGTTCATCCTCGACGGGGAGCTCACCATCCCGGTCGACGGCCGCCTCAGCTTCGACGAGCTGCAGCTGCGGCTGCATCCCGCCGCGAGCCGGGTGCGGAAGCTGGCGGCGGCGCACCCCGCCGAGTACGTGCTGTTCGACCTGCCGCTGGGACCTGGCGAAGAACTGCTGGAGCACCAACCGCTCTCGGTGCGCCGCCCTGCCCTCGAGCGGTTCTTCGGTGCGGTGGAACGGCAGGGGTTGCGGCTGTCCCCCGCGACGATCGACCGGCAGCAGGCCGAGAAATGGCTGGCCGGCGCCGGTGGCGGCGACGTCGACGGCGTGGTCGCCAAGCGGCTTGCGGCGCCCTACGTCGAGGGCGAGCGCGACATGCTGAAGGTGAAGCGGGTGCGCACCGCCGATTGCGTGGTCGGCGGCTTCCGCTACGGAACGGGAAGCGGGCTGGTCGGCTCGCTGCTGCTCGGGCTCTACGACGACGAAGGCCGGCTCAACCATGTCGGGTTCACCTCGGCGCTGCCCGCGGCGGGGAAGCCGGAGCTGACGGCTCGGCTCGAGGGTTTGCGTGGCGGGCCTGGGTTCACCGGTCGCGAACCAGGCGGTCCGAGCCGGTGGTCAACGGAGCGGACGGGCGAATACGAAAAGCTGCGACACGAGCTGGTGGTGGAGGTGGGGTTCGACCACGTGACCGGCGAGCGGATACGGCACGGGGCGCGGTTCGTGCGCTGGCGGCCGGACAAGCGGCCGGACCAGTGCCGGATGGAGCAGCTGTGGCGGTAGCGCCTTGAACGACGAAACCCCGCCGGCTTGCGCGGGCGGGGTTTTGTTGTTTTTCGGTTTCGTTTTGAGACCACATGTTTTTGGCAGACCCGGCAGCGACCTACTCTCCCAGGCCTTGAGACCTAGTACCATCGGCGCAAAGGGTTTTAACGGTCGAGTTCGGGA
>JBQCFF010000227.1:0-14091 GCA_051959485.1 Devosia sp. | reverse complement strand
GACGCTTGCCCGCTGCGCCTCGCTGAGTGGGTCCGGGTTCTGCTTCAGCGGCGGGAGCTCCCATATCCGCTGCTGTCCCGGCTGGGGCGCGAACCGTGCCACGTAATCCGCCGTCCCCGATGGCCAGTCGAGCGCGTAGATTGCCTCCTCGGCGGCTGCAACGAGATGCGGCACCGCGTCGTGCCCCTCGAGCAGCTGGCAGGTCTCGACGATCTGCCGCAGCCTCAGCTGCAGCCGGTGCACGGCGAGGTCGATCCAGCTCAGTCGCCCGCCCACGAGTACCGGTTTCCGGACCGGCTGGCCGAACGGCAGCCTCGCCGTCCCCTCCGCGGCGATGCCGAAGCTCAGCGCCCTGACCGGATACTCCTTGTGGTACGGATCGTTGCCGAAGCTGGCGCTGTCGCTGCCATAGTCGAGCGTCACCATCCCCTCGCCGCCGAGGTCGAGGAGCAGCCGCGCCTCGCCCACCGGCCACGCCCCTGCTCCCTCGACCCTCGCCGTGAAGCTCACCACTCCCTCGCGGGTCGGCCAGGGCGCCCCCTCCTCGATCGGCGCGCCATTGGCGGTCCAGCCCGTCACCGGCACGCTCTCGCGCTCCCGCCAATAGGTGAGCTCATCCAGCCGCACCGCAATACGCTGGACGCGCTGAGTGAGGTTGAGTGCCATGTCCGTCCGCCCCTGCAGGTTACAAGCTGGCGCGGACCAAACCACAACGGGCTGCCGGTGCACAGGGCGTTGCGAGGAAAGTTGCGGCGTTTCGGTTGGGGCGGCCTGAGGCACAAGCTGCCACCCTTTGCATCCAGCCCACCGTCTCGCTATGTGGGGACCAAAGGAGCTACCGATGTCGAGCCGCGCCCACACCCAGACCGCCATGGAACGCCGCGTCCGCCGCCTTGGCCGCCCGTTCAACGTCAGCCTGCTCGTCGCGCAGAAGCGCAATCCCAAGATCGACGCGCATGGCGGCTACATGCTGCGCGACGACGACACGTTCGAGATCGTCTTCGGCAATGCCGGCTACGACTTTTCCGCCAGCCTGGACGAGGTCGAGGCGTTCCTCAACGAGTCCCGCGACGCCATGCACGCGAGCCGGAAGAAGAAGTAGTCAGCGCATCCCGGCCACCACCTCGCGCACCCATTCCCGCACCCCTCGCGCTGCGCCAACGGCCACCTTCCACACCGCCGTCTGCTTGCCCCATGCAATGGCGCGGTCGCGAATGCCGAACAGCCAGCCAAGCAGCGCCGCGAACCAGCCGATCCGCATCAGCGGCCGGTAGGCGGCATGGAAAATACGCTCGGAGATGAGCAGCGACATCGCATGGGCGAGCAGCAGCAGCGCTGTACCCTCCACCGCGTGCCCGGTTGCAACCACCCACAGGGCGGCCGCTTTTGCCGGTTCGATGATGACGAAGGGCACCGCCAGCACAACCAGCGCGCCATAGGGGGGCAGACGCCCGATGGCCTCTCCGATTACGCGGAACAATCCTAGCCCCGAAAGCCATCGGATCGCCGGCCGGAATACCGGAAACAGCAGTTCGTCGAGCAGCGTGTAGGCAACCACCGCCACCGCCACCACGAACCGCGCCAGTGCCTTGAATACGTTCATTTTACGCCGGCGCTCCGATCTGGTGCTTTTTCTTCAAGTCTGCGCGGAACCAATTGTGGCGAAGCATCATTGTAGTGCCCGAAAGCGCCGCAATTGGCGCAGCCGGTTCCTCTGGACCGGCTTGCAAGGGAAACTAGAGCGATGACGCGCATCGAGATCGCCAACCTGGAGCATGCCGGCCGCTCGGCGTTCGCCTGGACGCCAGAAGGCTACGATGGCCGGACTCATTACACCGAGGTCGTCGCCGCGCTCGTTCCCGCGGTCGGTATCCTGGCTGTGGCAGGCACCCTGCTGCTGGCCATTCTCTAGGAGCGAAAGATGACCCTCGGTACAATAATCATCATCATCCTCATTCTTCTTCTGATCGGCGCCATACCGGCTTGGCCCTACTCCCGCTCCTGGGGAGCTTACCCCTCCGGTATTCTTGGCGTCGTGCTCGTGATCGTCATCATCCTGGTGTTGATGAGGGTCTTCTGAGCCCCCGCGAGCCAAGGTCGCCCCCCTTCAGGCTCGCCCCCCGGCCCCTGGTTCGCGCCCGAACCAGGGGCCTCTTCTTGCGGCGATGGCGCCGGCGAGGGCCGCCAAACTTCCGGAACTACGAAGGGTTCCGCGCGTTCTTGGTCACGTCAGATCACAGGAGCGTCTCATGGCTGCCACGCCCGACATGGCCCCCACCCGCACTGCCCCTTCCGCCGCCGGTACCCGTGCTTCCAATGGCGGACGACGCAGTGCTGCCGCGCGCACCGCGTCCGCAACCGCCTCGGCGCGAAGCCGCGAGGATGAACTCAGCGCACAGATTTCCCAGTTGCAGGCCGACATGAAGGCCATTGCGTCCACCCTCGCCGGGCTGGCCGAGGAGAAGGTCGCCGACGCCCAAACCATGGCGAAACGGCAGGCGAGCAGCCTCGCGCGCTCCGGCCAGCAGGCCGTAGAGGACGTGCAGGACGAGTTCGGCCAGCTCGAACGCCAGATCAAGGACACGATCCGCGAGAAGCCGCTGACCGCCGTCGCCGGCGCCATCGCGCTCGGCTATATCCTGGCCGTCGTCAGCCGCTAGCCATGCAGTTCCTGCTGCCGCTGGCATCAATCCTCGGCCTCGAGGTCGATGACCTCGTCGGCCGCCTGAAGAAGAACGCCATCGGCTGGCTGGCGGTGGCGCTGTTCGGGCTGATCGGCCTCGCCTTTGCGCTGGTGGCCGTCGGCAACGCTGCCATCCTGGCCTGGGGGCCGATTGTAGGCCCGCTGATGGTCGCACTTGCGGCTATCCTCGTGGCAGTCGCGATCTGGGCCACCATGGCTGCCACGCAGGCCGTCGCCAGGCGCAAGGCGGCAGAACGGCGCCATGCTCAGGAAAAGACCGCTCTCGTCACCACCGCCGCCCTCAGCGCGCTGCCGCTTGTGCTGCAGTCGCCGCTGATGCGGAAGGTCGGCATCCCGGTCGGCGGCGCGCTTGCCGCGGCTTTCCTGCTCAGCAAGTCCGGTGGCCATCGTGACGGCGAGGAGGCGCCCGACTGAGACGGTCGCGAACCGCAACCAAACATCCCACTGGCCCGTTCCTCCCCTCACCGGCAGTAGAGCCGAGTGCGACGGCCCCACGGAAACCGAGGATTTCCCAGGAGTTTGAGCCATGACCCACATCAAGCGGAAGATCGTGACGATCCTCACGGATACTCACATTCCCGATGACGAGAAGGTCACTATCCTGCGCCACCTGGAGGCGGATTCGCTCTCCAAGGAACGCAGCGCCACCGAGGGAATGACCCCGGTTGACGGCGACGACGGCGAAGACCTGAAGACGATCGAGAATGCGCTGCGCCGTCTCGGCCAGCAGCCCGTCGAAGGTGGCGCCGCCAGCCTGTAGCATGGCGGCCGACATTGCAGAGAATTTGGTCCCGTCCGGCGAGCAGCCGGGCGGGATCCGTTTTTCAGGCTAGGCCCGCTCCTCCCAGACCCGGGCCAATTCCACTATCGTGGTGACAGCCTTCTCCATGTCCTGCCGGCTGACCCATTCAAGCGGGGAGTGGAACGCATGGCCGCCCGCAAAGATGTTGGGACACGGCAGGCCCATGAACGACAGTCGCGAACCGTCGGTACCGCCTCGGATGGAGCCCCGGCGCGGGGTCAGCCCGGCCCGCCGGATCGCCTCCATCGCGTTCTCCACGATCTCCGGGTTGCGGTCGAGCACCTCCTTCATGTTCCGGTACTGCTCCTTGACCTTGAAAGTGTAGGTAGAGCCCGGATAGCTCGCGAGCACCTCCTGCACGATGCCTTCGAGCAGCGCCTCCTTGGCTGCAAGGCCCGCCGTCTCGAAATCTCGGACAATGAAGCTGAGCCGGGCATCCGCCATCGACCCGGTGAGCGACACGGGGTGAATGAAGCCCTGCCGTCCGTCCGTCGTCTCCGGTGCCATACCGGTCGGCAGGCGCGCGATGATGGCGCCGGCAATCTTGATGGCATTCTCCATGCGGCCTTTGGCGAAGCCGGGATGCATGGCCTTGCCGGCGATCTCGATCTCCACACCATCGGCCGAGAACGTTTCATCCTCGATGTCGCCGGCGGACTCCCCGTCCATGGTGTAGGCGAACTGCGCCCCCAGCTTCGCCAGGTCAACCTTGTCGACGCCGCGGCCGATCTCCTCGTCGGGCGTGAACAACAGCTTGATCGTGCCGTGCTTTATGGAGGGATCACGCATCAGCACATCGGCAGCCGTGACGATCTCGGCGAGCCCCGCCTTGTCGTCGGCGCCGAGCAGCGTCGTACCGTCGGATGTGATGATGTCGTGGCCGATCTGGTCGCGCAGCGCCGCGTGCTCGGTCACACGGATGACGCGCGACGGGTCGCCGCTGAGCGGGATGTCACCGCCCTGGTAGTTGCGCAGGATCTGCGGCTTGACGCCGGTGCCGGTGAAGTCGGGCGCGGTGTCCATATGCGAGCAGAAGCAGATGACCGGCACGCCCTTGTCGGTGTTGGCGGGGACCGTGGCATAGACATAACCATGCTGGTCGAGGTGCGCGTCGCTGAGCCCGATGGCCAGCAGCTCCTCCACGAGTAGCCGGCCGAGGTTCTTCTGCTTTTCGGTAGAGGGCTGGGTGGGCGAGTGGGGGTCGGATTGGGTGTCGATCACCACGTAGCGGAGGAAACGATCGGTGACGGTATCGGGCATGGAGAATCCTTGGGTGGGCGCGCAAGAGTAGCGCCGCCCGATCACGCAGCACCAGTCCCGGACTTGTGGCCCGTTCAAGCGACCTCGGTCTCAGGTCTCGGCGTCGGTACTTCGGCGCGGGGAACGACCACCTGCAGCGCCCCGTGATGCAGCTTCAACTCCACCTTTTGCTCTAGCGGGATCAACTCGCCATCGATGACCGCCTTGGCCGATTTCTTGCGGCGGGGGAAGCTCAGCGTCACCTGCTCCACCTGCCGTTCCGAAACCAGCGGGTGGTGCTTCCAGGTGCCGAATAGCAGCGAAAAGACCAGTCTGGCGGCGTCGGCCGCCGGCATCGGCTTCACCACGTAAACGCCAAGGACACCGCCATTGACGCGCTCCGCGTAAGGCATGTGGCCTTCGCCCAGCAGGTTGTTGCTGACGGAGATGGCCATGGCGCGACGATGCTCGACGCCGCTCGTGGTGCGGATCTCGGCCTCGAAGACCAGCGGTCGTGACAGTGTCGCGCCGACGGCCCGGACGCTCGCCAGCATCTTGCCCCACCGGCTGTTATAGGTGAGCCCTTCGCGGATGCGCACCAGCCGTGAGTGCATGCCGACAGAATACTGGTGCACGAAGGGCCGCCCGTTGGCCGTCGCAATGTCCACCTGCTCGAGTTCGCCGCCGGCCAGCGCGCCCAGCGCCTGCTCCAGGTTGAGCGGCACCTGCAACGAGCGCGCAAACAGGTTCATGGTCCCTGCCGGTAGTACCGCGAGCGGCACCTTGTGCCTGAAACACAATGCAGCCGCAGCCGAGATCGTGCCATCGCCGCCACCCGCCAGCAGCACGTCAGTCGCCGGATCGGCGGCAGCGCGCTGAAGTTCCGCCATCAGTTCAGGTCCTTCGACCACACGGCAATCGAGACACTGCCCTGCCTCGGCGAAGATCCGGGTCGCATCGGCGGCGAAGGCAGCGACGTCCATGGTTCTGAACGTGCCGCCGTCCTTGTTGAGCACCCCGACAAAGCGCACACCGCCCTCCGCTCGTGCAACGGCCTGCTGCGACGAACGGTTCAGCTAACGTCGCAGTTCCAGTTCAGGCCTCGCCCGCGCCCAGATCGGGCAGTTGCACCGTCACCACCGTGCCACCGCCTGCGCGCGGAGCGTAGTTCGGCACGCCACCGAACTGGCGCGCCAACTGCTTGATGATCACCGCACCGAGCCCCGAACCGGCAACTGCAGGGTCCGACAACCCGGCCCCGTCATCCTCGACGCGGAGTTCCGGCGTTCCCTGCTCGGACTTGAGGAAGCGAATCCAGATATTGCCGCCTGATCGCTCCGCGAAAGCGTGCTTGACCGCATTGGTGACGAGCTCGCTCACCACGATGCCCAACGTGGTGGCATCGCGCGCGGGGATCACCATGCCGGTAAAATCCTGGTGGAAGGTGATCGGCTTTTCCCCCGGGACCGCGGTGGCCAGGTCGTCGACCACGGCCGACAGGAAATCCGCCGCATCGGTGGTCTCGAGGTCGGCTCCGAGCCGTAGCCGACGGTGCGCCGAGGCAATCGCGTGCACGCGGCCCTGCGCCGCCTCGAGAGCGTTACGGACCTCGTCCGAGCCAGAGCGCGCCAGTTGCAGCCCCAGCAGTGACGACACCGTCGCCAGCGAGTTGCCGATGCGGTGGTTGGTGTCCTGCAGCAGTGTTTCGAGCCGCGCCCGCTCCCGTTCGGCCCGGCCGCGCGCCTCCTCCACTTCTGCGGTGCGCGCCTTGATGTGAGTCTCAAGCTCCTCGTTCTGCAGCAGCAGCAGGTTCTCGCGCTGGGCCAGCTCCGCCACCTGCTGCTGGGCCCGCGTGAACAGCGCATAGGCGAGGATGGCGGCCGCGCCCAGCGCCGAGAGGATGGCCAGCACCAGCATCTGCCGATAGCTGTCCATCTGCGCGTTGCGCTCGATCAGCCGGGCGTCTTCCTCGGCGACGAAGGCCCGCAGGGTGCCGCGGATGCTGTCCATTAGGGACTTGCCCTCGTCCGATCGCAGTAACGCCATGGCGTTGGCGATGTCGCCGGATGACACCATTTCGACGCTCTGCGCCATCTCCGCCCGCTTGGCCGCGAGGCTGGGTTCCAATCCTTCGAGGCGCAGCAGTTGCGGCTGGTTGGTTTTCACCAGCTCGAGAAGGTTCTGGTAGGAACTGTCGATGGAAGCCAGCGCGCGGTTGTAGGGGTCGAGATAGCTCGCGTCCTGCGTCAGCAGGAAACCCCGCTGCCCGGTTTCGGCATCCGCCAGCGCCAGCATCAGCTCACGCGCCTGCCGGCGTACCTCATAGGTACTGCCGATATCGACCAGCTGATTGTCGACCGTGCGGACCAGGAACAGCGAGGACGCCGCCGCGCCGAGCACCAGCAGCATCGACAGCACGATGGCGAGCCGACGCATCGGCCCGAATCGAACCGTGCGAACAAGACTGGCCTGGCTCACGTCAGTCATCGACACGCGGGACCTTCAGTTCTGTGGAGAGGCGCCCAAATCTGCCCCGGGAGCGCATATCGCGTGGCAGGGACCGCGAGCTAGCACCGTGCGGTGGCGACATTGCGGCCCGCTCGGTCAAATCAGCGGCCGCTTCTGTTCGTCGAGGCCTGCCCATCCGGCTACTTCCCTCAGTCCGGGCTCATCCAGCACCTCGCAGGCGCGACCGTGCCAGCGAATGAGATTACGGTCCGCCAGTTTTCTCAGCGTTTTGTTGGTGTGAACGATCGAGAGCCCCAGCGTGTCCGCTACGTGCTGCTGCGAGATCGGGATCAGCAGGCGCCTGCCCTCCGCCAGCCCGACCCGGGCCGCCCGCTGGTAGATGAAGGCGATCAGGTAAGCCGCCCGCTCCATCGCCGAGCGCCGCCCGACGCTGAGCAGGTTCTCGTCCAGCATCCGTTCCTCTCGCGACGCCAGCCAGGTGATATCGAAGGCAAGCCCGGGATGGTTTTCGAACAGCCGCGGAAGGCTGTCGCGCTGGAAGACGCAGAGCACCACCGGCGACAGCGACTCCACCGAATGCTGCATCTCGCCGATTACCGAGCCCTGCAGACCAACCAGATCGCCCGGGAGCAGGTAATTGAGGATCTGCCGCCGCCCGTCTTCGAGGGTCTTGTAACGGAAGGCCCAGCCGGACAGCAGCGTGAACAGCTGTGCACTGTGCGCCCCTTCCGAAAGGATCATCGAACCCGCGTCGGCCACCAGTTCACCCCGCTTGAATCCGGCGACGAACTTCAGTTCCTCCGGCGCAAACGGCCGAAAATGCGGGTTGCCGCGCAGAAAGCAGGCTTCGCAGGGTACACGTCGTGCAATGGGGTTGGACAGGGCGTGGCTCACGGTTGGTTCACCGCATCAATGACCGGTTTCCGCGGGGAAGGCCAGCAACCGACGGGTCTCAACCTCCCAGCGCATATGTCTTTTTTAAATGACCCCGTCCTCAAGCTCGCTATGCGTCCGGCCAGTTCCACAGCGTCATGGACTCCCGAATGCCTACCACCGACCGCGTGCTCATCATCGAAGACGAGGCCCTGCTGATGCTCGAGATCGAGGACGTGCTGGAGGGTCACGGGTTCACCGAAATCCACCACTACCGCAACGTCGCTGAGGCCGGGCACCACGATGAGGAGCTTGGCACCTTCCACCTTGCCATTGTGGAGGCGCGGCTCGGTGCTGCCGAAGTCGTCAGCTTCACCGAGCGACTGGCCAGGGCCGGCGTGCCCATCGTCGTGCTGTCGGCTGATCGTGCGGCGGCGGAGGCCTTCCCCCACGCCGCCGCGACAGTCAGCAAACCGTTCGACGCCGCCACCCTGCTCGCGGCCTGCAAGGCAGCGATGGAGCGCGTCAGCTGAGGTGCGGGATCGAGGTCACCTGCGCTGAGACGGAATCCGGTCCGTAGTCGGATTCCCCCGCGACCTGCAGCAGTTCCTGCAGCTTGGTCCGTGCCCGGCTCACCCGGCTCTTCATCGTGCCTACCGCGCAGTGGCAGATTTCGGCCGCTTCCTCGTACGAGAACCCCGACGCGCCGATCAGGATGATCGCCTCGCGCTGGTCGTCAGGCAGCCGGTCGAGCGCCTTGCGGAAGTCGTTCAGGTCGACGATGCCGTACTGGCTCGGATGCACCGCCATGCGCTCGGTGAAGGCACCATCGGTGTCCTGCACCTCCCGGCCGCGCTTGCGCATCTGGCTGTAGAACTCGTTGCGCAGGATGGTGAAGAGCCACGCCTTCATGTTGGTGCCGAGTTCGAAGCTCTCCTGCTTCGCCCACGCTTTCATCACCGTATCCTGCACCAGGTCGTCGGCCTTGTCGTGGCGGCCCGAGAGCGATACCGCGAAGGCACGCAGGCTGGGCAACGTGGCGAGCAGGTCGCGCTTGAAGCTGGGCGTCTCTTGTGCCCCGGCCGAGCCGGGCGTTCTGGTCGTGCCAACCGCCATGGCCTTACTCGCCCTTGTCGGTCTTGACCTGCCGTTCGACCTCATCGAGGCGATCGAGCAGTTGCAGCAACTTGTCGGGGATACCTTCGTCCTGCACGGCGCCGTAGAGCGCGCGCAATTTGTTGCCGATGTCCGAGTTCGGACCCAGCCCATCGTCTAGCCGACGCCGGATGGTGCTCAAATCGTTCATTGCCTTCTTGTCTCGCATATACCCTTTGCCCCACAGCAGAACTGTCGCCCCTTCCGCCGCCCGACCTAAATGCGGCTTCGCCAAAAAAGTTCCGGGCGTCGCGGAACCATATTTTGACGCCTCCGTTTGAGGCTGTGGTAAGCTGCCAAAGCGTCAAGGGAGTAGTCTATAGATGTCTTTGTCCACGCGGATCGCCCCGCATCTCCCCTACCTGCGCCGTTTTGCTCGCGCAGTCACCGGTTCTCAGACTTCGGGCGACGCATATGTGGCTGCAGCGCTCGAAGCGCTGATTGCCGACCTGTCCATCTTCCCGGAAGCCAGCAGCGATCGCATCGCGCTGTACAAGCTGTTCTCGACGATGTTCTCGAGTTCGGCGGTGAAGGTGCCGGATCCGATCTCCAGTTTCCCGTGGGAAAGCCGCGCCGCCGCCAACCTGGCCAACCTGACACCGCGGGCGCGCCAGGCCTTCCTGCTGGTGGCCGTCGAGGGTTTCAGCCACGACGAGGCCGCCGAAATTCTCAGTGTGGACTCCGGTGAGTTCGCCAATCTCCTGGAAGAGGCCAGCATCGAGATTTCCCGGCAGGTGGCGACCGACATCCTCATCATCGAGGACGAGCCCCTCATCGCCATGGACATCGAGCAGATGGTCGAGGGCCTCGGCCACCGGGTGGTCGGTATCGCTCGCACTCACAAGGAGGCGGTGGCGCTCTACCACAAGACGCAGCCGCGCATGATCCTCGCCGACATCCAGCTCGCCGACGGCTCTTCGGGCATCGATGCGGTGAACGACATTCTCCATACCCACCCGATCCCGGTGATCTTCATTACCGCGTTCCCGGAGCGCCTGCTGACCGGTGAGCGGCCGGAGCCGACCTTCCTCGTGACCAAGCCCTTCAATCCCGACATGGTGAAGGCGCTGATCAGCCAGGCATTGTTCTTCGACGAAGGCTCGCGCGCCGCAGCGTAAGCCGCCCTCATCCATCAAATCTCGGCCGGGCTGAAAGGCCCGGCCGTTTGTTTGCCGCAGCGCGCCGTGGTCAATGGGAACTCGTCCCGATCCCGAGCCGTTAGCCTCCCACAAGAACAATGGAGGCATGGAAAATGCTGCAGTACGCCCTTCTCTTCCTCGTCATCGCGATCGTGGCCGGCGTGCTCGGCTTCGGCGGCATTGCCGGTGCGGCGTCAGGTATCGCGCAGATCCTGTTCTTCCTGTTCCTTGCCGCGCTGGTGGTTTCCCTGCTGATCGGACTGTTCCGTCGCGGACGGACCTCGTAGCGGCAGGCACGAGCTCGAGCCGTCCCTGCCGGGTCCGCGGTTCGAGGAGGCGGCGGCCCTGATCGCAAGATCGGGGCCGCTATCTATTTGGGCCGCAGGCAGAAGAAAGGCGCCCCGCTTTCGCGGGGCGCCTCTACCGAACTCAAGGTGGTCAGGTTCAGTTAGTTGAGCCGGCGATACCAATCGTCAACTTCACGCTCGGCGTCTTCCTGCGCCTTGCCGTAGCGTTCCTGGATCTTGCCGGCGAGTTCCTTGCGGCGACCCTTGATGATCGAGAGGTCGTCGTTGGTGAGCTTGCCCCACTGGGTCTGGACCTTGCCCTTGAACTGCTCCCAGTTGCCTTCCATCTCGTTCCAGTTCATCGGAATCTCCTTTGTTTTGTCCCTGCCCGCGATGGCGGGCGCCTGGGGAAGGAACGGGCGGGAGCAGGCACGGTTCCGCAATTCGCTTGCCTTCACCGGCGCTGAGCGGCATTGCTGCCGGCATGCAGAACGCCGCCGCCGTTGTTGAAATCGAGAATCTTCACAAGTCCTACGGGCCACTGGAGGTCTTGAAGGGCGTGTCGCTGAGTGCGCGAGAGGGCGAGGTGGTGGCGCTGATCGGGTCCTCCGGCTCGGGCAAGTCGACGCTGCTGCGCTGCATCAACATGCTCGAGGTCCCCGAGCAGGGCCGGGTCAGCATCGCGGGCGAGGAAATCCGCATCGCCGGCAAGCCGCCGCACCGCCACCCATCGGACGAGGCGCAGATCCGCCGTATCCGGTCCGAGCTCGGCATGGTGTTCCAGTCGTTCAACCTCTGGAGCCACATGTCGGTGCTGCGCAACGTCATGGAGGCGCCGCTGCACGTGCAGAAGCGCGACCGTGCGGAAGTGGAAGCCGAGGCGCTTCAGATGCTGGCCAAGGTCGGCATCGGCGACAAGGCGGAGAGCTATCCCAGCCAGCTGTCGGGCGGCCAGCAGCAGCGGGCGGCCATCGCCCGGGCGCTGTGCATCAACCCCAAGGTGATGCTGTTCGACGAGCCGACCTCCGCCCTCGACCCGGAACTGGAAGTGGAGGTCGTCCGGGTGATCCGCCTCCTCGCCGAGGAAGGTCGGACCATGATCCTCGTCACCCACGACATGGCGCTGGCGCGGGCGATCGCCGACAAGGTGGTGTTCCTCCATCTGGGCCGGATCGAGGAAGAAGGCCCGCCCGACCAGGTCTTCGAGACGCCGAAATCGGCCCGCCTGCGGCAGTTCCTCCGCGCTGCCGATCACGCTTGACCGAGTTGCAGATGAGTGTTTCCGACGACCTGCTGACCGTGCGCGACCTGCTGCGATACGCGGTCTCCCGCTTCAACGCCGCGGGCCTGGTCTTTGGCCATGGCACCAGTTCGGCGCTCGACGAGGCCGCGTTCCTGATCCTCGAGGGGTTGCACCTGCCGGTGGACGACATCAACCCTTGGCTGGATGCGCGGTTGCTGCCGGACGAACGCCGGCATCTCCTCGAGCTGTTCGAAGCCCGCATCACCACCCGCAAGCCGGCGCCCTACCTCGTGGGCAAGGCGTACATCCAGGGTATCCCGTTCCGGGTCGACGAGCGGGTGATCGTGCCGCGCTCCTTCATTGCCGAGCTGCTGCTCAGTGGTGAACTCGGCCCCGAAGGACTGGGATTGCTCCGCGACCCCGAGGCGATCGGATCGGTGCTCGACCTCTGCACCGGCTCGGGCTGCCTCGCCATCATTGCTGCCATGTGCCTGCCCAACGCCAGCGTCGACGCGGTTGACCTCAGCCCGGACGCGCTGGAGGTCGCAAGGCTGAACCTGGCGGACCATGACATGGAGGCTCGCATCGAGCTGAAACAGGGCGACCTGTTCGGCCCGCTCAAGTCGGCGCGCTACGACCTCATCGTCACCAACCCGCCATATGTCGCCGCCCCCGAGGTCGCCGCCTTCCCGCCCGAATACGCCAGCGAGCCGCAGATGGCCCACCTCGGCGGCGCGGACGGGCTCGACCTGGTGCGCCGGATCCTGGACGAAGCGGCCGATCACCTCACGCCGGAGGGCGGTGTCATCTGCGAGATCGGCACCGGTCGCGAAATCCTCGAAGACGAGTATCCCGCCCTGCCCTTCACCTGGCTCGATACCGAGCAGTCCCAGGGCGAGGTATTCTGGCTGTCTCGGAGCGATCTAGTTGCGTGAATGCCCTGTTCCGCAATATTGACCGTCCGGTAAAATCCGCTAGCGTGCAAACCCAATGCCCGCCGTCCACAGGCGAGCGCAATAAGAGCCGGCAGGCTGCCGGCCTCAGGAGACCATCATGAACAAGCTCGTTATCGTGGCGGCAGCAGCGCTCGCCATGTTTGCCACTGCGGCCAGCGCCCAGACCACCCGCCTCGCCACCGAGGGCGCCTACGCGCCGTACAATTTCATCGACGAGTCCGGGAAGCCGGCGGGCTTCGAGATCGACCTCGGCAACGAACTCTGCAAGCGCGCCGGGCTCGACTGCACCTGGCAGACCAACGAGTGGGACTCGATCATTCCCAACCTGATCGCCGGCAACTACGACGCGATCATGGCTGGCATGTCGATCACCGACGAGCGCAAGCAGTCGATCGATTTCACCCAGAACTACCTGCCGCCGGACCCCTCCTACTACCTGGTCCGGTCGGGCACGACGCTGGATTTCGACGCAATCAGCGGCCTGTCGATCGGCGTGCAGAGCGCTACCATCCAGGCAGGCTTCGTGGGTGAAACCTTCGGCAGCAACAACACCGTCAAGGCGTACCAGACCGCCGACCAGGCGCTCGCGGACCTCAATGCCGGCAACCTCGACGTGATCCTTGCCGACGCTTCCTACGTCAATGACGTCGTCGCCGGCTCGGGTGGCGCGCTCGAGAAGGTTGGCCCCGATGTGATGCTTGGCAACGGCATCGGCGTCGGCCTGCGCAAGGCCGATGACGAGCTCGAGGGCAAGCTCAATGCCGCAATCGACCAGATGAAGCAGGACGGCTCGCTCGACGACCTGATCGTCAAGTGGTTCCCCGAGAAGCACAAGCCGATCTTCGCCACCAACTAAGCTGCGAGCGGGGCGCGCCGTACCGGTCCGCCCCGCCTGTCCTTCGGGCCCCGGGGCATGCTCGACATCCTGCCAGAATGGCTGCGTAACGGGATCGGCGACGACGTCGCCTTCTGGCTCGGTTACCTCACCAACGGCAAGCATCTGACCTGGTACGCCAGCATCCAGTACACGCTGGCGGCGGCAGTGTTCGGCATGCTGGCCGCGCTGCTGCTGGGGCTGCTCGGCGCGGCCGCGCGAAACTCCCGCATCGGGCCGCTCCGGGTGCTCGGCAGCGCCTACATCAACATGGTCCGGGGCATCCCGGACGTGCTGTTCTTCCTGTTCTTCCCGCTCGCGTTCGAACAGGGCGTCGAGCTGATCCGGGC
>JBQCFF010000226.1:0-5540 GCA_051959485.1 Devosia sp. | reverse complement strand
AGCACCGACGCAATCGTGCCGGTGTCGTAGATTTCCTCTGGCGACGGATCATCGTCCTGAGCATTCTTTTGGGTGACGACGAGGATGTGCTTGTCGTCGCGCATCACCTCTTCAAGCGCCTTCACCGACTTTTCGCGGCCGACGAAGAGCGGCACGATCATGCCCGGAAAGACGACGATATCGCGCAGCGGCAGCACCGGGTACACCCGATCGCGATCGAAACCCGCGCTGCTTGTGGTCACGTCTGACATAGTTGGTCCTTTCCTGGGATGCGCGCGAAAGGAGGGAGGACCTGGGACGCGCATCCGCCTAGCAATCGGGCCGGTCCCCAAGATGGGCGGCAAGCCTGATTCTGCTGATTAAATAGGGTGCCGGCACCAAAGGGCAAGTCAACCTGACCGTAATGGCGGGTATGCACCGGCCTTAGCGGCCACCCTGTGCCGCATCTGCATCAGCCGATCCGACGGGAATACCAATGTAGCGCGCCCTTGGCCGAATTATGGAGCCGGCCTGCGCCTGCTCCAGCATGTGCGCCAGCCAGCCCACCGTGCGGGCCAGCGCGAAGACCGTGAGCGGCGCCTCGGGCGGCAGCGCGTAGGCCGCGCTGAGGGCCGCCAGCGCGAAGTCGACATTGGGGGCGTCGCCGATGACCGCGTCGGCCGCCTCGCGCAGCGCGCGATAGCCGGGTGGGACGTCGAAGGCCGCAAGCAGTTCGGTCGCGCGGGGATCGCCGAACGGATAGAGGCGGTGGCCGAAGCCCGGAACCACCCGGCCCTCGCCCAGCCACTCACGCAGCGCCGCCTCGACGCCGGCGGGATCGGCCTCGATGTCGTGGGCCAGGGCGAGCACGGTGCTGGAGGCGACGCCGTGCAGCGGCCCGTTCAGCGCCGCGAGGCCCGCAAGAGCGCCGGCGGCGAGCGAGGCGCCGGTGGAGACAGTGACGCGCGCCGCGAAGGTCGAGGCGTTCAGCTCGTGGTCGGCCAGCAGCACCAGGGCGCGCCGCAGAGTGTCGGCGGCGTCCGGACGGCCGAAGCGGGCGGCAAGGCGGATGTGGGCGGGGGTGTCGCCGGGACCGAGCAGCGCGTCAGCGACGGCGTGGAAGACCCGGGCGGCGTCGAGGCGAAGGACGATGGCGCTGCGGCCGAGGCTGGGTGGAGAAGTGGCGGTGAGCTGTGCCAGGGCCGCCAGTGCCGCCCCGAAGCCCGGCTCGGACTTCCCGGCCCCACTCGGCTCGGCTGCTGCGATGGGCGCCTGGCAGAGCAGCTCGGCGACGGTCTCGAGCGTGGCGGTGCGGCTCAGCAACGAAGCGTCGTGGCCACGGTAGTAGAGGCGGCCGTCGCTGACGGTGGAGATGGCGGTGGGCAGCACCGGATCGCCCCAGCTGATCGCTTCGGCGGCCACGCTGGCCGAGCTGCGACGGCCGCGGCTGCGGGCGGCGAGCCGGTCGACATCCTCGGCGCGGTAGAGGCTCCGGCGGCTGTCGGCCGGGTCCGGCCTGGCACGAATCCGGCCGCGGCTGACGCTGGCATAGAGCGACTGCGGCTTGGAGCCGAGCCGGGCCAGGGCTTCGTTGGCGGTCAGCCACATTGAGGGCGCCTCACATTGATCGATTTGGTCAAGATTGACGTCAATCTTGACGATCCTATCTTGCTCCGAAAGCGAGGTGCAAGATGAACGACGGTCTGGAAAACGTGGTCGCGGCGGAGACGGTGCTCTCCGATGTCGACGGGCTGGCCGGCAGGCTGGTGATCCGCGGCCTGCCGGTCGAGGCGCTCGCCGGGCAGGTGAGCTACGAGCATGTGCTCGGGCTGCTGTGGGACGGCTTCTTCCCCGCCCTGCCCCGCGACCTGCAGCGGCCGCTCGGCGCCGCGCGAGCAAAGGTGTTCGAGGTGACGAAGGACCGCTTCGGCGCCGCGGCGGGGCTCGCGCCGTTCGACGCCGTCCGGATGCTGATGGGCGCCCTGCCCGACGACACCGACCTCGACGCGGCCCTTGCGATTGCCGCCGCGCCCGGCGTGCTGCTGCCGGCGATGCTGCGGCTCGCCGACGGCAAGGCGCCGCTTGCGCCGGAGACCGGGCTCGGCCACGCTGCCGACATCCTGCGCATGCTGCGCGGGACCGAGGCGCCGAAGGCGATGACGGCGGCACTCGAAACCTACCTCGTCACCGTCTCCGACCATGGCCTCAACGCCTCGACCTTCACGGCGCGGGTGGTGGCTTCGACGCAGGCCGGCCTCGGCTCGGCGGCGCTGGCGGCGCTTGGAGCGCTGAAGGGCCCGCTGCATGGCGGCGCCCCCGGCCCGGTGCTCGACATGCTCGACGCGATCGCTGCGCCGGCGAACGCCGAAGCCTGGATCGAGGCGGCGCTAAGTCGCCACGAGCGGCTGATGGGCTTCGGGCACCGCATCTACCGGGTGCGCGATCCTCGCGCCGACGCCCTGTCGGCGGCGCTCCGGCGGCTGCAGTCGAACGGTAACGTCGACGCTACGCGTATGGAGCTGGCTGCGGCGGTGGAGGCGGCGGCGCTCGCCGCGCTGCAGCGGCACAAGCCCGACCGGGCGCTGCAGACCAATGTCGAGTTCTACACCGCCCTGCTGCTCGAGGCGCTCGGCTTCCCGCGCGAGAGCTTCACCGCCGTGTTCGCCATCGGCCGGGTCGGCGGCTGGATCGCCCACGCCCGCGAGCAGGCGCTGACCGGCAAGCTGATCCGCCCGAAGTCGGTGTATGTCGGGCCGGAAAGCAAGGAAGCGGCCTAGCCGCTTCACCAAGCTCCCGATAGCCCTCATCCTGAGCTTGTCGAAGGACGAGGGCGGCATCCGCAGTGCCCTTCGCCTCATCCTTCGACAAGCTCAGGATGAGGCTTCTGGGGGCGCAGCGGATGCCGCGACATCAATTCGGCGTCAGCGTTACGCCGCGGCAGTCTTGGGCGGCAGGTGCTGGCCCGGGGTGCTGAGCGAGATGGCTTCCTCGTCCGGCGTCATGTCGGTGGCGATGTCGGCGAAGAGCGGCGTCGACAGGTAGCGCTCGCCGGTGTCGGGCAGCATGCAGAGGATGGTCGAGCCGGCCGGTGCCGTTTCGGCCACCTTCAGCGCCCCCGCGAAGGTCGCGCCGGCGGTGATGCCGACGAAGATGCCTTCCTTCTGCGCCAGCGCCTGCGAGTTCTTCATCGCCTCCGGCCCGGCGATGGTCAGCACCTGGTCGATGAGCTTCTCGCTGACCGCCTCATCGGTGATCTTCGGGATGAAGTCGGGGCTCCAGCCCTGGAACGGATGCGGCTTCCAGGCCGGGTGGCTGGTCGTCGCGACGCCATCCTCGCGATACTGCTGCGGGTCGCCGGAGGTGAGCATCGGCGCGCCCTCGGGCTCGGTGACGACGATTTTGGTATTCGGCATCGACTTGCGCAGCACCCGGGCCACGCCCGTCAGCGTGCCGCCGGTGCCGAAGCCGGTGACCCAGTAGTCGAGCTTCTCGTCGGAAAAGTCCTTCAGGATCTCCTGCGCCGTGGTGCGCGAGTGCATGTCGGGGTTGGCTTCGTTCTCGAACTGCCGGGTCTGGAACCAGCCGTTCTGCGCCGCGAGTTCCTCGGCCTTGCGGACCATGCCGTTGGCGCGCTCGGCGGCGGGGGTCAGCACCACCTTGGCGCCGAGGAAGCGCATCAGCTTCCGGCGCTCCACCGAGAAGCTCTCGGCCATGGTGACGACCAGCGGATAGCCCTTGGCAGCACAGACCATGGCAAGGCCGATGCCGGTATTGCCCGAGGTCGCTTCAACCACGGTCTGGCCGGGCTTCAGCGCACCCGACTTCTCGGCTGCCTCGATGACGCCCAGCGCCAGGCGGTCCTTGACCGAGCCGAGCGGGTTGAAGGCCTCGATCTTGACGTAGAGCTTTACGTGCGAGGGGGCGAGCTTGTTGATGCGGACGACCGGCGTGTTGCCGACGGTGCCCAGAATGTCATTGAACTTCATGAGCGTCTCCCTGAACAAAGTGCGCGAAGGGTAGGCACGAGTTCCGTGAACGGCAGGTGAAGGCCGGGGATCAGGCCGGGTCCACGCTGTCGCCCCAGGCCAGCTTCCTCGCTGCCTTGAACGCCACCTTATCACGGCTCGGCACGACGCGAAGCTCCGCGCCATGCGGCGCGCAGAGCGGGAGCGAGACGGAGAACTTGTTCTCCAGCGGCGGCTTGATGACGCGAGCCGGGGTGCGGGTGCCGATGCCGGGGCGGGCGACCACCAGGTAGCTGAACTTCTCGTCCTCGTAGCCGAGCGTGCCGCCCTTCATCCGCATGTGCTCGCGGCTGCGGTTCAGGCGGACCGAGAAGTGGCACCAGTCAGGCGCGACCAGCGGGCACTGGGCATCGTGCGGACAGGGCGCCAGCACCCTGCCCCCGAGTTCGACCAGCCGGGCCCGCATCGCCAGCAGCCGCTGGTAGTCCCGCGGCCGGCCGGGCTCGACGATGACGAGCACGCCGGCCGTGTGGGCCCACAGACGTTCGACCGCCTGAAGCACGGCCGCGTCGCCGAGCTCGGTCACGGCATAGGCGCAGGTAACGAGGTCGAACGGCTGCTGCGGGTCGAAGCGGGTGAGATCGCCGGGAACGGTGGTGCCGTCCAGCCCGAGCTCGCGGGCCAGCGCCAGGAACTCCGGGCTGTGGTCGAGCAGCGTGGTGGCGATCGCCGGATAGGCCCCGGACGCCGCCCACGCCGCCGTGCCGGGGCCCGAGCCCGCATCGAGCATGTTGAGGGGGGCGAAGGCGGGGGCGCGCGCGGTGAGTTCGCCGAGCACCGTGGCGACGGCGGCATAGGTGGCAGGCATGCGGCTCAGCGCGTAGGCGACGGCATCGCCGCCCCCCGCTATCACCTGCCGCGAGGCACCCCGGGCCCGGTAGTGCTCGGAGATGCGCGTCGAGCTGTCGCGCAGCGCGGTGCGGTCGCGCCCCTCGGCGACGCGCCGGATGGCATCCTGCAGCTCGGCCGGCAGATTGACCGACATGCCCCCTCCACAAACGAAGCCGGGGAGCGCGTTTCCGCACTCCCCGGCAAATCAGTCAGGTGCGAGTGCCTCAGGCGCTCTGCTCTTCCTGCTTGCGCTCGGCGTAGATGTAGAGCGGGCGCGCATCGCGGCCGTTCACCACCTCGTCGCTGATCACCACTTCCTCGACGCCCTCGAGCGACGGCAGGTCGTACATGGTGTCGAGCAGGATGCCTTCCATGATCGACCGCAGGCCGCGGGCACCGGTCTTGCGCTCGATGGCGTGCTTGGCGATGGCCTTGAGCGCGTCCTCGTGGAAGGTGAGTTCCACGTCCTCCATCGAGAACAGGCGCTGGTACTGGCGCACCAGGGCGTTCTTCGGCTCGGTCAGGATCTGGATCAGCGCGGCCTCGTCGAGGTCCTCGAGCGTCGCCAGCACCGGCAGGCGGCCGATGAACTCGGGGATGAGCCCGAACTTCACCAGGTCTTCCGGCTGCACGTCCTTCAGCAGGTCGCCGACGCGACGGTCGCGCGGGTCCTTCACCACGGCCGAGAAGCCGATGCCCGAGCCT
>JBQCFF010000225.1:0-3780 GCA_051959485.1 Devosia sp. | reverse complement strand
AAGCCGATCCGCGTGCCCTTCATGCTCTGCGACCCGACTTCGTGCGCCACGCAGCTGGTGATCAACGAGGCCTACGTGAACAGCCTGAAGAAGGGCGGCACCCTGAAGCTGACGGCCAAGAACCGGCAGAACAAGGACCTGGTCATCGACATCACGCTGGCCGGCTTCACCTCGGTGTATGACGGCGAGGCCGCCATGACCTTCGAGGAGTTCAACAACCAGTCGACCGGCCCGTCGGCGCTCGAGCAGCAGCTGCAGGACCGCGCCGAGGAGCTCCGCAAGCAGCTCGACGACGGCAGCAAGCCCGCCGCTCCGGCGGATGGTGCGGCGGCCCCGGCACCGTCGCCGCAATAAGCGTCGACCAGGCCATGCATATGCGAAGGGCGCCTCTAGGGCGCCCTTCGTGCTTTCGGGCTAGCGAACGCCCATGCCGACGGAGAAGGCCTGTTTCCTCAGCTGCGGGCTGAGCTTCAGCGCCCACAGCCCGCCAGCGCGCAGCGCCTGGGCCGGCAGCAGGTCGCTGAGCAGCGAGCGGAACAGCGTATCCACCATCCCACCGGTCCGCCCCAGGTCGGTCGAGCGGCGGCGCGAATAGGCCTCGCTGGCCCGAACGGCCCAGTCCGCGGCCCCGAGGTCGATATCGGCGAGCACCGCCGAAAGGTCGGCGACATCCCGCAGCCCGAGGTTGAGGCCCTGGGCGCCGATGGGCGGGAAGGCATGGGCCGCTTCGCCGGCCAGCACCACGCCGTCATGCCCGGCTTCGTCGACGCTGAGCGTCGAGAGCAGGAACATGTGGGTCCGGGTCAGCAGCTTGATGTCGCCGAACAGGTGCTGCGACTTGTCGAGGAAGGTTTGCCGAAGCCCGTCGGGTCCCGCCGCCTGCGCGGCCTTCAGCACCTCGCGGTCGTCGATCCACACGAGGTTGGCCTTGCGCCCGCCGGCCGGCACCAGGGTAAAGGGCCCGCGCGGGTAGTGGAACTCGACCGATGCGCCCCCCAGCGGGCGGCTGAGCTCCAGGTCGCAGACGAGGGCGGCCTCGGTGAAGCCGTTCTCCCGCGTCCGGAACCCGGTGGTGGTGCGCACCAGCGACTTCTTGCCGTCAGATCCCACGAGGAAGGGGGCAACGACAGCACTGCCGTCGCTGAGCTCGAGCCGCCAACCTTCGCTGACCCGCTCCAGCCCGCTGAGGCTGAGCTCCACCGTCCGCAGGTTCTTGAGGCCGCTGCGCGCCGCCTCGAAGCTCTCCAGCAGCTTTACGTTGGGGAGGTTCCACCCGAAGGCAGAGAGCCCTGCCTCCCCGGCATCGAACAGCGTCTCGGGTGCCCGGATGAGCCGGCTCGTCGCATCGATGATGCGGATCTGCGTCAGCGGCTGGCCGATGGCGGCCGGGTCATCGATCAGCCCCGCCGACTGCAGGTATTCGACGCTGGGCAGCATCAGCGCCGAGGTCCGCCGGTCGGGCGGCCCCTTGGGCGCCAGGTGCAGCGTCTCCAGCCCTGCCTTGGCGACGGCCACGGCCGCGGCGATGCCGGCGAGGCCGCCGCCGACGACGATTGCCTGCGGGCCGCTCATGACGTCACCTCGACCTGCCGCTCGCGGGCGGTCGGCAGGATCAGGCCGCCGGCATAGGAGCCGGCCAGCAGCGCCGACAGGTAGACCAGCAGGTTCGGCGGCCAGAACGCGATCAGCGAGAACGCCGGTCCCGGGCAGATTCCCGACATGCCCCAGCCGATGCCGAACAACGCCGCGCCGACGACGAGCCGCGCATCGATCTGCTCGAACTGGGGCTCATGAAACCTGGACTCGAACAGCGGCGCCGGCCGGGCACGGCCAATCCGCACGGCCACGAACATTACTGCAATGGCCGCAACGATCACGCAGGCCAGGCTGGGGTCCCAGCCGCCCCTTGGGATCGCGCCGAAATCCAGGAAGCGCAGCACCTTCTGCGGATCGACCATCTGCGAGATGTAGAGCCCCGCGCCGAACAGCAGGCCGCTGACGGCGGCGACGGCGAGGTAGGGCAGGCGAGCCGACGCGGTCATGCCACCACTCCCGTCACGGCGACCGTGACGATTGCCACCGAGAAGAAGATGCCGACGGCGACGAAGCTCCGCCGCGACAGGCGGGCGATGCCGCACACCCCGTGGCCCGACGTGCAACCATTGCCGATCCGTGTTCCGAAGCCGGTCAGGAGCCCTGCGATCGCCAGCCAGACCGGAGTGGAGATGCCCCAGCCGGAAGGCGCGCTCACCAGTTCGGCCGGCTTGCCGCCCGGTCCGCCGACGCCCAGCCCCGGGAACAGCCACGCCGCGGCCAGTGCGCCCAGCACCAGCGCCGCAAGGAACACGACGCGCCACAGCACGGTTCGGGCCGGCGGCAGCAACTGGCCGAAGATTCCCGAAATGCCGGCGATGCGGCCGTTGCCGAGCCACAGCAACGCCGAGGCAAGTCCGATCAGCGCCCCGCCAATCAGCGCGGGAATGGGAGAAAAGGCATCCATGGGCGATTATCCGTCTGCAGGGGAACGATATTCTAGCTTCCGCGTCAACGTTCCGCCAAGCCGATCAGCTGACTGTTCATGCCAACCAGCCGGCTTGCGGTGAAAAACCGCACCCCCTTGGAGGCTTTACGCGCACTCTTCCAAGTGAAGCGGTGTCAACCTAACTATGGCGCCACGCCAGGGCCGAGGGAGATGAGAGGCGATGGAACTACTGAGCGATCCCAATGCATGGGCCGCCTTCGCGACGCTGACGGTGATGGAAATCGTCCTCGGCATCGACAATATCGTCTTCATTTCCGTGCTCGTCTCCCGCTTGCCGGCGGAGCAGGCGGATCGCGCCCGCCGTCTCGGCCTGGCGCTGGCACTGGTGTTCCGCATCGCCCTGCTGGTGATCCTGACCTGGATCATCGGGCTGAGCGAGCCGGTGTTTTCCGCCTTTGGCCATGCCTTCTCGTGGAAGGACATCATCCTGATCGCCGGCGGCCTGTTCCTCATCTACAAGGCGACGCACGAGATGCACGCCGAGATCGAGGAACCGCACGAGCCCGGGCTCAAGCAGGCCGCCTCGAACGCGTTCTCCGCCATCATTGCGCAGATCATCGTCATCGACCTGGTGTTCTCGGTCGACTCGATCATCACCGCGGTCGGCATGGCGCAGCAGATCGAGGTGATGGTTGCGGCGGTCGTGGTGGCCGTGGGCGTCATGTTCGTCGCGTCGGGGCCGATCGCCGGCTTCGTCGCGCGCCATCCCACGACCAAGATGCTGGCGCTGGCGTTCCTGCTGCTGATCGGCGTGTCGCTGGTGGCGGACGGGTTCGGCTTCCACATCGAGAAGGGCTACATCTACGCCGCCATGGGCTTCTCGGTGCTGGTCGAGGCGGCTAACATCCTTTCCAAGCAGCGCAGAATCGCCCGCGCCGCGGCGGCTGGCCACCCGGTGGCCGAAGCGAAGCACGAAGCCGCCGCCACCGTGCCCGGCAACATGGCGGCCGAGGCGATCGCTCCGTCCAGGCCGAAGCGCCGCTCCACGCCGGTGGCGCGCGCGCAATCCCGCCCCAAGTCAGCCCCGAGGAAGTAAGATGAGCCGTGCATTTGTCGTTCGCGAACATGGTGGCCCCGAGCAGCTGAAGCTCGAGGATCTGCAGGTTGCCGCGCCCGGGCCCGGCCAGCTCAAGATTCGCAACCGCGCGATCGGCCTCAACTTCGTCGACGTGTACCAGCGCACCGGACTCTATCCGCAGCCGCTGCCCTTCGTCGCCGGTAACGAGGGGGCCGGCGAG
>JBQCFF010000224.1:0-4505 GCA_051959485.1 Devosia sp. | reverse complement strand
AGATCGTCATCCGCCGCGTCAGCGGACCATGTTGAGCGCTTCCTGCAGCATCTGGTCGGCAGTGGACACGATGCGCGTGCCCGCCGCGTAGGCCTGCTGGGTGACGATCAGCTTGGTGAACTCTTCGGAGATGTCGGTGTTGGACGCCTCCAGCGAAGAGCCGATGACGCCGCCGCCATTGTCGAGGATCGGTTCGCCCGACTCGGAGGTCGCCGCGAACACGCCACCATCCATGCGCTTCAGCTGGTTCACGGCGTTGAAGTTGGCGGTGACCACCTGGGCGACTTCGAGCTGCTGGCCGTTATTATAGGAGACGACCACGCGGCCGCTGTCGTTGACCGCGACCGAGACATATTCGCCTGCGGCGTAGCCGTTCTGGCTCAGCGTCGTCACTTCGGCGACGCCGTTGGGGTCGGCGAACTGGGTGAGGCCGCGGGCGCCGTGCTGCAGGCGGACGTTGCCGATGGTCACGCCGTTGACGTTGAGGTTGGGCAGGTCGGTGTATTCCACCGCCGGGCTGGGCGAGCCGTCACTGCCGAAGGTGTAGTCGCCGCCGTAGCTCTTCCACGCCACCTCGTTGCCGGTGGCGTTGGCCTTGGTGAGGATGAAGAGGTTCCAGCGCTCCTCGCCCGCGTCCGACGCCACCTTGGCCCAGCGCATCTGCACGTTGGCGGGAGCGCCGTTGCCGGCATAGACGGTGATGGCACCGCCCGAAATCGACTGGGCGAAGAAGGCGTCCACATCGTTGGCCGCGATCTCGCTGATGCGGGCACCGGCCGCGGCGGAGTCGGACACGGTCGGCCCAACCGCGCTGTTGGTGGTCATGCCCAGGCTCGAGGCCACGCCGCCGGAAACGGTGATGGAGTCCGTGAGGTTGCCGGCGGTGATGGTGACCTTGCCGTCGCCATCGAGGGCGGCGACCGCCCCGCCCGGCAGATCGGCCGAGATGGCGGCCAGCAGGCTGTTGATCGTGTGACCGTCGAGATCGATGTCCGGCAGAACGTTGCTGCCGCCCGAATGCAGGTTGTAGGTGCGGGTGACGTCGCCGATCTTGACGCTCAGGGTGCCCGACGCGATGCCCGTGGCGGGGTCGGTGCCGACAAGCCCGCCGGCGGTGCCCGCCAGCGTCGCCCGGACGTCGGGCTCCATGAAGTCCTTGGGATTCAGCAGCTCGCTGCCCGGCGTCTGCGACTGGTTGTACTGCGGCGTCTTGGGCAACTGCGGCAGGTTGATCTCGTAGTTGACGCGCGTGGTCTGATGCGCCGGCAGGAAGGAGTTGGAGATCTGCAGGACCTGCGGCACCGAACCGGAGATGTTCTGGGTGGAGGCGTCGATCGGCAGGCCCTTCAGGTAGTAGCCGGCGCCGTTCACCAGATAGCCCGACTTGTCGAGCTCGAAGTCACCACGGCGGGTGTAGAAGTTGGCGCCGGAAAAGATCGAGGCCCCGTCCGACTGGCCGATGGCCGGCTCGACGACGAAGAAGCCGTTGCCGTTGATGGCCATGTTGGTTTCGGTCGAGGTGCCCTTGGTGTCGCCCTGGACGTTGTTGGTGGAGCGCGACTGCGCCAGCACCGAGCCGGCGGTCTGGCGCTTCTGCGCCGCATCGGGGATCAGGTCGACGAAGTCGGTATCGATGCGCTTGAAGCCGGTGGTCTGGCTGTTGGCGATGTTGCCCGAGATGTTCTCGAGCGCGATGGATTGGGCGCGAAGCCCGGTAACTGCTGTGGAAAGAGCGCCGTAGATGCCCATTTTGTCTCCGTGACCCCCAATTGGCGTGCGGACACGCGGGTTCGGATAGTGCGCTGCAAGGGCTGTGCCAGAGTTTGAGACGGTTGATTTTGCTGCAGTTTTTCGTGCGCCGGCAACGGATGCGGCGAGAATTGGGCAAAAGAGTCCGCGTTCGGCGGCAGGTTTTGCCGAGCGCTTGTCGCCTGCGCCGGGTTCGCGTAAGGACTTGGCCGCTGATTTCCCGGGCTTTTTCGATGCTGTTTGCCACGCCAGAGGAGTTTCTGAACGCGCCCCGTCACGCGGTGACGGTGTTCGGCATGGCCGGCGTCGGCAAGACGCGGCTCGCGAGCCTGCTGCGGCGCGACCACTGGTTCCACTACTCGGCCGATTATCGCATCGGCACGCGTTACATGGGCGAGTTCATCGTCGACAACTTCAAGGCGGAAGCCATGAAGGTGCCGTTCCTGCGCGACCTGCTGCGCTCGGACTCGATCAAGATCGAGAGCAACATCACCTTCGCCAACCTGGACCCGCTCTCGACCTACCTGGGGCGGCCAGGCGACACGAAGCGCGGCGGGCTGCCGCTCGCCGAGTACCAGCGCCGGCAGGAGCAGCACCGGGTGGCCGAGATCGCGGCGCTGCAGGACGTGCCCTACTTCATCGAGCGGGCGGAAAAGCTCTACGGCTACAGCAACTTCATCGGCGATACGGGTGGGTCGCTGATCGAGGTGGTGGACCACGAGAATGCCGACGACCCGGTGATCAGCGCGCTGGCCGCCAACACGCTGCTGCTCTACATCCGCGGCACCGACAAGGATGCCGCCGAGTTGGTGCGGCGGTTCACGGCGAGCCCAAAGCCGATGTATTATCAGCCGCCCTTCCTCGTGCAGAAATGGGCGGAGTTCAAACAGATCAACGGCGTGAAGGACGACGCACAGGTGGACCCGGATGCGTTCGGCGCCTGGGGGTTCGAGGCGCTGCTGACGGACCGGCTGCCGCGCTACCAGCGGCTCGCCGACAATTTCGGTTACGTGGTCGAGGCGGCCGATCTCGCGACGGTGCGGGACGGCGACGAGTTCCTCGACCTCGTGGCAGGGGCGATCGGGAAGCGAATGCGCTAGCGGCCACTGTGCCGCCGGACGCCATCGCCAACCGATTTTCCTCATCCAGAAGAGGCACCTATGCCCATTCGTATCCCTGACCACCTGCCCGCCCGCAAGACGCTCGAGAGCGAGGGCGTCGTGGTGATGGACTCCTCCCGTGCGGCGCGGCAGGACATCCGGCCGCTGCAGATCGGTCTGCTGAACCTGATGCCCAACAAGGAGCGGACGGAAACGCAGTTCGCGCGGCTGATCGGCTCGACGCCGCTGCAGATCGACCTGACGCTGGTGCGGATCACCGAGCACGTCAGCAAGCACACCTCGGAAGAGTACCTCAACACGTTCTACTCGACCTGGGAGAGCGTGCGGGAGCGGAAGTTCGACGGCTTCATCATCACCGGTGCGCCGGTCGCCAACATCCCGTTCGAGGAGGTGCGGTACTGGCCGGAGATGCTCGACATAATGGACTGGACCGGCAGCAACGTGCACCAGACAATGTTCATCTGCTGGGGAGCGCAGGCGGCGCTGCACCACTTCCACCAGGCGAAGCGGTACCGCATGGGGCAGAAGGCGTTCGGCGTGTTCCGGCACAAGCTGGTGGGCGGGCCGAACCCGTGGCTGCGCGGTTTCTCCGACAGCCCGATGATCCCGGTGAGCCGCTACAACGATATCGAGAGAGCCAGCCTCTCCAAGGACCTGGAGATCCTGATCGACAATGACGAGATCGGGGTGTGCCTGCTGCGGGACCGCTCGCGGCGGGCGCTCTACATGCTCAACCACCTCGAGTACGACAACCGCTCGCTGGCGGACGAATACGAGCGGGACGTGAAGGCCGGGCTGGACACGGCCCCGCCGGTGAACCTGTTCCCGGACGGCGACACGACGGCGGAGCCGGAGAACCGGTGGCGCAGTCACGGGCACCTGCTGTTCCAGAACTGGATCAACGAGATCTACCAGACGACGCCGTACGAGATCGCCGCGATCGGGGATTGAGCGGGGGGCCCGGCCCGCGCCGTGTGGGCGGGCGAGCGCTCGTCAGTTCGCCTCGGCGGCCTGCTTGAGACCTGCCAGCATCATGGTCCAGTTCTTCTCGAACTCGGCCCTGGTGCTGGCGTCCACCTCGGTCTTCTCGCCTTCGTTGAACTGGCTCAGCGTGACCTTGGTGCGGTCGCCGGCGGGTTCGAGCCGGTAGTGCACGACATGCCAGGACGGCGGACGCTGCCCGGTTCCGTCGGTGTCGGACCAGTGGGTGAAGCTCAGTTCCTGGTTCTCGGCGAGGCTCTGGATCTCGCCGCGATCGGTGAACTTGCGGCCCTGCCATTCCCCGGAGAAGGTGATCGGATGGCCGACCTTCCAGTCGGTGTCGATCCGGGTGCCCGGGAACATGGCGCCCTGCTGCATGGCGTGCCAGACCTTGCGCGGCGGCGCGGCGATTGTGGTATCCACTTCGATGACGGGTTTGTGCATCTGGTCCTCCTACCGACGACGAAACGGGTGAGGACGCGAGCGGGTTGCGCTTGCAATCGGAGTGGCAGCGCCTACGTTTTCGCTCGCCAGATCAGGAGTTTCCGTGCCGCAGCCGCCGACTACCCTGTCCGACGAGGTCGGCATTGCGTTGGGCAACCTGGCCGATGCGGCCGCGGCGCCGTTCACGCCGACGCTGCGGCTCGGGGTGAC
>JBQCFF010000223.1:0-2371 GCA_051959485.1 Devosia sp. | reverse complement strand
GCGCGGTCGGCCTCCGGCGGGGTGCGGGGGCCCTCTTCGAACAGGCTGTCGCGGCTGCGCTCGGCAGCCTCGCGGGTCTGCCGGTCGGCGAGAAGGATGTCGGTGGCGGTGGAGGTGAACCTGTCGGCAGCGGCGGTGAGGTCGAGCCGGTTGGCGCTGTCGAGGGTCTGCCGGTCGGCGTCGACAATGACGCTCTCGCCGTGCAGCGCACCGAGTATGGCACCGGCCATGACGCCGATGGAGTCGGTGTCGCGGCCGGAATTGATGCCATCCTCGATCGAGGCGCGGAACGCGCCGCTATTGGTGAGGGCGAAGCCAAGCGCCAGCGGTAGTTCCTCGATCGAGCCGAGCCGTGAGGGCTGGTAGGCAGCCGACAGCCGGCCGGCCCGGGCGGCGGTGTGGTTCACGTCGTCGCCCATCGGCGAATAGCGGGCGATGATGCCGTGGAAGCGCTCCACCACGATGGCGTGTTCGACCCCCTTGAGGCTCACCGCCTGCTCGGCGATGTCGGAGATTGCAGCGCGCGTGCCGTCGCGGGCGACGGAGATGGCGGTTTCGACGATGCGCTCGATGGTTGTGCCGGGGATGAAGGCGGCAGCGACGGCGGCAGCAAAAACGCCGGCAGCTTCGAGGCCATAGCTCTCCTGGTGGCCCTCGGCGAAGCGGATGGCCTCGTCATAGGCGGCCCGGGGATCGCAGGCGTTCACCACACCGACGGGGGCGATGTACATGGCGGCGCCGCAATTGACCATGTTGCCGATGCCGCCCTGCCGGGGGTCGCAATTGGCCAGCTGGTGGCGCTGGAAGATCCACTTTTCAGGATAGAACAGCCGGTCGATCAGGTTGGCTTGACGCTGCATCTCGGGGATCCAGCGCGGGGTCCAGGCGATCTGGCGCACCATGCCGTCGGCCATGTCCCAGGCGTCGAGATGGCGGCGGGTGTCGGCGTAGATGTCCATCAGCGCCAGGGTCATCAGCGTGTCGTCGGTGACGATGCCGTTGCCGCGTACCCGATGGTTCCGCTGCTCGGGCGGCAGGTCCATCTTGTGCCAACGCGCCTCGAGCGAGGTTACCCGGCCATAGCGGGCGCGGATGTCGGCAGCCGAGAGCTTTTCGACCGGGGCGCCGAGCGCGTCGCCGAGGGCGATGCCGTGGAGCATGGCGCGGACACGGCCGCGAAGGGAGGTGGGCATGATGGTCTGCTTCCGCTTGTCTAGTGCAGTCACCCCACCCCGCCCGTGGTCGTGGGAGGACGCCACGGGCGGGATGCGATGGTCCGGGCCTTAGCCGTTCAGCTTGGTCCGGGCATCCTCGTTGAGGCGGTCGCCGCCGGCGGCCTTCCATTCGGCGACGGAGGCATCCCACTGGTCCATCGAGGCTTCGCCGGAAATGAACTTGTAGACCCAGGCGCGATAGACATTCTCGGTCGCATCGAGGTCAGCGGCGTAGTCGGCCGGCCAGACGAAGGCGTTATCCGGCTTGAACCACTCCGAGATGTTCTTCAGCGACTGCTGGGCGGCTTCCGACTTCCACTCCACCGGCGGGGTGAAGTTGGCGGCCGCGAAGAAGCGGGCGTACCAGGTGCTCATCTTGTCGGTGATGGTGTAGGTGTCGCCGGACTTGGTGTATTCCTCGCCCTCGAAGCCCATCCGGTCCATCATCTGGCCTTCGGTCGAGGCCATGAAGTCGAGGAGCTTGGCCACCTCTTCCTTGTGCTGCGAAGTGGTGGCGATGGCAAAGCCGCGGCTTTCCTTGGAGACGTCAGTCGCCGACAGGCCCTGGCCGCCCGGTCCGGACGGGATCGGCAGCAGCGCCAGCTCGATATTGGCGTCGGGATGCGCCTGGCGCATCTTGCCGCCATAGATGTCGATGACTTCCGCCGAGGAGCCGAAGATCACGCCGGCCTTGCCGGTGTAGAACTTGTCCTCCTTCACGTCGAACTTCGAGGTGACGTATTCCTTGTCGTAGAGCCCCTCGGCGGCGAGCTTGGCGTACCAGGCGATCTTGGCCTTCTCCTCATCGGTGATGCGCGAGCTCACCCACTCGCCCGAGGCGTCCTTCATCCAGCTGCCGGTGATGCCGAAGGCCTGGTTGAAGATCGAGTCGAGCTCGTTGGTGTTCTCGGCGGTGGTGACGCCAAAGGTGTTGCCGGGCGTGCCGTCGCCGTCGAGGTCGGCGTAGTGGATGGCCTTGAAGAAGGCCTCGTACTCGTCGACCGTCTGCGGCGGGGCGATGCCGAGCTTGTCCAGCCAGTCCTTGCGGATCACCGGCTGCGGCGCGCGCGGCGGGTAGATGTAGAGCAGGTACGGATAGTTCTTCAGCCGCTCCACGTTGTGCGGCCAGAGCGCTGCCTTCAAGTTGGGCGACTTTT
>JBQCFF010000222.1:0-3842 GCA_051959485.1 Devosia sp. | reverse complement strand
TCTTCGTGCTGTTCGGCGCCACGGCGACGGCGCTCGGCCAGTCGTTCCGGCAGGCGCTGCCGATCCTGATGCCGCTGGCCGGCGTCGTCATCATCGCGATGGGCCTGCACTTCCTCGGCGTCTACCGCATCCGCTTCCTCGACATGCAGGTGCGGCACAACGGTCCCGGCGTCGCTTCCGGCCCGCTCGGCGGCTTCCTGCTCGGCCTCGCCTTCGCCGTCGGCTGGACGCCGTGCATCGGCCCGGTGCTCGCCGCCATCCTCGCCGTCGCCTCCTCGCAGCAGACGGCGCTCGACGGCGCCGCGCTGCTCGGGCTCTACTCGCTCGGCCTCGGCGTGCCGTTCCTGCTCGCCGGCATCGCCATCGGCCCCTTCCTCACCTTCTTCACGGGCTTCAAGAAGTACCTGGGTACGGTGGAAAAGGTCATGGGCGGGCTGCTGGTGGTCACCGGGCTGCTGTTCCTCACCGGCCAGTTCACCCGCATCTCCTACTGGTTCCTCGAGACCTTCCCGGTCCTGCAGCAGTTCGGGTAGCAGAAGCACGCGGCGCCGGGCGCCCTAGATCAGCTTCATGCCCTTCAGCGATGCGTGCCCGTTGCGGCCGACGATGATGTGGTCGTGCACGGTGATGCCCAGCGGGCGGGCGATGTCGTTGATCTGACGGGTCATCTGCACGTCGGCCGAACTCGGCGCGGGGTCGCCCGAGGGGTGGTTGTGGACGAGGATCAGCGCCGTGGCGGAGAGCTCCAGCGTCCGCTTGATCACCTCGCGCGGGTAGACCGGCGTGTGGTCCACCGTCCCGGCCTGCTGCACCTCGTCGGCGATCAGCCGGTTCTTCTTGTCGAGGAACAGGATGCGGAACTGCTCAATGTCGTTGAACGCCATCTGCGTCTTCACGTAGTCGATCAGCGCCTGCCACGAGCCGAGGATCGGCATGTCGCGCGGCACCCGGTCGCGGGCGAAGCGCTGCGCGGCCGCCTGCACGATCTTCAAGTTGGTCGCCGCGGCGCCCTTGATGCCCTTGATCTCGGCGAGCCGTTCGGGCGAGGCGCTCAGCACGTTGGAATAGGTGCCGAACTTGGCGAGCAGCTCCTTGGCCAGTCCCTTGGTGTCGACGCGGGGGATGGCGAGGAACAGGATCAGCTCGAGCAGCTCGTAGTCATCGAGCGCCTCTTCGCCGATCCTGAGGAAACGCTGGCGGGCGCGCTCGCGGTGGCCGGTATTGCGGTCGACGGGGGCAGGGGCCTCGCCAAGGCCGTCACCGGAGATATCCGACGCGTCCCCCCTGCCCATCGCTAGCGGCGCGCGTCGAGCGGGTTGAACCAGCCTCGGGGCGACAGCGTGAAAATCTCCACGCCGGTCTCGGTGATGCCGATCGAGTGCTCCGCCTGGGCGGACAGTGTCCGGTCGCGGGTCACCGCCGTCCAGCCGTCCGACAGGATCTTCACGTGCGGACGGCCCAGGTTGATCATCGGCTCGATGGTGAAGATCATCCCCGGCTTCAGCAGCACGCCGGTGCCCGGCACGCCGAAATGCATGATGTTGGGCTCGTCGTGGAACAGCTGGCCGACGCCATGCCCGACGAAGTCGCGGACCACGCTGGTCCGCTCCGCCTCGGCATGCGCCTGGATCGCCGCGCCGATGTCGCCGGTGGTGTTGCCGGGCTTCGCGGCGGCGATGCCGGCCTCGAGGCTCTCGTAGGTGACCTCGATCAGCCGCTCCGCCTTCCGGCTGATCTCGCCCACCGGGTACATGCGCGAGCTGTCCCCGTACCACCCGTCGACGATCAGCGTGAGGTCGATGTTCACGATATCGCCCTCGCGCAGGGGGCGCTCGTCGGGGATGCCGTGGCAGACCACGTGGTTGATGGAGGTGCAGACCGAGTGGCGGTAGCCCTTGTAGAACAGCGTCGCCGGGATGGCGTCGTGGTCGCGCGCGAACTCGTAGGCGAGGCGGTCGAGCGCCGCCGTGGTGACGCCGGGCTGCACGTGCTCGACCAGCAGGTCCAGCGCCTCCGCCGTCAGCGCGCCGGCCTTGCGCATGCCGGCGAAGCCCGCCTCGCCATGCAGCGGAATGACTCCCGCAGTGCGGCGGTTCTTGGCTTCGGCATCGACATAGGTGACCATTCGGGCGCTCCGTTCATGGCCAACGTAAGCGTTCAGCGGCCCGGAATAAAGACCGAACGCACCCGGTCCCGCCACCCGATCGGCCACGCGTGGTCAACGCCGGCGGAACTGTGGCCAGCTGCGGCATCCGCTTGACGCTGCCAGCCCCTTCGGGCAATGCATGCCCCTTGCTGTCCCGCTGGACTCAGCCATGCCTGACGCCGTCACCGCCGCCCTCATCGTCATCGGCGACGAAATCCTTTCCGGCCGCACCAAGGACGTGAACATCGGCACGGTCGCGGATTTCTGCACGGAGCTGGGCATCGCGCTCAGCGAAGTGCGCGTCGTCCCCGATGTCGAGGCCGAGATCGTCGGCGCCATCAACGCCGTCCGCGCCCGCTACACCTACGTCTTCACCACCGGCGGCATCGGCCCCACGCACGACGACATCACCGCCGACGCGGTAGCCAAGGCCTTCGGCGTGCCGCTGCCGATCAACCCCGAGGCCCGCGCCATGCTGGAGGCGCGCTGGGCGGCGACCGGCACCGAGGTGAACGAGGCGCGCCTGCGCATGGCCCGCATCCCCGAAGGCGGCAGCCTCATCGTCAATTCGGTCAGCGCCGCCCCCGGCTTCCGCATCGGCAACGTCCACGTCATGGCCGGCGTGCCGAAGATCATGCAGGCCATGCTCGAAGCCATCGCGCCCACCCTCGAAGGCGGGCAGAAGGTGCAGTCGGTCACCATCCGCTGCCGCGTCGGCGAGGGCAGCATCGGCAGCGCCTTCGCCCGCATCCAGGAGGAATTCCCGGATGTGAAAATGGGCAGCTACCCGCGGATGGGCTCGACCAGCGTGATGACCGAACTCGTGCTCCGCTCGGCGGACGCGGCGCGGCTCGCGGTGGCGGCCGAACGCGTCAAGGCCATGGTCGCCGACGCCCACCGCCACGCCGGCCTCGGCGAAGAGGTCGAGGCCTACTGATCATTTCGCCGGCCCCGGAGGCGCGGCAAGGAGACCCGATGAATCAAACCACGCAGAAATCCTTTCCCGTCACCTGGGACCAGTTCCACCGCGACAGCCGGGCGCTCGCCTGGCGCCTCACCGGCCTCGGGCCGTTTGATGCCCTGGTCGCGATCACCCGGGGCGGCCTCGTCCCCGCCGCGATCGTGGCGCGCGAGCTGAACATCCGCGTCGTCGAGAGCGTCGCCATGAAGAGCTACGATCACCAGAACCAGGGCAATGTCCGGGTGCTGAAGTCGATCGCGCCCGATATCCTCGAGAAGGCGCGGAACGGCGGCAAGGTGCTGATCGTCGACGACCTCGTCGATACCGGCGCCACGGCCCGCGCCGTGCGCGACATGCTGCCCGGCGCGCATTTCGCCACCGTCTATGCCAAGCCCAAGGGCCGCGACCTGGTCGACACCTTCATCACCGAAGTCAGCCAGGACACCTGGATCTTCTTCCCCTGGGACCTCGACGTCGCCTACGTCCCCCCGATTTCCGGCGGTACGGACTGACGGCCAGCCGATTTGAGTTTTCGCGCGTCCCGTGGGAAACCCGCCGGACGCCGTCGCGGGCGTGGTGGAATGGTAGACACACGGGACTTAAAATCCCGAGGGGGTAGCCCCGTGCGGGTTCGAGTCCCGCCGCCCGCACCATCCGGCGTCACTCTTTCGCCATAACTCGCTCCCCGAGGGGAACCCGGCCGGGTTCAAACCATTGAATTGGCACCCGGCTCAG
>JBQCFF010000221.1:0-5770 GCA_051959485.1 Devosia sp. | reverse complement strand
TGGGTGATGCCCCGTCGCCGGCCGCCCACGCTCCTCGCGATGCGGCACGGGATGCACCCGGGTTGCGGTACCATAAGCCCAAAACCCCGGTCGGCCGGCGAGGCGCGAGCCTCACAAATCTGCGGACTACCCGCGCGAGGATCACGCCTCGCCGGCCCGCTTCACTGCTCATCATCCCGAGGCCCGGAAGGCCGGCGGGGGTGTTCGCTCGCCTGGAGGTTGACGCGTCGTGCCCGTACCGCCCCCTCCACCGCCTCCGGCGGTCCCCCTCCCCCGTCTTCGACAGGGGAGGATCCCGCACCTCACCGCCGTGGACGGCACGCGATCTTCCCCCGTGACAACGGGGGAAGAGGACCATCCGAAGGATGGTGAAGGGGGCGGTCAGAGGCGCCGCCCTCTCCTTGATCCTCCACCGCGAAGCGGGGGAGGGGGACCAGCCGCAGGCTGGTGGAGGGGGCGGTCACGTGCGCTGCGCCCAGCCCCTGCCGCCCTGCCCTACCCAAGCGACAACGCCGCCTCACGCCCCCAGCCCCGGTCACCTCCGCCGCAACCCCACCCCTCCCGCTGCCGTTGTCCCGCCACACCCCTGACGCGCCCGTGATGGACCTGCCCGCCCCCAGCATTGCCGACACTGCCCCGGTCCGCGGGCTCCGCTACTTCAAGCGCGTGGCGGTCGGCACCCTGCGCGCCTTCTTCGACCCGGACACCTCGCCGCGCTGCGCCGCCACCGCGTTCTTCGGCTTCCTCTCCATCTTCCCCGCCATCGCCACCGTGGCGCTGATCTACGGCCTTCTGGCCAACCGCACGCTGGTCGCCGGCACCGTCTCGTCGCTGCAGTACATCCTGCCCAACCTCGCGCTCGACGTGCTGCGCGAGCAGCTCGACAGCCTGGCGAGCCAGCAGCGGCTCACGCTGAGCGCCGGCCTGCTCATCTCCGTGCCGCTGGCGCTGTGGTCCGGCTCGCGCGGCGTCGATGCGCTGCTCTACGCCATGTCGCGGGTGCGGGGCGAAAGGCCGAAGCGCGGCATCATCGGGCGGACGCTGGCCGCCATTGCGCTGAGCATCGCCGGCTCCATCTTCCTGGCGGTGGCGCTGCTGACCGTCGCGGGCCTGCCCGCCCTCATCCCCTTCCCCTCGGGCGAAGGGCTGCTGGTGCTGGTGTTCCGCTGGCCGGTGCTGCTGGTGCTGAGCATCGGCGTCCTCGCGGTGCTCTACCGCTGGGGGCCCGACCGGCATCCGCGCAAGTTCCGCTACATCTGGCCCGGCGCCGTGCTTGCCTCGCTGCTCTGGCTGCTCGCCGGCGCGGTGTTCTCGATCTATGTCGAGAATTTCGGCAACTACCAGGCCACCTTCGGCTCGGTCTCCGCGGCGGTGGTGCTGCTGCTCTGGCTCTACAACTCCGCGCAGATCCTGGTGCTCGGCGCCGCCTTCAACGCCGAGCTCGAGTACCTGGGCACCGGCCATCCCCCGGCGCTTGCCCCCACCGGCAAGTCGTGATCCTCTCCGCCGCCCTGTCGCCCGGAGAATCCCCAGCCATGCCGTTCGCCGTCTACGCCCTGGCGGTTGCCGCCTTCGCCGTCGGCACGGCCGAGTTCGTCATCTCCGGCATCCTGCCGCTGCTCGCCGGCAGCCTCGGGGTCTCCATCCCCACCGCCGGGCTGCTCGTCACCGCCTACGCGATCGGCGTCGCCATCGGCGGCCCGCTCCTCACCGTGCTCACCGCCCGCTTCTCGCAGCGCGCCGTGCTCATCGGCGTCATGGTGCTGTTCACCGTCAGCCAGGTGCTCTGCGCCCTCGCCCCGGACTACGGCCTGCTGCTCGCGGCTCGCCTGCTCTCGTCGATCGGTCACGGCGCTTTCTTCGGCGCCGGCAACGTCGTCGTCGCCAACCTGGTGCGGCCCGAGCGTCGGGGCGCCGCGTTCTCGCTGTTCATCGGCGGCATCACCGTCGCCAACCTGCTCGGGCTGCCCGCCGGCACCGCCATCGGCGTCGAGTTCGGCTGGCGCACGACGTTCCTCGCGGTCGCGGTGCTCGGCGCCATCGCCGCGCTGGTGCTGGTCTTCCGCCTGCCCAAAGCCGAGGCGATCCATGAGGCGCGGCCCAGCCTCCGCGCCCAGCTCGCCGAGCTCCGCCACCAGCAGGTCTGGCTCTCCTACGTCACCATCACGCTGGTGATGGTCGGCACGCTGGCCTGGGGCACCTACCAGACCGCCGCCATGATCGAGGTGGTCGGCATCGACCCGCAGCTGGTCTGGATCTACCTGCTGATCGGCGGCTTCGGCGCCGTGCTCGGCATCTACCTCGGCGGTCGCGGCACCGACTGGAAGCCGATGCCCACCCTCATCGGCGTGCTGCTCGCCCAGGCGCTGTTCTACTTCACCCTGCTCTTCGCCGTGCACGACCAGTTCTGGTTCACCGTCAACCTGCTGATCTCCTCGACCCTCGGCTTCGCCTTCTCCACACCGCTGCAGGCCCGCGTCATCACCGCCGCCGCCCGCGCCCCGAACCTCGCTTCGTCGCTGATCTCGACGGCCTTCAACATCGGCATCGCCGCGGGTGCCGCCACCGGCGCCTGGCTGCTGAACTCGGGCGTCTCCTACGCCGATATCCCGGCGGTCGGCGTGGTCTTCAGCCTGCTCGCCGCCGGCAGCGCGACGCTCTCCTTCTGGCTCGAGCGCCGTTCTGCCCCGGCGATGCTTGCCAGCGGCTAAGCGTTTCTTCACTACCGCTGCCGAATAATGCCGGGGCGTAGAATCGGCTGGTACAATCTGGGTCGATTAGGCCGCTGCTTGTCGCCAGAACGGACCCGACCGCTTGCTCGACCAGACCTCGCTGCTCATTTCCATCGGCTTCTCGGCCTTCGCCGTCATGCTGACGCTGGTGCTGACCTGGCTCGGCACCCGCGCCGACCGCTACCTCGTCACTTGGGCGCTCGGCCTGTCGCTGATCGTCGCCGGCGTGCTGGTCTACGGCCTCATCGAAGCCTACGTCCCCGCCTGGCAATACGCCGCCTTCGTGCTGATGCTGGCCGGCTTCGGCGCCATCGCCGTCGGCGCCGCCCAGTTCCGCTCCGGCGCCGCCCGGCTCGATCCGGTGATCCTCGCCTGGGTCGGCGTCAGCGTCACCATGGGCCTCGCCTTCACCACCGGCCTCACCGGGCTCGGCACGATCATCGCCAATTTCGGCTGCGCCGGCTTCTTCGGCCTCGCGGCCCGCGAGCACTGGCTGGCCCGCACCGAGTCGCCGCTGCCGCAGGTCGCGATGGTCGCCATCTACGGCATCACCGTCACGTCGTTCCTGCTCTGCGCCACGGCGCTGCTGCTCGATGGCCAGTTCGTCCTCACCGAGCGCCCCACCAACTGGGCCGAGGATCTCAACTCGCTGACCATCATCCTGGTGCTGCCCGCCGCCGGCGCGGTGGCCATGTCGCTACACCAGTTGCGCGGCGCCGCCGCCCACCGCCGGCTCGCCATGACCGACTCGCTGACCGGCCTGCTCAACCGCCGCGCCCTGTTCGACCTCGTCGGTGCCGACCCCATGCCGCCCGGCACCGCCGTGGTGATGCTCGACCTCGACGGCTTCAAGGCCATCAACGACCAGTTCGGCCACGCCGCCGGCGACGAGGTGCTGCGCAGTTTCGCCGCCATCGTCCGCAGCAACATCCGCGATACCGACACCGCCGCCCGCCTCGGCGGCGAGGAGTTCTGCCTGATCCTGCGCGGCCTCGATCCGGCCGGCGCGCAAGCCGTGGCCGAGCGCATCCGCGCTGCCCTCGAGGCCACCACGGCGCTCGCCCCCGATCGCGGAGCGGCGACCGTCAGCGCCGGCATCGCCATCGGATCGGCCCGCGGCGACACCTTCGACCGGCTGCTGCGCGAAGCCGACGAGCACCTCTACGGAGCCAAGGACGCCGGCCGCAACTGCGTCTTCGGCCCCTCCCGCCGCCTCGCCGCCTGAACCTGCCTTAGCCCAGCGCCGCCTTGACGCGCGCCGATGCCTTGCCGAAGTCGATCCGCCCCGGGTACTCGGCCTTCAGCGCGGCGATGACCTTGCCCATGTCCTTGCCGCCCGAGGCGCCGGTCTTCTCGATCGCCGCCCGGATCGCCGCGTCGACCTCGGCGTCGCTGAGCCCCCTGGGCAGGAACTCGCTCAGGATCGCGATCTCCTCGCGCTCCACCGCCGCCAGGTCCTCGCGCCCCGCCTTTTCGTAGATGCCGAGCGATTCCTCGCGCTGCTTCACCATCTTTTGCAGCAGCACCAGCACCTCGGCATCGGCGAGCGGCCCCTTGCCCTGCCCGCGCGCATCGATGTCGCGGTCCTTGATCGCCGCGTTCACGGCCCGGAGCGTCGCCGTCCGCCGCTTGTCCCCGGCCTTGAGCGCCGCCTTGTAGCCTTCGCTGATTTCGTCACGCATTCATTCGCTCCTTGGCGCCGGTGGCACGTCGGCCACCATCAACAGATTGCCGTCCGGGTCCTTGAAGATGCGCTTGCTCCCGGTCTGCCTTGCACCCATATAGCCCAACATCGTCGCTGCGCCACTTGCGCCGACGCTGCCCTCCGTCTAGGGAGAGGCCTCAACCGACACCGACCCGAACCCCTTGGAGCCCCGCCATGACCGGCTGGCAGCAAAAACCCGCGACCGCCCTCCTGATCCTGGACGACGGGACGCGCCTCGAAGGTTACGGCATCGGCGCCATCGGCCATGCCGCCGGCGAGGTCTGCTTCAACACCGCGATGACCGGCTACCAGGAAATCCTGACCGACCCGTCCTACGCCGGGCAGATCATCACCTTCACCTTTCCGCATATCGGAAATGTCGGCGCCAACGACGAGGACATCGAGACGGTCAACATGGCCGCCCTCTCGGGTGTCCGCGGCTGCGTGCTCAGGGCCGATATCACCAACCCCTCGAACTACCGGGCCGTCGAGCGGCTCGATACCTGGCTGAAGAAGCGCAACATCATCGGCATCGCCGGCATCGACACCCGGGCGCTCACCGCCCGCATCCGCGAGAAGGGCATGCCGAACGGCGTCATCGCGCATGATCCGGAGGGGCATTTCCACGAGCCCTCCATGCTGGCCGAGCTCAAGGCCTTCCCCGGCCTCGAGGGGCTCGACCTCGCCAAGGAAGTCACCACCGCCCAGACCTACCGCTGGGACCAGACGTCCTGGACCCGCACCGAGGGCTACGGCCGGCTCGAGAACCCGGACTTCCACGTCGTCGCGGTCGATTACGGCGCCAAGCGCAACCTCCTGCGGCAGCTGGCCGATCAGGGCGCCCGCGTCACCGTCGTGCCCGCCACCGCCACGGCCAAGGACATCCTGGCGCACAACCCCGACGGCATCTTCCTCTCCAACGGCCCGGGCGATCCGGCCGCGACCGGCAAGTACGCCGTGCCCACCATCAAGACGCTGATGGAAACCGGCAAGCCGATGTTCGGCATCTGCCTCGGCCACCAGTTGCTCGGCCTCGCCGTCGGCGGCAGGACCGAGAAGATGCACCAGGGCCATCACGGCGCCAATCATCCGGTCAAGGACCTGACCACCGGCAAGGTCGAGATCACCTCGATGAACCACGGCTTCGCAGTGGACACGGAAAGCCTGCCGGCCAACGTCAAGCAGACCCACATCTCGCTCTTCGATGGCTCCAATGCCGGCCTCGAAGTCGAGGGCAAGCCGATCTTTTCGGTGCAGTACCACCCCGAGGCCAGCCCCGGCCCGCACGACAGCCACTATCTCTTCACCCGCTTCCTCAACCTTGTCCGCGCCC
>JBQCFF010000220.1:0-4769 GCA_051959485.1 Devosia sp. | reverse complement strand
CCTCGACCTGGTGATCCGGCCCGGCGAGCGGGTCGGCCTCGTCGGTCACTCCGGCTCGGGCAAGACCACCTTCGTGAAGCTGATCCAGCGGCTCTACGACGTGACCGGCGGCCGGGTGACGGTGGACGGCGTCGACATCCGCGACGTCGAACAGGCGTCGCTGCGCAGCCAGATCGCCATCGTGCAGCAGGAGCCGGTGCTGTTCCACCGCTCGCTGGCGGAGAACATCGCCTATGGCCGGCCCGAGGCAACGCGCGGCGAGATCATCGAGGCGGCGAAGCTGGCCAACGCGCACGAGTTCATCGAAGCCCTGCCCAAGGGCTACGAGACGCTGGTGGGCGAGCGCGGCATCAAGCTCTCGGGCGGCGAGCGGCAGCGCGTCGCCATCGCCCGCGCCTTCCTGTCCGACGCCCGGGTGCTGATCCTCGACGAGGCGACCTCGAGCCTCGACAGCGAGAGCGAGCTCTTGATCCAGCAGGCAATGGACCGGCTGATGGTCGGTCGCACCACGCTGGTGATCGCGCACCGGCTGTCGACCGTGCGGGCGCTCGACCGGCTGCTGGTGTTCGACGGCGGCCGGATCGTCGAGGAAGGCACGCACCCCGAGCTGGTGAAGCGACAGGGCGGCATCTACCGCCGGCTGTTCGAGCGCCAGGCGGGGGAACTGGTGAAGGGGCTGGCGGCGGCGGAGTAGCGGGCAGTGCGTTGCCCCACCCCACCCTAGCTGCGCTACGGCGGCTGCGCCGCCAAGCTGCGCTACCCTCCCCATCAAGGGGAGGGAGCCGCTGTTGCCTGAACTATGCCACTGGTCTCCCTCCCCCTTGTGGGGAGGGTAGCGTCGCTAGGCCCGCAGGGCCGTAGCAGAGCTGGGGTGGGGGGTAGCAGCGTGCGCCCCTTCCCTTCCATCGCCAGAGACCGATATAAGCCGGCATGGCCACGCTCCCCCTTTCCATCCTCGACCTCGCTCCGGTGTCGGAAGGCACCGCCACTCCTGATGCGCTACGGCAGATCGTGCGGCTGGCGCAGCTTGGCGACGAACTGGGCTTTGCCCGGGTCTGGTATGCCGAGCACCACGGCATGCCCTCGATCGCCTCTTCGTCGCCGGAAGTGCTGATCGCCACCGCCGCGGCCAACACGGCGCGCATCCGGGTCGGCTCGGGCGGCGTGATGCTGCCCAACCACGTGCCGCTCAGGGTGGTGGAGACCTACCGCACGCTGAATGGCCTCAACCCCGGCCGCATCGACCTCGGCATCGGCCGGGCCGGCGGCAGCGACGGGCGGACGCTGCAGGCGCTGCGCTCGGTGGGCGGCGAGTATTTCGCCCAGGAGCTGGCCGAGATGCTGGCCTTCGACGAGGGCAATTTCGCCCCCGACCACCCGTTCGCGCCGATCGCCGTGGCGCCGGAGAAGGTGAGCCTGCCGCCGATCTGGCTGCTCGGCTCGTCCGGCGCCAGCGCCCAGGCGGCCGGCCAGCTCGGCGTCGGCTACTCGTTCGCCGCGCATTTCAGCGCCACGCCGGCCGGGCCGGCCTTCGCCGCCTACCGCGCCGCGTTCACCCCGACCGAGGCGTTTCCCAGGCCGCATGCGATCATCGCCGTCTCGGCGCTGGTGGCGCCGACCGACGAGGAGGCGCGCTTCCTGTCCCGCTCGCAGGAGCTGAGCTGGGCGCTGTTCCATTCGGGCGAGCTGCGCAAGCTGGTCTCGCCCGAGGAGGCGTCGCGGCACGCCTATACCGAGCACCAGCAGCGCATCATCGAAAAGCAGAGCCAGCTGTGGATCGTCGGCTCGCCCGAGACGGTGAAGCGCGAGATCGAGGCCAAGGTGGCCGAGTCGGGCGCCGACGAGGTGATGATCGCCACCACCGCGTGGGACTACGACGTGCGGCTCCGCTCGTACCGGTTGCTGGCCGAGGCGTTCGGGCTCCAGCCCTAGGCGGCCGCCTGGACCTCGCGCCAGGCGGCGATGATGGCGTCGGCGCTGAGGTCGATGTCGGCCTCGGTGGTGGCGCCGGAGCTGACCGACAGCCGCATCACCCAGTCGCCCCGCCAGGCGGCGCCGCCGACGAAGCACACGCCGCCCTGCTGCACGCGGGCGATAACCGCCTCGGTGGCGGCCTTGCGGGCCGCCGCGTCGCCGGTGCCGAAATTGACGATCACCTGGTTGATCGTCACCTCGTTGCAGATGCGGATGCCGGGCTCGACGGCCAGCCGCTCGGCGAAGCGCCTGGCGAAGCGGCAGTGCCGCTCGACCAGCTCGGCGACGCCGTCGCGACCGAGCGTCTTCAGCATGGCCCAGACCGGCATGCCGCGGGCCCGCCGCGACAGCTCGGGCACGAAGGCCGAAGGCACGCGGTCGCCCTGGTTGATCGACGGCAGGTAGCTGCCCCACTGCGTCATCGCGCGCTGGTGCACTTCGCGGTCGCGGACGATGGCGAAGCCGGAATCGTAGGGCACCTGCAGCCACTTGTGGCCGTCGGTGACCCAGGAGTCGGCGCCCTCGATGCCCTCGGTGAGGTGCCGCAGCTGCGGCGTGGCGCGGGCCCAGAGCCCGAACGCCCCGTCGACATGCACCCAGGCGCCGTGCGCGTGCGCGATGGCGATGAGCTCGCCGAACGGGTCGTAGGCGCCGGTATTGATCTGCCCGGCCTGCGCGATAACGATCCGCGGTCCGCTGACCCCGCCGATGGCTGCCGCCAGCGCATCGGGCCGCATCCGGCCCTGCTCGTCGGTGGCGACGCGGATCACCCGCCGATAGCCGAAGCCGATCATCTGCAGGGCAGAGAACACCGAGGAATGGGCATCGTCTCCCACCAGCACCGCGACTTCCGGCGCGCCGAACATGCCGTCGGCATCGACGTCCCAGCCGGCATCGAGCAGCACCTTGGTGCGGGCGGCCGAGAGCCCGACAGCGTTGGCGACGGTGGCGCCGGTGACGAAGCCGACCGAGCTGCCGCGCGGCAGGTCGAGGATGTCGACCAGCCAGCCCTCCGCCACCTCTTCCATGGCAGCGGCAGCGGGGGTCGGGGTGTGGTAGCCGGCATTCTGGCCCCAGGCCGACACCATCCAGTCGGCGGCCACACCGGCCGGATGGGAGGCGCCGATGACGAAGCCGAAGAAGCGCGGCCCGGCCATCGGCATCAGCCCCGGCGTCGAGCGCTCGACCAGTTCCTCGAGCACCGCCTCCGGGGCGCTGCCGGTTTCGGGGAGCGGCGCGGCCAGCGCTTCCCGCATCTGGTAGTAGTCGACCTTCGGCTGGCCGGCGTTCTCCGCCAGGCTGTCGCGATACGCCACGGCGTGATCGACCGCCCGGCCGAGCAGCTTGCGCAGATCCTGAGTCATCGCCTGAGTCTCCCTCTCTGGCCGGAAGCAATCATAGCGCAGATGAAGCGGGGGTGAACCGGGCTGGCAAGTCGGAGCGGGACGGCCCCCCGTCCCTCCCCATAAAGGGGAGGGTGAAGAGGGCGCGCGTTGGCAGGCCGCTGAAAGGGCCGCTACGCCGCACCCTCCCCTTTATGGGGAGGGCTGGGGAGGGGCAGTCCGGTTTGAGCGCTTACGCGGCGAGGCGCTTCAGGATGGCGGCGCCCATTTCCTCGGTGCCGACGGTGCGGCGGTTGTCCTGCGCGATGTCGCCGGTGCGCAGGCCATCGGCCAGCACGCCCGAGATCGCCGCCTCGAGCCGGTCGGCCAGCGCCACCAGGTTGAACGAGTAGCGCAGCGCCATGGCGAAGCTCGCCAGCATGGCGATCGGGTTGGCGACGCCCTGGCCGGCGATGTCGGGGGCGGAGCCATGCACCGGCTCGTACAGCGCCTTGCGCTTGCCGGTCACCGGATCGGGCGCGCCGAGCGAGGCGGAGGGCAGCATGCCGAGCGAGCCGGTCAGCATGGCGGCGGCGTCGGACAGGATGTCGCCGAACAGGTTGTCGGTGACCATCACGTCGAACTGCTTGGGGTTGCGCACCAGCTGCATCGCCGCGTTGTCGGCGAGGATGTGGTGGAACTCGACGTCCGGGTAGTCCTTGGCCACGGCGTGGGCGACCTCGTCCCACAGCACACCGGACTTCATGACGTTCTTCTTGTCGGCCGAATGCACCTTGTTGCGGCGGGTGCGGGCGAGGTCGAAGGCGACGCGGACGATGCGGTCGATCTCGTAGGTCTCGTAGACCTGGGTGTCGACGGCGCGCTTCCGGCCCTCGCCGAGGTCGGTGATTTCCTTGGGCTCGCCGAAATAGACGCCGCCGGTGAGCTCGCGCACGATCAGGATGTCGAGGCCCTCGACCAGCTCGCGCTTCAACGAGGAGGCATCGGCGAGCGCCGAGTAGCAGATGGCCGGCCGCAGGTTGGCGAACAGCCCGAGGTCCTTGCGCAGGCGCAGCAGGCCCGCCTCGGGACGGACCTCGTAGGGCACGCTGTCCCACTTCGGGCCGCCGACGGCGCCGAAGATCACCGCGTCGGCGGCGAGCGCCTTCTGCATGTCCTCTTCGGAGATGGCGGCGCCATACTTGTCATAGGCGCAACCGCCGACCAGGCCGCTGTCGAGCTCGAAATCGGTCTCGCCCTGGCTGTTGAGCCAGGCGATCACCTTCTCGACCTCCCGCATGATTTCGGTGCCGATGCCGTCGCCGGGGAGGAGGAAAAGTTTGTGCGCAGCCATGCCTGGTCCTCGATTGCTTGCGGTGCCCTGGGGCCGACATATCGCCACCGGCCCCCGCGGCGCAAGGCCGGGAAGGGCCGGTGGCGTCCAGTCGATGGATCGCGTCAGCTGCTGAAGAA
>JBQCFF010000219.1:0-10849 GCA_051959485.1 Devosia sp. | reverse complement strand
TACTCGGCGACGATGGTCAGCAACGGCAAGCCGGCGCCGGACCTGTTCCTCCATGCCGCGGCTGCGATGGGGGTGGCGCCCGAAAACTGCCTGGTGATCGAGGATTCGGCGGCCGGGATCATGGCGGCGCGAGCGGCGGGGATGGCCGTGTTCGCCTATCTTGGCGGCGGGCACTACAACGAGAGCGGCTTGCGCGACGAGGTCGAGGCGCTCCGGCCCGACGCCATCATGCAGGACATGCGGGCGCTGCCGGGGCTGCTGGAGCTCGAGGCGGCGCGCCAGGCGGAGGCGGCGCAACTGCTGGTGGCGGTCGACGTCGGCACGGCCAGCGCCCGGGCCGGGATCGCCACGCCGTCGGGGCGGCTGATCGGCCGGGCGGAGCAGCCGCTGGAGCTGCGGCGCGGCGACGCCAACCTCGCCGAATACGATTCCGAACAGATCTGGGACGCCGTCGGCGTGGCGGTGCGCGAGGCGATGCGGGTCGCCGGCGCCCGGGCGGAGGAGGCGGTGGGGATCAGCTTCGATGCGACCTGCTCGCTGGTGGTGCGCGACCGCGACGGGGCGCCGCTTCCCGTCTCGCCGGGCGGCGAAGCGCGGTGGGATACGATCGCCTGGTTCGACCACCGGGCGCTGGGCGAGGCGGAACAATGCACGGCGACGCGGCACCCGGTGCTCGATTTCATCGGCAGGGTGATGTCGCCGGAGATGGAAGTGCCGAAGCTGATGTGGCTGAAGCGGCACGCGCCGGCGACGTGGGCGCGGGCCGGGCATTGCTTCGACCTCGCCGATTTCCTGACCTGGAAGGCGTCGGGCTCGACGGCGAGGTCGGAATGCACGCTGACCTGCAAGTGGACCTACCTGGCGCACCGGACGCCGGGATGGCAGGCGGATTTCCTTGCCACGGTGCGGCTCGAGGACCTGCTGGAGCGCGGCGGGCTGCCGGAGCGGGCGAGCCCGATCGGCGCGGCGCTGGGGCCGCTGACGCCGGCTGCGGCCGAGCGGCTCGGCTTGACCACCCGCTGCCGCGTCGGGGTCGGGCTGATCGATGCGCATGCCGGGGCGCTCGGCTCGCTGGCGGCGTTCGCCGAGGGGCCGGAGCAGATCCACCGCCACCTGGCGCTGATCGCCGGCACCTCGAGCTGCGTCATGGCGCTGTCGGGCGAGCCGCGGCCGACGCCGGGCGTCTGGGGCCCGTATTTCGGCGCCGTGCTGCCCGGCGTCTGGCTCAACGAGGCGGGGCAATCGGCGACCGGGGCGCTGCTCGACCACCTGCTGAAGCTGCACGGGGCAGGCGGCCCGCCGACGCCGGCGCTGCACCGCAAGGTGATCGAGCGGGTGATGGAGCTGCGGCAGGCCGAGGGCTTCGGGCTCGGGGCGCGGCTGCACGTGCTGCCGGATTTCCACGGCAACCGCTCGCCGCTGGCCGATCCGCAGGCGCTCGGGGTGATCTCGGGGCTGGCGCTCGACAGCGATTTCGACAGCCTCGCCCGGCTGTACTGGCGCACCTGCGTCGCCATCGCCGTGCAGGTGCGGCACATCCTCGAGACGCTGAACGCCAAGGGCTACGCCATCGAGACGCTGCACGTCACCGGCGGGCACAGCCGCAACCCGCTGCTGATGGAGCTCTATGCCGACGCGACCGGCTGCAGCGTCATCGAGCCGGCGACGCAGGACGCCACCCTGCTGGGCGTGGCGATGGTGGCGGCGACCGCGGCGGGGCTGTTCGCCGACCTGCCGGCCGCCTGCGCCGCGATGGCGCGCCCCGGCACGGAGCGGCGGCCGGACCCGGCGGGCATGGCGCAGTTCGAACGCGACTACCGGACGCAACTGGCGATGCAGCGGCACCGGGCCGAGATCGAGGCGATCGGGCGGGGGTAGGGGGTAGCGCGGAGCGCGTGAACGCTCCCTCCACCACCCTTCGGGTGGTCCCCCTGCCCCGTGCTGCGCCCAGGGGAGGATCCGGTGCCGTCACCGCCGGTGCCACGCGCGGATCCTCCACCGCGTAGCGGGGGAGGGGGACCAGCGAAGCTGGTGGAGGGGGGCGGCAACACACAATGAGTTCGAGCCAAACTAGTCTAGGGGCGTGGCGCCGGGGGCGATCGGGTAGCGTGGAGTGCTTGAGCGCCCCCTCCACCACCCTTGGGGTGGTCCCCCTCCCCCGTGCTGCGCACAGGGGAGGATCCGGTGCCGTCACCGTCGGTGCCACGCGCGTAACCTCCACCGCGTAGGGGGGGAGGGGGACCAGCGAAGCTGGTGGAGGGGGCGGCAACAATCACTGAGTTGGAGCGAGGTGGCGATCGGGCGATCGGGTAGGGTGGAGTGCGTGAGCGCCCCCTCCACCACCCTTCGGGTGGTCCCCCTCCCCCGTGCTTCGCACAGGGGAGGATCCGGTGCCTTCATCGTCGATGCCACGCGTAGCGGGGGAGACGCGGCGCGGGGGTGCGGGTCGATTCAGCTCGGGCGTTGGGTGGCCAGGAAGCGGTTGAGGTCGGGGTTGGTGGAGGCGCCTTCCATCGGGCCGCGGCGGGTGACGGCGAGGGCGCCGGCGGCGCAGGCGCGGCGGAGGTTTTCGGCTGGGGCGAGGCCGGCGAGCCAGCCGACGACGAAGGTGGCGCCGAAGATGTCGCCGGCGCCGGTGGGATCGCGTTCCTCCACCGGGAAGCCGGGTTGGGTGAACTCGGTCGTGGCATCGAGATAGCGGGCGCCGTCGGCGCCGCGCTTGTGGACGACCGCCCTGACGCCGCCGGCCAGCAGTTCGGGGACGGTGCCGAAAAGCGCGAGTTCGTCGCCGCTGGGCAGGAGCAGGTCGGTGACGGCGAGGACCTGCCGGAGCCGGGCGTGGAGGTCGGGCGACAGCATTTCCTTGCGGATGTTGGGATCGAAGGAGACGGTGCCGCCCTGGCGCTTGACGATGGCAGCCGCTTCCAGCACCGCGGCGGCGATCGGCTCGGCGGCGAGCGATGAGCCGACGACGTGGAGATGCGCGGTCCTGGCCAGCACGGCGCGGGCGGCGGCGTCGAGGCGCAGGTGGCGGTTGGCGCTGTCGCGCAGGTTGAAGACGAAGTCGCGGCCGCCGTCCTGGCGATAGCGCACGAAGGCGCTGCCGGTCGCGGCGCCGGGGTGGACGGCGATGGCGGAGGTGTCGACGCCATCGGCCCGCAGCCGCTCGAGGTTCAGCGTGCCGAAATCGTCGTCGCCGACGGCGCCGACCATGGCGGCCGGATGCCCGAGGCGGGCCACCTGGTCGATGAAGATGGCCGGGGCGCCGGAGGGAAACGGGCCGGTGAGGGCGATCGGCTCGCGGAAGCCGTCGCCGGGCGTGTCGGCCATGATCTCGACGAGAATCTCGCCAATGGCGGTGATGGTGCGCATGCGAGGAGTTTGCACGCCGCCGGCGCCCAGGCGAGCGCATTTGTGGCTCAGGGCGGGGTTATCTTTCACAATCGCTCACGTGCGTGATTGACTTGTGAGCGTTTGGGGGTAATGCCTGCGCAGGAGAGACGATGTCCCGAACCTCCCGGTTCCGGTGCTCGAAGCGGAGGCAGCCGATGCGTGACGGCACCATCATCGGGATCGACGGCGGCGGCAGCAAGACGCTGGTCGCGGCGGCGGACAGCAGCGGCCGGGTCACGGCGCTGAGCCGCGGCAAGGCGACGAGCCCGCTCGAAAGCAAGAGCTGGGGCGCCGCACTGGCGGAGCAGGTGCAGGCCTATGCCGGGCGGGCCGACCTGCTCGCGGTCGGCGCCGGACTGCCGGCGCATGGCGAGGTGGAGCACATCTCGGCGGCGCAGTGCCGCGTCATCGCCGAGCTGTTCGGCAGCGTGCCGCAGCGGGTGATGAACGACGTCGATGCCGCCCATATCGGCGCCTTCGCCGGCGGGCCGGGCATCCTGATCCTTGCCGGCACCGGCTCGATGGCCTGGGCGCGCGACGCGGCCGGCGCCTCGCACCGCACCGGCGGCTGGGGCGAGACGATCGGCGACGAAGGCAGCGGCTACTGGATCGGCCGGCAGGTGCTGGGCGCGGTGAGCAAGAGCGTCGACGGGCGCGGGCCGGCGACCGGCCTCGTCGACGCGGTGATCGAACTGCTCGGCCTCGACGGCGGCGACAAGGTCAATGCGCTCGAGGGCTGGGTGTCGCACTTCACCGAGCCGCGCACGCAGATCGCCTCGCTGGCGCCGGTCGCGCTGCGGCTCGCCGAAGCGGGTGACGCGGCGGCGCTGGCGATCGTCGAGCGGGCGGCGGACGAACTGGCGCTGCACGTGCGGACGCTGGAGCGGCGGCTCGACGCGCCGACGATGAGCTGGAGCTACGCGGGCGGGCTGTTCTCGAGCCCGGCGCTGCGGCGTGCCACCGAGGCGCGCCTCGGCCGCGCCCCGAACCCGCCGCGACTGCCGCCGATCGGCGGCGCGCTGCTCGCCGCGGCGCAACATCTCGGCTGGCAACCCGACGAGGCGTGGATCGGGCGGCTCGCCGCCTCGCTCGCAGCGCTGCCGGCACCGGGCGGAGACGCCAAACCACAGACCGAGCAGGCTCGGTAAGCAGAAGGACAGGCCACATGGGCGCGACGGAACAGACCATCTTCGAGCAGTTTCCCGATTGGCAGCAGGCGGCCGGCCGGCTGGAGCCGCTGGCGCAGGCGGGGCTGACGGCCTTCGTGGGATGCGGCTCGTCCTACAACCTGGCGCTGGCGCTGGCGGCGCTCGCCAATGCGGCCGGCTGGCAGGCGATCGCCGTGCCGGGCGACGAATGGACGAACCGGCGCGACCACTACTGGGCGGGGCAGGGCACCGCGCAGGTGGTGGCGATCTCGCGCAGCGGCGAGACGACCGAGACGGTGGCGGCGGCGAAGGCCAGCCGGGCGGCCGGCATTCCGGTGATCGGCATCACGGTGGAGACGCAGAGCTCGCTCGCCACCCATTCCGACCGGGTAGTGGCGGCGGCGACGGACAAGCGCGAGGGGATCGTGATGACGACCTCGGCGAGCCTGATGCTGCAGCTCGGTATCCAGCTCCTTGGGCACGAGGTGACGGCGCCCGCCATCGCGGCGGCCGAAGCGCTGCTCAAGGCGGTGGACGCGGCGGTGCCGGCGCGCCTCGCGGGCCGCTCGCACTACGTCTATCTCGGCGGCGGCGCGCAGTACGGCGTCGGCGTCGAGGGGGCTCTCAAGCTGATGGAGATGAGCCAGGCGATGACGCAGGCGTTCCATCCGCTCGAATACCGGCACGGGCCGATCAGCCTCGTCGACGAGAAGACGGTGGCGGTGCTGCTGCACAGCGCCGACGGCCTCGCGGCGGAGCTGAAGGTGGCGGGCGAGCTCAGGGCCAAGGGGGCGGTGGTGATCTCGCTCGGCGCGGCGGGCGAGCTCGGCTTCCCGGTGGACGTGCCGCCGGCGCTCCGGCCGCTGGTCTACCTGCCGGCGCTGCAGGTGCTGGGCGAGCGGGTGGCGCAGGCCAAGGGGCTCGACACCGCGGTGCCGCGGCACCTTACCAAGGTGGTGACGCTGGCATGACGGCGCGGGACCGGGTGCTCGACCTGCTGCTCGGGGCGCAGCGGGTGGCGGGGCAGGTGGGGATCACCTCGGTGTGCTCGGCGCACCCGCTGGTGCTCGAGGCGGCCTGCCGCGAGGCGCAGCGGGCCGGCACGGCGGTGGTTGTCGAGGCGACCTGCAACCAGGTGAACCAGGACGGCGGCTACACCGGGATGACGCCGGCGGATTTCCGCGCCTTCGTGCTCGGCATTGCGGCAACTGTGGGGCTCGCGGCCGAGCGGGTGATCCTCGGCGGCGACCATCTCGGGCCGAACCCGTGGAAGGCGCTGCCCGCCGACGAGGCGATGACGAAGGCCGAGGCGATGGTCGCGGCCTATGTCGCGGCGGGCTTCCGCAAGATCCACCTCGACTGCTCCATGGGTTGCCGCGGCGAGCCGGCGGCGCTGGCCGACGCGGTAGTGGCGGAGCGGGCGGCGCGGCTGGCTAAGGTCGCCGAGGCTGCCGCCGCGGCGGCCGGACTGCCGGCGCCGGTCTACATCATCGGCACCGAGGTGCCGCCGCCGGGCGGGGCGACGCACGCGATCCAGGCGATCGAGGTGACGGCGCCGGCGGCGGCGGAGCGGACGCTGGCGGTGCATCGCGAGGCCTTCGCGGCCGCGGGGGTTGCGGCGGCGCTCGAACGGGTGATCGGGCTAGTGGTGCAGCCGGGGGTGGAGTTCGGCAACGCCAACGTGGTGGTCTACGACCCGCCGGCGGCGCGCGCGCTGTCGGGGGCGCTGGCGCGGCTGCCGGGGCTGGTTTTCGAGGCGCATTCGACCGACTACCAGCCGACCGAGGCGCTGGCGGCGCTGGTCGAGGACGGGTTCGCGATCCTCAAGGTCGGGCCGGGGCTGACCTTCGCGCTGCGCGAGGCGCTGTACGGGCTCGACGCGATGGCGCGCGAGCTGCTGGGGCGCACCGAGTCGCTGCAGGCGACGATGGAGCGGCTGATGCTGGCGGAGCCCGGCAACTGGCAGTCGCACTATCCGGGCACGGCGGCCGAGCAGCGGCTGCAGCGGCATTTCTCCTACTCGGACCGCATCCGCTACTACTGGACGCATCCGGAGGCGGTGGCGGCGGTCGAGGGGCTGCTGCGGCAGCTCGACGGGGTGAGCATCCCGGAGACGTTGGTGAGCCAGTATCTCGGCCGGCTCTACCCGGCCGTGGCCGCCGGCAGCCTGCCGGCCACGGCCCGCGAGCTCTGCCTCGCGGCGGTCGACCTGGCGCTGGCCCCCTACCGGGTGGCGACGACGGGATAGGGTCCGTTCCAGCCGGACGCGCTGCTGCCGCGGCGCCTCCTCCCCCCTGGTGGGGGAGGATAGCGGAGCTTGCGAGCGGAGCGAGGTAGCGGAGCTGAGGAGAGGGGGCGCGACGTCGGTTGGAACGACCCCCTCTCTTGCGAAAACTAAGGACTTAGCTCCGCTAAGCCCAAGTTTTCGCTTTCTCCCCCACCGAGGGGGAGAGGGCGCGCGTGGCATCGGCAGCGCGCCTGTCGGATGCTTGGCGTCGATCGGCCGCCGACAAGAGGTGCGCGCTGCTGCCGCGGCGCCTCCTCCCCCTTGGTGGGGGAGGATAGCGGAGCTTGCGAGCGGAGCGAGGAGCGGAGCTGAGGAGAGGGGGGCGCGAGGCGGGGTGGAACGACCCCCTCTCTGGCGAAAACTAAGGCCTTGGCTGCGCCAAGTCCAAGTTTTAGCTTTCTCCCCCACCTCTGGGGAGAAGGGTGCGCGTTGCGTCCACGGCGCCTATTAGCGGCGTGCCGGCAGGCTCTTCGCTCAGGCAGGTACCGGGGCGTCGGGGTGGATCAGGGCCTCGGACTTGAGGTCGGACCAGAAGCCGGCCGGGATCGGCGCTGCCAGCGAGGCGACGTTCTGCGTCACCTCCTCGGGCTTCGCGCCGCCGGGGATCACCGAGGCGACGATGGGGTGCGCGAGCACAAACTGCAGCGCCGCGGCGGGGAGCGCGACGTGGTGGGCGCGGCACACCGCCTCGATGCCGCGGACCCTGGCCTGCACCTCCGGCGGCGCCTTGCCGTAGCCGTAATGCGCCGGGCCCGACGAGCCGGTGACGAGGATGCCGGAGGCGAAGGGCGCGCCGATGATCACCGAGACGCCGCGCCGCTGCGCCGTGGCCATGCCGCTGGTGAGGCTCTGCTGGTCGAGCAGGGTGTAGGGCATGGCGACGAGGCAGAAGTCGAGGTCGACCTGGGTGGCGGTCTGTTCGAGCGACTCGTCGGTGTTGATGCCCATGCCGAAGGCCTTGATGTGGCCCGCGCGCTTCAGCTCCTCGAGTGCCTTCATGCCGCTGTCGCGCAGCGCCTTCTCGTGCTCGGCGAGCCGGTCGCCGTGGTAGCCGACATCGAGGTCGTGGATCACCAGCGCGTCTACGGTATCGAGCGCGAGGCGCTGCAGCGCCTGCTCGTAGGAGCGCATGATGCCGTCATAGCTGTAGTCGAAATGCACCTCGAAGCTGAGCCCGCCGACCCATGGGCTGCGGTCGAAGGCTCGGGGGTCCGCCGGGCGGTGCAGGGTGCGCCCGACCTTGGTGGTGATGAGGAACTCGTCGCGCGGCTGCGAGCGGAGGAACGCCCCGGTGCGGTGCTCGGAAAGGCCGCGGCCATACCAGGGGGCCGTATCGTAGTAGCGGACGCCGGCGTCCCAGGCGGCCCGGAAGGTGGCGCGGGCGGTGGCGTCGTCGACCGGATTGTAGAGGCCGCCGACATGCACGGTGCCGAAGCCGAAGACCGGCAGTTCGAGCGCGGTGCTCCCCACCTTGCGGCGCGTGGCGACCGATAAAGGCATCGACGAACCCTCCCACAGGCATCGCGGCGGGTAGGCCCGCTCCGTCCTTCCTGGCAACTTGTCAGACAGAAATTTGTTTGACAAGTATTTGCCCGCCGCCCATTCCTGATGCCGGGCGGTCGCCGGGAGAGCGGCCGAAGCAGGCTGCGCTGCGCATCGGAAAGACTCAATGTCTTGCCGCGAAAGCGTCCGGAGGGTGGGTCGGCAAGTGTCCGCGGGCGTCGGTTTCCGCCAGTTCGTATGTATGCTGCAGCCGCTTGGCCGTGGCCGCGCGGGACCCGGCGCATGAGCAAGCCCGCCGTGGTGCCGCCCGAGGACAACGGCCTCGCCCGTTTCCGGCGCGAGCGGCAGGACGAGCAGTTCGGCGCGCTCGAACGCCGGCCGATCGCCGAGCAGGTCGCCGCCCGCATCATGGGCATGATCAAGTCGGGCAACCTGAAATCCGGCGACCGGCTGCCGACCGAGGCGCAGATGACCATCGCCTTCGGCATCTCGCGGCCGCCGCTGCGCGAGGCACTCAAGGCGCTGACCCTGATGGGGGTGCTGTCGAGCCGGCAGGGCGGGCGCTACACCGTTACCGACCTGTCGCCGGGCCGGCTGGTGGCGCCGTTCAACACCATGCTGTCGGTAGCCGATTTCGACGTGCACCAGCAGTTCGAGTCGCGCTCGGTGGTCGACCTCGAGCTGGTCCGGCTCGCGGCAGAGCGGGGCAGCCGCGAGCAGCTCCTGCGCATCCACAAGCTGGCGGTGGACGGGCGCGCCTTCCACGACGACCCGGTGGCGTTCCGGCTGATCGACATCGAGTTCCACCAGGCGATCAACGACGCGGCGGGCAACAGCCTGCTCTCCTCGCTCGCCCAGGTGCTGTACGACCTGGGGCTCGACGTGCGCCGCATGGCATCCGAGATGCCGGGCGTCATCCCCAAGAGCGTCGGCCAGCACATCATCATCGCCGAGGCGCTGCTCGCCGGCGACGCCGAGACGGCGGTGGCCGGCTATCGCCGCCACCTCGAACACGTCCGCGACACGACGATCCAGTCGGTCGCCAATGCCAGGAAAGTCACTGCCCAATGAGTTCTGCCTTCCGCATCAGGGATCTGCGCGTCTACAACATCAAGCCGAGCGAGACGGCCGGCACCTATTTCAGGCCCGGCGCCAGCAAGCACTGGCTGGTGGATTCGCTGATTTCCAACCCGATGTCGGGCTATGCGCAGTATCGCGAGAAGCGCTCGAGCTGGGGCATCGGCGTGCTGGGCTCCATCGTGGTCGAGATCGAGACCGAGGATGGCGTCGTCGGCGTCGCCACCGGCTCGGGCGGGGTGCCGGCGGCGTGGATGATCCACCACCACTTCCGCCGCTTCATCGTCGGGCAGGACGCGCGCAACATCAACCTGATCTGGGACCAGCTTTACCGGAGCTCGCTGCCCTATGGCCGCAAGGGCCTGCCGATCATGGCGATCTCGTGCGTCGACCTGGCGCTGTGGGACCTCAACGGCAAGGTGCGCGGCGAGCCGGTGTACAACCTGATCGGCGGCAAGGCGCGCGACGAGATCACCTTCTACTGCACCACGCCCGAGCCGACGGCGATCAAGGCGCTCGGCTTCTGGGGCGCCAAGGTGCCGCTGCCGCACAGCCATTTCGATGGCGAGGAAGGGCTGCGGCTCAACTACGAGTTCCTGCAGCGCCACCGGGAGTCGGTCGGGCCGGACTATCCGCTGATGGTCGACTGCTACATGTCGCTGACCGCCGAATACGCCATCCGGCTGGCGGAGCTCTGCAAGCCGCTCAACATCCACTGGTGGGAAGAGGTGCTGTCGCCCGACGACGTCGAGGGTTTTAGGCTGATCAAGGCGGCGCAGCCGACGCTGAAATGGACGACGGGCGAGCACGAATACACCCGCTACGGCTTCCGCCGGCTGCTCGAGGAACGGCTGCTCGACATCGTACAGCCCGACGTGATGTGGGTGGGCGGGCTCACCGAGACGCTGCGCATCGCGTCGCATGCCTCGGCCTATGACGTGGTGGTGGTGCCGCACGGCTCGGGCCCGTACTCGTACCAGTTCATCGCCAGCCAGACCGGCCCGGCCTTCTGCGAATACGTGGCGGCGAGCCCGGACGGAAAGAGCATCATGCCGGTGTTCGGGGACCTGTTCGAGGGGGAGGCGATGCCGGTGGAGGGCAAGCTGCGGATCTCGGACGCCCCGGGCTTCGGCATGGTGCTGGCCGGGCGGGACGGGCTGGAGCTGGTGGAGTAGGGCCACCGAAGGGCCAAAGGGTGTCATCCCGGCGGAGGCCGGGATCCAGCTTGAGGGGTTACCGCACGGTCACCGAGGTGGAAAGCGGTCAGGGTGGGCCCCGGCCTGCGCCGGGGTTACGGCGTTTGTTGCGGCCTCGCCGCTTGGCTGGCGGTTAGCAGTTGGCGGGGACTGACGGGGGTAGGGGAGGAGGTTCTTACAGCCCACTCCACCAGCCATCGGAAGGTCCCCCTCCACACCGTAAAGGGGGGGGGTGGGGCGTGGGG
>JBQCFF010000218.1:0-53381 GCA_051959485.1 Devosia sp. | reverse complement strand
TGGGCTAGGCTCCCAGCCGGTCAGCAGGCCTTCCCAGCCGGGAAACCACTCGAGCAGGAGGATCTGGACGGCGCGGTCCCAGCCCAGCCAGATGGCGAGCGCCGTCAGCAGCAGGATGGCGCCGAAGACCCGCTGTACGGTCGCCGCATGCCGCTGGAACCAGTCGAGGCGGCGGACCAGTTGCCGGCCGCCGAACAGCACGGCTGCCATTGGCAGGGCGGTGCCAAGCGAGAAGGCGAGGGTGACGGCGATCGCCCCCGGCCCCACCGCCTGGTTCAGCGCCAGGGTGATCACCGAGGCCATGATCGGCCCCACGCACGGGCTCCAGGCGAGGCCGAGGCCCAGGCCCACCGCGACGCCACCACCGAAGCCGTTGCCCGCTGGGGCTGGGGCACGACCGACGAGGCCGCCGGCGAGGCGCTCGAACTGCAGCTGCAGGCGAGGCACGATCAGCACGAGGCCGAGGGCGGCCAGAACCACTACGCTGAGGGTGCGGTTGATGTCAGGTGGCACGCCGAGCAGGCGCACCAGGCTGCTGAGCGCCAGCGTTGCGGCGCTGAAGGCGACGACGAAGCCGAGGATGACGCCGAACGGCCGTGCCTTGCCCTCCTGCGTCGCCGTCGCGAGGATCATCGGCAGCAGCGGCAGCACGCAGGGCGACAGGATGGTGATCACGCCCGCAACGAAAGCGAGCGCCACGGTCAGCACCATGACGGGTCAGAGAGCGCTGGTGTGGGCGTTGAGGCCGTTCACCCCACCGCTGTTCCAGACATCCACCGCATCGCCGGCCTCGTCCAGCAGCACAAAGGTATCCTGGTAGGTGATGCCGAAGCGGGCCTTCAGGGCCTGCTCCTTGTCGTAGTCCGCGATCACCAGGGTGAGGCCGGGACGAACTTCATCCCAGCGGGCGTTGAGTTCGGTGACCGTAGCGCGGCAGTTGGGACACCATGCGGCATAGAAGAACACTACCGTGGTCCCCTTGGCGGCGAGCTCGGCCAGCTGCGCATCACTCTCATACGAGAGCACCTGCGGGGCAGGGGAAGCGGCAACGGGTTCCTCCGCGGCAGCAAAGCCAAGCACAGGCGGTGTCAGCATGAGTAACGAGGTGAGGAGGACGCGAAGAGCAGAGCGCATGATCAATTCCGGCAGGAACAGCCGCTGATGGGAGCTGCATTATCACTCGCACCGCCAGCCCTGCATACCAGCGCCAAGGGAATTGATTGTCGAGTATCCGCCTTCGGCAGGATCGAAAGTTTCCGCGCGGCACAGCAATTGGAAACCTGTCAGCAGCGCTGACCCAGAGGATGCGACTATGATGCCCCGACATCAGCAATGAGTGGGATCATTCCTATGCGTTTCAACGTCGCCGCTGCCGCGCTCGTGCTCGGCCTTGCCGCCATCGGGCCTGCGCAGGCCGAGCGGCTCACCGACCAGCCCCTGGTCGACGCCGCGTGGCTCGCCGGCCAACTCGGCAAGCCGGACCTGGTGGTCATCGACATCCGTGACAAGACCAAGGACGGGGCGGTGCCCTATGCAGCGGGCCACGTGCCCGGTGCCGTCGAGGCGCAGTATTCGGCCTATGGCTGGCGCGCCAGCATCGATGGCGCCCCCGGCCTGCTGCCGAAGCTGGAAGACATCACGGCCAAGATCGCGGCGCTCGGCGTCAGCGACGACACGCAGGTCGTGATCGTTCCGGCCGGCAGCGACATCGGCGAGTTCGGCGGCGCCACCCGCGTCTACTGGACCTTCAAGGTGCTCGGCCACGACAACGTCACGATCCTCGACGGCGGCTACAAGGCCTGGGAAGCGGCCGGGGCGCCGGTGTCGACGGACGTCGTCGCGCCGGTGGGGGGCAGCTTCACTGCCGAACTGCGTCCGGAGCTTCGCGCCGAGGTGGCCGAGGTGGAGCAGGCGATCGCCAGCGACACCAACCTGATCGACGCCCGCTCGGTGGCGCAGTTCATCGGCAAGGAGAAGACCAACACTGTCAAGGCGCTGGGCACCATCCCGACCGCGGTGAACCTGAACTTCGACAAGTTCTGGAACAAGGACCAGGGCCGCTTCGCCGACAAGCAAGCGATCGACGCCCTGGTGCAGCAGGCGGGCGTCACCGACACCGATGGGCTGATCACCTTCTGCAACACCGGGCACCTTGCTTCCATCGCCTGGTTCGGACTGTCGGAGGTGGCCGGCCTGAAGGGTGTGCGACTTTACGACGGTTCGATGTCGCAGTGGACGCTCGACCCGGCGCGTCCGGTCTTGACCCAGAGCTGAGCTGACCTCCTCTCGCTCCTCGCGCCCGAGATTGCGGTCTCGGGCGCTGCCGTTTAGCAGAGGCCGAACCCGCCACGGCCGCATCATGGACCAGGTACCCCGTGACTGACCTCGCTTCGTCTTCGCCTGCACCATCCTTCCCCTGGCTGAAGCTGGACCGCGGCCCGGTGCTGGTGGTGGCGGCGGCCTTCGTGATCGGAACGGTCGCCATCGGGCAGATCATCGACCTGCGGCAGGCCGCGCTGTTCCTGATCGGCGGCCTCCTCGGGGCGACGCTATATCACGCCTCCTTCGGCTTCACCGGTGGCTGGCGCCGGCTGGTGGTCGAGAAACGCGGCGCGGCGCTGCGCTCCCAAATGCTGATGATTGCCATCGCCGCGGTGGTCTTCATTCCGCTGCTGGCGCAGGGCACGGTATTCGGACGCCCCCTGGCCGGGGCGGTGGCGCCGGTCGGGGTTTCCGTGCTGGTCGGGGCCGCGATCTTCGGGCTCGGCATGCAGCTGGGCGGCGGCTGCGGCTCCGGTACGCTGTTCACCGTAGGCGGTGGCAGCGCCCGCATGCTGGTGACGCTGGCCTTCTTCGTCTTCGGGGCATTGATCGGCACGGCGCACCTGCCGTGGTGGATGGCGCAACCGTCGCTGCCGCCGATCAGCCTCGGGGGCAGCCTCGGTGCGCCACTCGCCGTCGTGGTCACGCTGCTGGGCCTGGCGGTGGTCGCCGGCATCACGGTACTGATCGAACGCCGGGCGCATGGCGCGCTCGAGGGGCGGAGCAAGCCGGAGACCCGCGGCCTGTCGCGCCTGTTGCAGGGCCCGTGGCCGCTGGTCGGCGCCGCCGTGCTGCTGGCGCTGCTGAACATCGCGACGCTGCTGATCGCCGGCCATCCGTGGTCGATCACCTACGGCTTCGGGCTCTGGGGCGCCAAGATCGCGCAGTCGGCCGGCGTGCCGGTCGAGTCGTGGTCGTTCTGGACTGCTCCGGCGCAGGCGCAGGCGCTCGAGCGCAGCGTATTGTTCGACATCACCTCGGTGATGAATTTCGGCATCCTGCTCGGGGCGGCGCTCGCCGCCGGACTGGCCGGCAAGTTCGCGCCCAAGGCCGACCTGCCGTTCCGCTCGGCCCTGGCGGCAGCCATCGGCGGCATCCTGATGGGCTACGGGGCGCGGCTGTCGTTCGGCTGCAATATCGGCGCGCTGTTCAGCGGCATCGCCTCGGGCAGCCTGCACGGCTGGGTGTGGTTCGCGGCGGCGTTTGCCGGCAGCTTCGTCGGGATCGCGCTGCGCCCGGCCTTCGGAATGGACGGGTTCAAGAAATGAGCGGTTCGCGCAATACCCTGCTGTTCGGCGCGGCGCTCCTGGCCGCGACCGCCGCGGTCGCCGCGGATCACGTGACGCGCGGCAGCGGGACCCCAGCGGTGGCCGCTGCAGCTGCGGACACGGCAGCCAATCCTTGCGCTGCTGCTGCGCCTTGTGCAGCCGAGTCTCCCTGCGCGGCCGCTGCACCCTGTGCGGCGGCATCGCCCTGCTCTGCCGCAGCACCCTGTGCCGCAACAGCACCTTGCGCCGCGACGGCACCCTGTGCCGCGGCTGCGCCTTGTGCGGCGGCTGCGCCATGCGCGGCCGGCAGCCTATGATGCCCGACCGCGAGGACCTGGTCCGCGCGGCGCAGGAGGCGCTGTTCTGCGAGCAGGTGCTGCGCAAGGGCGGCGACAACGTGCTGCGCGCCACCTTGCGCGACGCCCCGGTGGTGGCCTGGACGCATTACCCGCCGGGCGACGTCTACGATCCCGTCTCGGGCGGGCAGTGGTACTATCACTGCCACCTGCCGCCGGCCGAGGCGGAGCACGGGCACTTCCACTGCTTCGTCCGGCCCGGCGGCAAGGACGGGCCGGTCCACCACCTCGTCGCCGTCGGGGTCGACGCCCATGGCCGGCTGCAGCGGCTGTTCACCGTGAACCAGTGGGTGGTGGGTGATGCCTGGCTCGAGGCCGAGCCGTCCATCGCGCTGCTCGAACGGTTCGACATGCAGATGCCGCAGCCGTCCTACCTGACCAATCGCTGGTTGACCGCCATCCTCCGACTGTACGCGGCGGAGATCGCCGCGCTGATCCGGCAGCGCGACGCAACGCTCGCCGGCCACAGCCCGGCCGGCGATGTCGCGACGCGAGAGGACCGGTCGCTCGAAGTGACCTCCGAACTCCGCGTCGACCTCCTCTCCACCGCCCGAGCGCTCGGCCTCTAGCGGACGCCGTCAGTCCTCCAGCCGGCATGCGGCGCCGCGTTCCACGCAGGCGCGCAACGCCGTTTCCAGATCCTCGCCGCTGACGCTGATGCCAAGCTGCCCGAGACCCTTGCGATACGCATCCGCCTTTTCAGGGCCGCCGAGCCGGAGCGCCAGCTGGAACATCTCGACCGCCTCGTCCTTGTCCCCGAGCGCCGCCAGGACGTGGCCGAAGGTGTCCGCCTCGTAGCTCTGGTCGGGGCCGAGTTCTGGATCGGCCGCGAAGTACGCAGCCATCACCGGCCGGGCGGTTGCGTAGTCGCCGGCCAGGTACAGCAACCACGCCAGCTGGTTCGCGCGCCCGACGGTATCCGGCAGGCCGGCCGCTTGCGCCGTCTCGTACGCGGCGACTGCCTCGTCATGCCGCTCCAGCATCATCAGCGCTTCCACCAGCGACCACTGCGCCAGCTCGTCCGTCGATTTGAGCCCGACGGCATGCCGTGCCGCCACCAGGGCATCTTCGTTGCGGCCCGCATCGAGATAGGCAAGCGACAGGTTGCCGTGCAGGAACGACTCCTCGAGGCCGATCTTGGCCGCCTGCTCGTAGTCGGCAATCGCGGCATCCAGCTTGCCTGTCTCGTAGAGGCAGCGGCCGCGATAGGCGTAGGTATGGGCCCGCTCCGGTGCCAGTTCGACGGCTCGGACCGCGTCCTGCAGGCATTCATCGTAGCGGCCGACATCGGCGAGGGAGTTGAGGCGGACGACGACGGCGCGCCAGTAGTCGGGCCGGGCGTCGCGCGCGCGGGTGTGCGCTTCGAGCGCCGCCTGCAGATGCTTCAGGTCGTGTTCCACATAACCCTTCTCGATCCAGGCATCGGCATCGCCGGGCACCAGCCGGGTCGCCTCATCGATCGGGCTGGCCGCCCCCTCGGGATCGCCCGAGCGCCGCTGCAGCTTGGCCTTCTGGGTCAGCAGTCTGGCCCTCCCCTCCGTATCTTCGGCCGTCGCGATGGCCGCAGTGCAGGCAGAGATGGCCTCGGCGTAGTTGTCGGGACCGTCGGCACAGAGTGCGTCCGCTGCCGCCGCGGTCCCCAGGCTCAGCAGGGCGCCGCTCACGCAGAGCAGCAGTGCGCCGCAGAGGCGCGCCAGCGGGCGCCTGTTCCGTCTCCAGATCGTCATTGGTTTCCCCCCATGATGCGGACTCGTGTTGCCGGCGGTCGGGCGACCCCGCAGCCACAAGTCCGGACAGTATGTTGCCGATAACAGGGCGAGTGTGGAAGTCGGTGCCGCCGCGAATGTACGGCGCAGTGTCTCTGCAGCAAGAAGGTCATCCCCGATCGCTGAACGCTGGAACCAAACTGGAGAGGATGCGTTTGCGTGCCCGGGGTATCCCGTTGCCAATACAGAATTGTCGAAATTGCCGGCGACTACAGGGGGCTGGGGCGGAGTGCGCATTTTTCTAGTCGAGGACGAAAGCCTCTTGGCCATGATGCTCGAGACGATGCTCGAAGACCTGGGTCACGAAGTGTCCGACAGTGCCGATAGCCTCGAGGAGGCAGTCGAGAAGGCGAAACAGGCCGAGTTCGACTGTGCGCTGCTGGACGTGAACCTTCGGGGAGCGGTTGTCTATCCTGTGGCCGATGTCCTGACCGCCCGCGGGCTGCCGTTCGTGTTTGCCAGCGGATATGGCGAAGCCGGCCTGCCGCAGCAGTTCAGGGACAAACCGGTAATAGCCAAGCCATTTCAGCTGGAGGATCTCTCCGCTGCATTGTCAAACGCCTTGCAGTCGCGCAGTGGATCGAGATCCGGATAGTTCATGCATAATCAGTCGACCGGCACTGCTGCCCAGGGCGAACAAGCGCCAAGCTTTCTCGCCGGGGGCGGCGAGATGGGCGAACTCATTCGGCAGTATGACTGGGCCACTAATCCCTTGGGCCCGCCGGAGGCCTGGCCGCAGAGCCTGAAAACCGCGGTGCGGATCATGCTCACCTCGCGCCAGCCCATCTGGATCGGCTGGGGCAAGGAGCTGATCTATCTCTACAATGACCCGTACAAATCCATTATTGGCGGGAAGCACCCGTGGGCACTGGGGAAGCCGACCAAGGAAGTCTGGCGGGAGATCTGGACCGACATCGAGCCGATGCTCACCACCGCCATGGGGGGCGTCGAAGGGACGTATGTCGAAGAGCAGCTGCTGATCATGGAGCGGCACGGCTACGCCGAAGAGACCTATTACCCCTTCTCCTACAGTCCGATACCCGACGATGACGCGAAGCCGGGCGGCATCATTTGCGCCAATACCGACGACACGCAAAGAGTTATCGGCGAGCGACAGCTGAAGCTGCTGCGGGAACTCGCCGCTCGCACCGCCGATGCTCGTTCGTGGGAAGAGACTTGCCGCCGCAGCCTGGCAGCGCTCGACACCAACCGGCACGACCTGACCTTCGCGCTGTTGTACGTGGTTGCGCCGGGCGAGAACGAGGCCCGGCTTGCCGCGTCGTCCGGGATCGCCGTGGATAATGGCGCGGCCCCGGCCGTCCTGCCGGTCGAGAGCCCGTCGCCCTGGCCCTTGTCCGAAGTGCTCAACAAGCACGAGCCGGCAATCGTGGAGGGTATCGACGGCCTCCTTGGCAAGTCAGCACCGGCAGGAGAATGGGACAGGCCGACCAGCAAAGCCGTCCTGCTGCCGATTGTGCCATCGGGGGAGGCGGGGCGCTCGGGAGTCCTGATCGTCGGGCTCAATCCCTATCGCCAGTTCGACGAAGACTATCGCGGTTTCCTGAAGCTTGCGGCGGGCCAGATCGCGGCCGCTGTCGCCAATGCGGATGCCTACGAGGAGGAGCGTCGGCGGGCCCAGGCCCTGGCTGAGCTGGATCGGGCAAAGACGGCGTTCTTCTCGAATGTCAGCCACGAGTTCCGGACCCCGCTGACACTGATGCTCGGGCCGCTCGAGGAACTGCTTTCGGGCGACGCGCCGCCCGAGGAGATGCGCAGGCAGGCGGGGCTGGCGCATCGAAACGGCACGCGACTGCTCAGGCTGGTCAACAGCCTGCTCGACTTCTCTCGGATCGAAGCGGGTCGGGTGAGCGCCACCTACCAGCCGACCGACCTGGCGGCCTACACCGCGGAGATCGCGTCGAGCTTCCGCTCGACGATCGAGCGGGCCGGCATGGCGTTGTCGCTCCGCTGCGAGCCCATGAGCGAGCCGGTCTATGTGGATCGCGAGATGTGGGAGAAGGTTGTGCTCAACCTCCTCTCCAACGCCTTCAAGTTCACCCTCGAAGGTGAAATTCAGCTCTCGGTAGGTCGCTCCCGCGACGGTCGCGTTGCCGTCGTGAAGGTCAGCGACACCGGGGTCGGTATCCCGGACACCGAAATGCCGAAGCTGTTCGAGCGCTTCCACCGCATCGAGGGGGCGCGGGGCCGCAGCTACGAAGGCAGCGGCATTGGTCTGGCGCTGGTGCAGGAACTGGTGAAGCTGCATGGCGGGCATATCGGCGCCGAGAGCCAGGCGGGTGTCGGCACGACCTTCACCGTGTCGTTGCCGTTCGGCCGCGAGCACCTGCCTGCCGAACGGGTTCTGGACCACGCCGCCGCTCCGCCCGAGGTCATGAGGGCGCATGAGTTCGTGGACGAGGCGCTGCGGTGGCTGCCCGAAGCCGGCCCGCAACTCGAGGCGGCGGGCGAGCTCTCGACCGCCGGGCTGGGCGCCATCGCTGCCCAAGGGCCAGACAGGCAGGGGAGGGGGAAGCGTGTCCTGCTGGCCGATGACAATGCCGACATGCGCTCCTATGTGTCGCGCCTGCTGCAGGGCCAGGGCTATGTCATCGACGTGGCCTTGGACGGGGAGGTGGCGCTCGAACTGGCCCGCGGCACGAAGCCGGACCTGATCCTCACCGACGTCATGATGCCGAGGCTGGACGGCTTCGGGCTGCTGAAGGCGGTGCGCGGCGACCCCAACTTGGCCGAGCTGCCGGTGCTCATGCTGTCGGCTCGCGCCGGCGAGGAAGCCAAGGTCGGGGGGCTGGAAGCGGGTGCTGACGACTACCTCGTCAAGCCGTTTGCGGCGCGCGAGCTGCTCGCCCGGGTGCACTCCAACATCCAGCTGGCCGAGGTTCGTCGCGAGGCGAACCGGGCGGTCTTCAGAAGCGAGCAACGGTACCTGATGACACAGGACCGCCTTTCGCTCGCGCTTTCCACGGGACGTGTCGCCGTGTTCAAGTGGTCCGTGGACAGCGATCGGCTTGCCATCCAGGGTCCCCTGGCGGAGGTCTTCGGCGTCACCACGTCGGATGCGGCAGCTGGCCTACCGCTGGAATCCTTCGTGCGCGCAATCGATCGACGGGACGTCTATCGGGTACTGGCGGTCCTGGGCCGTTCCGTCGAGACGGGCGAACCCTACGAGGCGGAATATCGGGTGCATGGATCCGGCCATGAGCGTGTGGTGATTGCCCGCGGCCGTGTGGAAAGGGATGCGTTCGGTCACCAGAAGATGGCCGGCGTCGTCATCGACGTGACCGAAGAGAAGGCCGCTAGCGCGGCACTCGGGGAGCAGGCGCGGGCGTTGGAGATCCTGAACCGGGCGGCGGCCGCCATATCCGGCGACCTCGACCAGAACCGGCTGGTGCAGACGATCACCGATGCGGCGGTCGAGATCACCGGCGCGGAGTTCGGCGCCTTCTTCTACAACGTCATCGACCAGCAGGGAGAGCGATACACCCTGTACTCCCTGTCCGGCGCGCCTCGCGAGGCGTTCGCCAAATACCCGATGCCGCGGAACACCCACGTCTTCGGGCCGACGTTCAGCGGTGCAGCCGTCGTTCGCTCCGGCGATATCAGCAAGGATGAGCGGTACGGGCACAACCCGCCCTACCATGGCATGCCGGAAGGCCATCTGCCGGTCCGAAGTTATCTGGCCGCGCCCGTGAAGTCGCGGGATGGGGAGGTGCTGGGCGGACTGTTCTTCGGCCATTCCCAGCCGGACGTCTTCGACATGGTCGCCGAAGACCGGGTGGTGACGCTGGCGAGCCAGGCGGCGATCGCGTTGGACAACGCCCGCCTGTTCCAGGCGGCGGACCGCGAACTGCAGCAGCGCCGGCGCGCAGAGGCGGAACTGCAGGCGCTGAACGCAAACCTCGAAGAACGCGTCGCCGCGGAGGTGGCGCGCCGCGCGGTGGTCGAGGACGCGCTGCGGCAGGCCCAGAAGATGGAAGCCGTCGGCCAGCTGACGGGCGGCGTTGCGCATGACTTCAACAACCTGCTCACCGTCATCATCGGCGGGCTGGATACGATCAAGCGCAGCCAACCGGCCGACCACGCGCGCATCGCCCGCGCCGCCGACATGGCCCTGCAGGGAGCGCAGCGCGCCGCCAGCCTCACCGGCCGTCTGCTTGCCTTCTCGCGGCGCCAGCCGCTCGAGCCGAAGCCCCTCGAACTGAACGTCCTCGTCCGCGAGATGACCGACCTGCTGCACCGGACGCTGGGGGAGCAGATCGAACTAGAGGGCGTGCTGGCGCCACGGCTGTGGAGCGTCGAGGCTGACCAGAACCAGCTGGAAAGCGCCATCCTCAACCTCGCGGTGAATGCCCGCGACGCGATGCCGGAAGGGGGAAAGCTGACGATCGAGACGGCCAATACTGCCCTCGACGAGAGCTACGCGGCGACCGACGCGGAGGTCATTCCCGGCCAGTATGTGATGATCTCGATCACCGACACCGGTACTGGGATGCCCAAGGAGGTGCTGGCCCGGGTGTTCGAGCCGTTCTTCACGACCAAGGAGGCAGGGCGGGGGACGGGGCTGGGACTGAGCATGGTCTACGGTTTCGTCAAGCAATCCGGCGGTCATGTCATGGTCTACAGCGAGGTGGGGCAGGGTACGACCGTGAAGCTGTATTTCCCACGCTACACCGGCGAGGCCCGCGCCCTGACGAACTCACCGGCGCAACCCGTGCCGACGAGCAGCGATGGGGAGATCATCCTCGTCGTCGAGGACAACAATGACGTGCGCGCCTACAGTACGATGATCCTGTCGGAGCTCGGCTACAGGGTGCTGGAGGCGTCGGAGGCCGAATCCGCCCTGTCGATCCTGAGTTCTGAGCAGCGCATCGACCTGCTGTTCACGGATGTCGTTCTGCCGGGAAAAAGCGGGCGGGTCCTTGCCGACGAGGCGTCGAGACTTCGCCCCGGACTCAGGGTGCTGTTCACCACCGGTTATTCGCGCAACGCGATCGTCCACCAGGGTCGTCTTGATGCCGGCGTGCAGCTGATAACGAAGCCCTTTACCTTCGAGCAACTCGCCTCACGAGTGAGGGACGTGCTGGACCAGGCGCCCTAGGGTCCGTGCGCCTCCTCTCGGGGACGACGGCAGAAGGCGGGTGCGCAAGCAATTCCCCTCTGAATGTGCCCCCAGCGTCACACGAGCGTGATTTCGGCCGTTGATCTCGATCTGGCGTGTGGTTAGTGTGTTCACTGAATCAATACCTAACCGTTGTAGGTAAGCTTTTGCCCTCACGCAGTGGGATCGGTCCGTTGGTTCGTCATATTTTTCCAGTAAAGGCTCAGATCACAATGAAACGCCTGCCAATTGCGCGTCTTGCTGCCGGCGCTCTAGTGTTTGCCTCGTTTGTATCAAGTTTCGGCATATCTCCCGCAATGGCACAGGGTGAATGCACCTGCTTGCTGCCAGCGGGTGCTGGCCAGGTCGGGACGATCTCCGGTGCCAATCCCGATGTGTTCGTCACCGGCGCGACGGGGCAGCAGGTAGCCGCCGTGGGGACGCCGTTGGCTTCCGGCTCGGTCGTCACCACCGGCCCGAACGGTACGGCGGCGATCAACCTCGGGGCGGGCTGCCAGTTCAGCATGGCCGGATCGATGAGCATGCAGATTGTCCCGCAGCAGGGCGGACTGTGCGTGAAGGTCATCGATGACAGCGTTACGTCGTCGGGGATCGATGGCGGCACGGTGGCCGCTGTCGGGCTTGCGGCCGGCGCGGGTGTCGTGGTCTCGCTGGGGATGCTGAACTCGGTGAGTCAGTAACCCCGTTGTCTCGAGCTGCATGCCGGGGGGGAGGGGCGCGAAGGCGCATCTCCCGGCTTGCGGCGACCGCGTCGTCGGCCGGGTAAGTCGTTGATCGATCTGCCTTGCCACCTGCTGCCCGGAACAGATGACGGCGCATCGGACGTGGCGACGGCGCTGGCGATGGCGCGGCTGGCCGTTGCCGATGGGATCGAGCACATTGCCTGCACGCCGCACATCACCCCCGGCGTCTATGACAACACCGCCTCCGACATCGAAGCGCGCGTCGCCGAGCTTGCGAACCTGCTGGCTGCCGAGGGGGTGGCGTTGACGTTGTGGCGGGGCGCCGACGTCCATGTGGATCCCCAACTGGTAACGCGGCTTCGTGATGGCGTAGTGCCGACGCTCGGCCAATCGCGCTATTTCCTGCTGGAGCCGCCGCACCACGTTGCACCCCCCAGACTGCCGGAACTGGTCCAGGATTTGCTGCAGGCGGGTTACATTCCCATCATTACGCATCCGGAACGGTTGCGCTGGATCGAATCGCAATACGATCTGATCATCCGCCTGGTGAGGCTCGGCGCGCTGATCCAACTGACAGCGGGATCGATCACCGGCGGGTTCGGCAAGCGGCCGCAATACTGGTCGGAGCGCATGTTGGAGGAAGGGGTCGTCGATATCGTGGCCACAGACGCGCATGGCGCCACCGGACGACCGCCGTTGCTGTCCGCCGCCCGGGAGGCGATCAGCACGCGTCTCGGCGAAGCTGAGGCACTGGAGATGCTGTACAACCGGCCGGCGAGAGTGCTTCGCGACGAACCGATGCCGCCGCGTTCAAAGGAGACTGCTCCGATAATCACCGCCGATAACGGCACGGGACGCGAGGTCCTCAGGGGATTGTTCGGCAAGTTGCTTGGAAGATCATGACCAATAATTCTGTCCTGCGTCTGATACTGGCGGGAGTAGGCGTTATCGTGCTGCTGGGCGGCTGTGCCTCGGCCAGCATCAGCGGAGCCGGATATGAAGCGCCGGCAAGCGGGAGTGCCGACCTGTCGACCGGTGCCGGCTCGCTCAAGGTGGTCTCGGCCTTGCCGGCGCCCGCTGCGAGCAGCGGCGGCGGCCAGGTCATCCGCGTCGGCGACAAGCTCCGGGTCGACGTCTTCGGGGTGGATGAGTTGGACCGGGAGGCACCGGTGGACGGCTCCGGCCGGGTGACGCTGCCCCTGATCGGCAGCGTGCAGGTGGCGGGCCTGACGCTCGAGGCGGCGCAGTCGCGGATCACCGGCCTCTATGGGGCGCGCTACCTGCAGAATCCGGAAATTTCCGTGTCGGCCGAGCAAACGGTGACACTGGATGGAGAGTTCAGGAAGGCCGGCTTCTATCCGGTCAGCGGCAACTCCTCGCTGCTCAGGGTGATCGCGGCGGCGGGTAATTTCACCGAGATCGGCGATCCCAATAACGTCTTCGTCTACAGGACTGTCGGCGGACAGGACTATGTCGCCAAGTACAACGTTGCCGATATTCGCGCCGGCCGGCGGGCCGATGCCCCGATCTACGGGGGCGACATCGTGGTGGGGTTCCCATCGGGGATGAAGGTGCTGGGCTCGAACCTGAGCTCGGCCCTGGGCCTGGCCCGCAGCGCGACGGTTCTGGTGCCGTGACGTTGGGAACCGACAATGCTGGATAGGAACGATCGGCAGCTGGCGTGGCATGAGCCGCGGGGCGGGGCAGTGGCGCCGCGCCACGATGGCTACGGCTGGCCGGGCTACGGCCCGGCGGCAGAGCCGGTGGAAGAGCCGTTCGATCCCGTCAAGCTGCTCTGGCTGGTGGTTCGCTACCGCTGGCTGATCGCCACGGTCGTCGGGATCGGACTGACGCTCGGCCTCGTCGTCACGCTGATGCAGTCGCCCAAGTATGCCGCGACGGCCCGCATCGAGATCATGGTGCCTACCGCCCGCATCCTCGAGGATATGGATGTGGTGGCGCAATCGAACGACATCCGCACGTTTGAAACCGCAAAGCAGAAGCTGAAGAGCCGTGACCTGGCTCGGCGCGTGGTGCTGCAGCAGAACCTCGCGAACAATGCCAACTTCCTGTTCCCGCAGCCGGATTTCGCGATCGGCAATATCTTCGCCCGCGTGTTCGGTACGCCGTCACGGCCGTCGCTCGACTCGTTCACGCTCGAGGAGCGCGAGGCAACGGCGATCGATCGGATCCTGAAGGATCTCTCGGTCGAACTGCTGCGGGGCACCAGCCTGCTCGAGGTACGGTTCGCGGACAACAATCCGGTACAGGCCAGGGACATCGCCAATCAGGTGGTCCGCAGCTACATGGACCAGCAGGTCGACCGGACGATCGAGACCTCGGATCTCGCCCGCCAGTTCATCGAGGAGCAGGTCGGCGAAACCAAATCGAGGCTGGAGGCCGCCGAGGCGGCGCTCGTCGCCTACTCCAAGCAGGAGAACCTCAGTGGCGCGGGCGAGGATGGCTCGCTGATCGCCGCCAACCTGACGGCCATCAACGATGCGCTCGCCAAGGCCATCCAGACCCGGCTCGAGAACGAGCGGCTCATCTCGCAGATCGATTCCGGCAAGGCGTCCGAGCTCAAGCAGGTCCTCGACAGCCAGGCCATCCAGGACACGCGCGGCAAGCTCACCGAGAAGCGGGCCGAGTACCAGGAGAAGCGCGGCACCTTCAAGCCGGAGTTCCCGGAAATGCGCCGGCTGGCGGCGGAGATCAGCGAGTACGAACGCCAGCTGACAGGCGAAGTGAACGTGATCGCCAACTCGATCAAGCTCGCCTACCAGAACTCCATCCAGGAAGAAGCCGACCTCCGCAACAAGCTCACCGAGCTCGAAGCGGAGCAGGTCGCGTTCCGCGACAAGAACATCCAGTACACAATCCTGAAGCGCGACGTGGAGTCGTTCCGCAAGAACTACGAGAGCCTGATCGACAAGCAGAACGAGCTCGGGATCGTTGGCGACCTGCGGCGGGCCAATATCGAGGTGGTGGACTTCGCGGTTCCCCCCAAGGCGCCGTTCGAGCCGAGCCTCCTGCGCAACCTGCTGCTGTTCTTCGGCGCCGCCGGTGCCATCAGCGCGGCGACGATCTACGTCCTCGAACTCCTCAACAACAAGTTCAGCGTTCCCGACCAGATCGAGACAGAGCTGCGGCTGCCGGTGCTGGGCATCGTGCCGAAGGCCGAGGGCGACAAGCTCAACGAGGGGCTCGCCGACCCGCGGTCGGCGATCTCCGAAGCGTACCGGTCGCTGCGCACGTCGCTGCCGTTCTCGGGCACCGACGGGGCGCCGCAGACCTTGCTGGTGACGAGCTCCGAGCCAGGCGAGTCGAAGTCGACCAGCGCCTACAAGCTCGCCGAGGAGTTTGCCGCAATCGGCAACAAGGTACTGATCATCGACTGCGACCTGCGCCGGCCGAGCCTGCATCGCATCTTCAAGGTCAGCAACACGATGGGCCTCAGCAACCTGCTGACCAACACGGTCGAGCAGTCGGAAATACAGGCGCTGTTTCACACCTCCACAGTTCAGCCGAACCTGTCGTTCCTCTCGACGGGGCCGATGGTGCCAAATCCGGCCGATCTGCTGTCTTCCGCGCGCATGGGCGCGGTACTGCGCGCCAGCATGAAGGCCTACAACCTGATCATCCTGGACGGGCCGCCGGTGATCGGCATCTCGGATGCCCTGATCCTCTCCCGCCTCGCCGAGGCGACGATGCTGGTGGTGGCGGCCAACCAGACGCCGCGCAAGGCGGCGCGCGCCGCGCTCAAGCGGCTGCAGTCGGCCGGCGGCAACATCATCGGCGCCATGCTCGGCAAGTTCGATGTCGGCAAGATCGAGTACAGCTACTCGTACCGGTACATGTACGAAGGTTACTACGCCTACGGGGCAGCCAGCGAGGGCCCCGCTGCCATAGAGGAGGCCAGCCCTGCCAAGCCCAGCTCTCCCTCGAGCAAAGTCAGCAGCACTCTGGCTCGTCTCTATGGCAGGCATCTGCGCCCTCTGCTTGAGCGCCGTGAGTCGTAACAACCAGGCAGCTGATCCGGCGCTCGCGCTGACGCTGAACCCGTTCAATACGGAAGCGGGCGTCAACCTGGTGGTCGATGGGCTGAATGCTGATGACCGCACCGACCTCACCAGGCTTACCCGGACCGCTCGGGACATGATCGCGGCCTCGCGCGCCGACGCGCGCGGCTACAGCATCCTTGGCGCGATCGAGGAACGAGCCGGCAAGACCGAGGTGGCCGAGGCGCTCTACGCGACGGCGCTGAAGCACTCGAAATCCGAGCTGCATGCACTTCTCCGAACGGCCGAGTTGCGTCTCGAGCAGTCGGATACGGCCGGGGCGCTGCAGAACATCGACCTGCTGCTGCGGCGCTGGCCGGACTACTGGGATCGGGTGCAGCCGGTGCTGCTGGCGGTCGCCGCAAAAGCGGAAACCGCTCCGCAATTGACGGCAAAGCTCAATGAGCAGCCGCCCTGGCGCAGCCGGGCCATTGCCGTCCTGGCGAAGGAGCCCGCGGCCCTCGGGTTCCTGCGCTCCCTCATCGCTTCGGCGCCCCCGCAAGTCCGTGACCAGGCCAACTGGACAGCCGAGCGCGACGGGGTAGTCACGGCGCTGGTCAGCAACAAGGCTTATGCCGAAGCCTACGGCTTGTTCCTGAGCACCCTCACCACCGAGGAAGCAGAAGTCGGTGGCTACGTGTTCGATGGCGGCTTCAGCCTGCCGATCGGTCGGAGCTATTTCGGCTGGCGGGTGCAGAAGCCCGGGGCGACCGAGATAAAGGTCGGCGAGCGTGGGGAGGGCGGCGCGACCGGGCTCAACGTGCGCTTCCTCGACTCGCCGGCACGACCCGGGATCGTCACCCAGAACCTAATGCTGCCATTCGGCACGTATCGCCTGTCGGTAGCGGCGGAGGCGAGGGGGCTGCAGGCGCCCAAGCAGCTGTTCTGGAGCGTTCGCTGCGCCGAGGGCGTGGTGCTGGCCGAGCTTCCGGTGCCAACGGGCAGCGCCCCGGGGACGCAACTGCAGGTCGATCTGGAGGTCCCTGCTTCCGGCTGTGCCCGCCAGATCCTCAGTCTCGACACGATGGTCCGGACCGAGAGCTGGCGTGATCGCTATCAGGGGGAAGTCCGATTCAGCGACCTCGTTATAACCAGGCTCTAGCTCCCGCCACGGCGGGGCAGCTCGATCTCAGGCCAGCTGCAGCCGGACTCCTGCTGATCGTCGCGCTGCTGGTCGCCGGCAGCTCCGTGCGGGGCATGCTGAGCACCACGGTGGTGCAGATCCTGGCCCTGGCGATCCTGCCAGCCCTCGTCGACTGGTCGAGGCCGAACGGATACTGGCGCGCCGTCAACCTCCTGCTGCTGGGAGCGCTCGGGCTGCTGGTGCTGCAACTGCTGCCAGTGGCGGGTGTTCTCGGCCTGGGAGAGGCGGCGGATCATGGTCCACCGCCGCTTGCCTGGACCACTGCGTGGGAGCGGACCGCGGAATCGCTGCTGTTCGTCCTGCCGCCAGCACTGCTGTTTCTGGTGCTGAGCCGCTTCAGCGAGAACGACTTCAACCGGCTGCTGCCGTTCTTCTACCTTGGCCTGCTCGCCAATATCGTCTTCGGCCTCGTGCAGTTTGCGGCGCGCAGCGGTGCGGACCTGAGCCCGGCCTACCTGCCCTACGTTGCGAGCGCCGGCTTCTTCGCCAATGCCAACCATTTTGCGACGCTGATGTTCGTGGGCATCCCGCTGGTCATCTACCAGTTCGCCGCCATTCGCCGGCCCGTGCTGTCGCTCGCCGCGGTCGCGGTGATCGTCCTCGCCAGTTTCGCCACCCGCTCCGTCGCCGGCGTCTTCCTGTCACTGGGCTGCGCCATCTTTTCCTACGCCCTGATCGTGCGGATGCCGACCTACTGGCGGGTCGCGCTGATCCTCCTCGCGCTCGCCGGGATGCTGGTCCTGTCGTTCAACCCCGGCAACGTGCTGGAGATCCGGGCCGACGACCCGCTCGACCGTACGTCGATCTGGCGCAACACCCTCATGGGGATCAGGGCCTACCTGCCGCTCGGCTCGGGCTTCGGCAGCTTCGACCTGGTTTATCCCGGAGTTGAGTCCGCAAGCGACATCGGCTCGAGCTTCATCAACCATGCGCACAACGAATATCTCGAGCTGCTGCTGGAGGGCGGGGTGGCCGCCGGGGCGCTGCTCGTGGCGTACCTCGGCCTGCTCCTCGTCGCGATGTGGCGGCTGCCGTCCTCGCCGCTGCGATCGGCGGCATTCTGCGGCCTGCTCTTCATCCTGCTCCACAGTGCGGTAGATTACCCGCTGCGTAACCTTTCGATAACGCTGATATTGGCATTGCTGAACGGCGTGGTGTTTTCGACTCGCCTGAGTGTGCCGTCACGTCGGCGGCAGCAATAGGTTCCTGTTCCGAAGCTTCTCAGCCCTTGCTTTGGTTCAACATATGGAGATTATGAAAGCTGGGGCGCGGGACTGAATCGAAATCGTAATTTGACCATTTAGACGAGAGCGCTGGGCGACTCGTGTCCAACGAAACACAGTTTATTGCCGGCAATGATCTGGCCGGGACGGAAATTTCCGGGTCCCGACGTGACTGGGCTGATCTGCTCGGCCGCTTCCGTTACCAGTATCTGGGCGCCCTGATTGTTGGCATCGTGCTGCCTGTAACACTGCGGTGGGGTGGCGAACTTGATGGCTGGCTGGTGCCGGTGCAGTTCAATACTGCCGTCGCCTCGGCCGTAGCGATCTTGCTCGGCATGCTGGGCGTGCGCCAGATCGGGGCGCTGCCGGGCGCGCGCGAGGGCTACTACATCGTGCCGGTGATGCTGGCGAGCTTCGCGGCCGTGCTGCTGGTCATGCTGTTCGGGCGCATCGAGTATAATCGCTATCTGTTCCCCTCGAGCCTTGCCCTCAGCGTCCTCTGGCTGTTCCTGGTGCAGTCGGTCACCGCCCGATACCGTGTGCCGCGTTTCGCCGTGCTGCCGGGGGGGCGGGCTGATGAACTCGCCGCTCTGCCGGGGGCGTCCTGGCTACCGCTCGAGCAGCCCGAGTTACCCACGGAGCGGCTGACGGGGGTGGTGGCGGACCTCGATTCGGACTTTCCGGACGAGTGGGAGCGGTTCATTGCCGACTGCGCCGTATCGGGCGTCCGAGTATTCCACTTCAGGCAGGTGCACCAGGCGCTGACCGGGCGCGTCGAGATCGAGCGGCTGTCCGAGAACACCCTCGGTTCCCTCAATCCCGACGGGCTCTATCTCAAGGTGAAGCACGCCATCGACTGGCTGGCCGCCCTAGTGGCCCTAGTGGCGATGTCGCCATTGCTGCTTGCCGTCGGGCTCTGGATCAGGCTGGACAGCCCGGGGCCGGCGCTGTTCAGGCAGACCCGCATGGGATTCCGCGGGCAACCCTTCACCGTGTACAAGTTCCGCACGATGGCTGCCGAGAGCTCTGGCGGTGGCCGCGAAGCCGCCATGACCAAGGCCGATGACCCGCGCATCACCCGGCTTGGCCGCTGGCTGCGCCGGACCCGGATCGATGAGCTGCCGCAGCTCGTCAATATCCTGAAGGGTGAGATGAGCTGGATCGGGCCCCGGCCCGAAGCCGAGGCGTTGTCGCTCTGGTACGAAAAGGAACTGCCCTTCTACCGCTACCGCCACATCGTGCGGCCCGGCATCTCGGGGTGGGCCCAGGTGAACCAGGGCCACGTGCACCAGGTCGGCGATGTGCACGAGAAGCTGCACTACGATTTCTACTACATCAAGAACTTCTCGCCTTGGCTCGATGCCCTGATCCTGCTCAGAACCATCCGGACCATGCTGACGGGATTCGGAGCCCGGTAGTGTCACGCGTCGAAGCTTCCGGGCGTCCCTTATGAATATTGACGACAAGACCATCGCGGTGATTGGACTTGGCTATGTGGGGCTGCCGCTGGCGCTGGCCTTCGGAGCCACCCGGAAGGTCGTCGGTTTCGACATCAGCAGCCGGCGCATCAAGGCGCTGCAGTGCGGCGAGGATGCAACGCTCGAGGCCACGGCGGACGAGTTCGCGGCCGCGAAGCAGCTGTGCTTTTCCAGCGACCCGACCGACCTCAGGCAGTGCGGCGTGTTCATCGTCACCGTGCCGACGCCGATCGACAAGGCCAACCGGCCCGACCTGACCCCACTGCTCCGCGCCTCCGAAACCGTCGGCAAGGCGATCTCGCCCGGCGCGGTGATCATCTTCGAATCGACGGTCTATCCGGGCTGCACCGAGGAGGTCTGCGCGCCGATCATCGCGCGCGAGTCCGGCCTCGTGCTCAACCAGGACTTCTTCCTCGGCTACAGCCCCGAGCGCATCAATCCCGGCGACAAGGACCATCGGCTCGCCACCATCACCAAGGTGACGAGCGGCTCCACAGCCGAGGCCGCCGAGGCGATCGACCGGCTCTATGCGTCGATCGTGACGGCCGGGACGCACCGTGCCTCCTCCATCGCGGTGGCCGAGGCCGCCAAGGTGATCGAGAACACCCAGCGCGACCTCAACATCGCGCTGATGAACGAGCTGTCGCTGATCTTCGGCCGGCTCGGCATCGACACCGGCGAGGTGCTGGAAGCCGCCGGCACCAAATGGAATTTCCTGCGCTTCTCGCCGGGGCTGGTCGGCGGCCACTGCATCGGGGTGGATCCGTACTACCTGACGCACAAGGCGCAGGAGCTCGGCTACCACCCCGAGGTGATCCTCGCCGGGCGCCGCATCAACGACAGCATGGGCACTCACGCCGCCGACCAGACGGCGCGGCTGATGATGAGGAAGGGCATCCCGGTGGTCGGCAGCCGCATCCTGGTAATGGGCGCCGCGTTCAAGGAAAACTGTCCCGACCTGCGCAATTCCAAGGTGGTCGACATCGTCGCCCGCCTGCGCGAGTACAATGCCGAGATCGACCTCTGGGACCCCTGGGTGTCGCCGACGGAGTGCCAGGATGAATTCGGCATCACCAGCCACGCCGATCGCCCGGATGGGCCCTATGACGGCATCGTCGTCGCTGTCCCCCACCGCGAGTTCGAACAGCTTGGCATTAGTGGCGTGCGCGAACTGGCGCGGGAGAATTCGGTCATCTATGACATCAAGGGCCTCTTTCCCCGCGAGCAGACGGACGGCCGCTTCTGATGCAGGTTCTGGTTACCGGTAATGCCGGGTTCATCGGTTTTCACACCGCCAAGCGCCTGCTCGAGCGCGGGGACGCCGTGGTCGGCTTCGACAGCGTCAACGACTACTACGATCCGAGCCTGAAGGAGGCGCGGCTGGCGATCCTCGAGGAGACCGCCCGCCAAACCGGCTCGCCCTACACGTTCATTCGGGCCAACCTGGCCGATCAGAGTGCCGTCGCGGACTGCTTCACGGCGCACCGGTTCGACCGGGTCATCCACCTGGCTGCCCAGGCCGGCGTGCGCTACTCGATCGAGAACCCGCACGCCTATGTGGAGAGCAACATCGTTGCCTTCACCAACATCCTCGAAGCCTGTCGGCGCTCAGAGGTCGGGCACCTGACCTATGCCAGCACCTCCAGCGTCTACGGCGCCAACACGGCCATGCCGTTCCGCGAGGACGAGCCCGCCGACCACCCGCTGCAGTTCTATGCCGCCACCAAGCGCGCCAACGAACTGATGGCCCATTCCTACAGCCACCTGTTCCGGCTGCCGACGACCGGCCTGCGCTTCTTCACGGTCTACGGTCCGTGGGGCCGGCCCGACATGGCGCTGTTCCTGTTCACCCGGGCGATGCTCGCCGGCGAGCCGATCGGGCTCTTCAACGGCGGCACCCACGTGCGCGATTTCACGTATGTCGATGACATCGTCGAGGGGGTGATCCGGGCCAGCGACCAGCCGGCGGCACCGAACCCGGCGTGGAACAGCGATCGGCCGGACCCGGCGACGAGTAGCGCCCCCTGGCGTATTTTCAACATCGGCAACGCCAACCCGGTGAGCCTGCTCGACTACGTGGCGGCCCTCGAACAGGCGCTCGGCCTCGCGGCGCGGCGCGAGCTGCTGCCGCTGCAGCCGGGCGACGTCCGGGCCACCTTCGCCAGCAGCGCCGCACTGGAAGCGGCGGTCGGCTACCGGCCGCAGACCAGCGTGCGCGAAGGGGTGTCGCGCTTCGTCGCGTGGTACCTGTCACGCTACGGCACGGGGCCATCCGCATGAGCACCGCGCCGCTGGCCGAGGGCGCGACGCCGGCCGCGGCCGGCAACCCCGCTGTCGGCGCGGAGGGGCGTGGACAGCTGGTCCAGGCGCTGCGCGGGCTCTATCGGCATCTCTCGCCGCGCCGGCGGGCGCAACTGCTGGCACTGCTCGGGCTGATGCTGGTCGGCGCGCTGGCCGAGCTGGTCACCATCGGCGCGGTGCTGCCGTTCCTGGCGCTCATTGCCGACCCCGGACGTACCGCCGACATCCCGCTGCTCGGGCCGCTGCTGGGGCAACTCGGCTGGCAGGGCGAGGGGCTGCTGGTGCCGATGGCGACCGTCTTCGCGGTGGTAGCGCTGGGGGCCGGCGCCGTCCGGCTGCTGCTGGCGTGGGCGAGCCAGAAGTTCGTGTTCCGGCTGGGGCACGACCTGGGGCGGGAGGTGTACCGCCGCACCCTCTACCAGCCCTATGCCTACCACATCGCCCGCAATTCCAGCGCGCTGATCGCCGACATCAACAAGGTGCAGCTGGTGGTCGGCGGCATCATGATGCCGCTCATGCATGCGGTGACCTCGACGATCATCGCGCTGTTCATCCTGGCCGGACTCATCGCGATCAACCCCTTCGTGGCGCTGGTGGCGGGGACGGGGTTCGGGGCGCTCTACCTCGGCATCTCGATCGTGTCGCGGCGCTGGCTCAGCGACAATGGCCGGGTGATCGCAGCGGCGCAGACGGAGCGCATCAAGACCGTGCAGGAGGGGCTGGGCGGCATCCGCGACGTGCTGCTCGACCGGGCCCAGCCGGTCTACCTCAGCAAGTTCTCGGCGGTCGACACCGCCTATCGCGACGCGCAGACGGACAATGCCTTCATCGCCGCGGCGCCGCGCTATGTCATCGAGGCGACGGGCATGGTGCTGATCGCCGGTCTGGCGGTTGTGCTGACACAGGGCGAGGGCGGCTTCGCCGCGGCCCTGCCGGTGCTGGGGGCGCTGGCGCTCGGGGCGGTGCGCATGCTGCCGCTGCTGCAGCTCATCTACACTGGCTGGGTCCAGGTGACCGGCAACTACCACAATTTGCTCGACGTGCTGGCGGTGCTCGATCGGCCCCTGCCGCAGGCCGCGCAGCTCGCCGGCAGGCGCGCCGAGCCGCTGCCCTTTGCCCGCGAGATCGAGCTGCGCGATATCGGCTTCGCCTATGCGCCCGATGCCCCGAAGGTGCTCGCCGGCCTGTCGCTGACCATTCCGCGCGGCGCGCGGGTGGGCATCGTCGGCAAGACCGGCAGCGGCAAATCCACCCTGATGGACCTGGTGATGGGCCTGCTGGTGCCGACCGAGGGGCAGATCCTCGTCGATGGTGTGCCGCTCGACGTCGGCACCATCGGGCGCTGGCAGGCGCGCATCGCCCACGTGCCGCAGGCCATCTACCTGGCCGATTCCTCCATTGCCGAGAACATCGCCTTCGGTATCGACTCGGCGGAGATCGACTGGCCGCGCCTGCGCGCCGCGGCGAAACAGGCGGCCATCGACGCGTTCATCGAGGCGCTGCCCGGCGGCTACGGCACCTTCGTGGGCGAGCGCGGCGTGCGCCTGTCCGGCGGCCAGCGCCAACGCATCGGCATCGCCCGCGCCCTCTACCGCCGCGCCGACGTACTGGTGTTCGACGAGGCAACGAGCGCCCTCGACAGCGACACCGAGACCGCGGTGATGGAAGCCATCGATGGCCTGGATGAGGAACTGACGGTGATTATCATTGCGCACAGGGTGTCGACGCTGAGGGGATGCTCCGTTCGAATGAATCTTCCTGAGCGTATGAAAAGAGCGAACAGCTAGGATTTGCTGGTCATTGCTATAGCCAACGATTGCTAAGCGGGTAACTTAGATGTTTGCATCGCTCATCTGCACCACAATAGACGGATCGGCGACTATTGAACGCCTCCTAACCAGTTTGTCATTGCAGACAAACGACTCGTTTGAGATAATTGTTGTAATACAAACTAATAGAACTACACCTGTTGCATTGCCTGACAGTCTTAAATTACAACGATGCCGAATCATTACCGCACAGATGATCGGCTTGTCGGCAGCAAGAAATATCGGCCTATCCTTCGCATCAGGCCAGATATGCGTATTTCCTGATGACGACTGCACATACCCGCCAACTTACGTTGAAGATCTAGTTCGAGCCTTCTCGAACTCTGACTGTGACATCCTTATCGGAAATTTCTACGACCCAAACCGCAGCTGTTATAGCTTCCATCCCGACAGCCTGTCCGGCCCCATGAAGCACGCTGACGTATCCCGGTTTGTCTCATCGATATGCATAGCAAGCCGAACCACTGCTGCAGAGAAAATCGAAGGATTTGACGAGCGGCTAGGTCTAGGAGCCGCGACTGGCTGCTTCGCCGCAGAAGATTTTGAATTTATCCATAGAGCACTTGCACTCGACTTGTCAGTAGAACTGTCGCGAGAATTTACATGTTACCATAGCTTAGAGCCTCGGCCTTTCTCACGCGCACTTATCCGACGCTTTGGCGCGCAAGGAGGCACGGACGTCTATCTTAGCTGCCGCTATGTTGGTTTCTTTTCCGCTCTGAAAGTAGGATTTCGACACGTCGTCGGCCTACTATATGGGATTGTTCGGGCGAATAAACATTCGACTGCCGTATATCTAGCTCGAGTGGTTGGTATAATACGGTATTTGCCTATGTTGCTGTTAACTAAACGTCGCGGGTGGACGAGGTAGTGAAGAAATGACGTATGTTCAGGAAAATGTACTTCACCTCGCCTCTCGATACATGGCGCAGTCTTATGCGATACTAAATAGAACGCGATTGACTGATAATGATGTTACCATTATTTCTAATAATTGTTGGGGTGGGAATTTCGAGCGACACATGGGCCGAGGGTACTCTTCGCCATTTGTAAATCTATTCATATATGCCGATTGTTATCTAAAGATTATTAGCAGTATCGAGAAATACGTGAACTGTTCACCCTTGGTGGATCGTGCCTCGCGGTATCGAGGCGGCACCCTTAGTTATCCGATTATTCATTTAATCGACGTGGAACTTCATTGCATTCACTATGTGGATGACGATGTCGCTCTTGCAAATTGGCTAAGGCGCGCGCGGAGGATGAAGATGTGTAATATGTTTTTCGTTTTTAGTATGCGTGACGGCGCGACATCCAGGCACGCCGAAATCTTTCTGTCTAGTGCAGAGCCCAATCGATTGATGTTTTCCTGCGAGTCCTCTGCAGACCCACGGCAAGTCAGATTGCGGTATGGGTCATCGCGCGGCCAGGTCGGGCCTGCGGATATTATTGCTGGTCCTTCATATTGGAATAGCAATATTGTATCTAGACTAAACAGCTGCTTTGGTTGAGCGGTGATGGCGTATATCGACCGCATGAGCACCAGAAGACCGATATTGATGATAATTGACAGCGGAGGTTATGGTGGCGCGCAAACGGCATTTCTTCGACTTGCTCGATACATGTGCGGCTATTATCGCGTAACAGTTGCAGTTATGTCAGACGTTGGTGACGGTATATTTTCAGAATTGCATAGTTTTGATGATTTCAAATTGGTGTCGCTAACTGTGCTCGATGATCACAGGCCCGGATTTGTAAATAAGATTGCGCGGTGGTCAAAGATGATCACGACACTTCGCAGATTAAAGCGCGACAACATTGCTTCTATCAGCTTCTTGTCGGGCCCAAATTTACTGAACGCTTTGTCGGGTCGCTCAGAGACCAACATTGTGTCTGAGCGGGGGTCGAAGCGCTTTGATACTGGCATGAGTTCGCTTGCCAGATGGCTCTGGACCGAGTTGATAGACAGATACATCTATCGTTCTTCAAAGTTCATCGTAGCGGCGTCCGCCGACTTGGCAGCGGAAATTGGCGACAGCAACAAGTTATCCTCGGATAAACTGGTTTCCATTGAAGGTGGCGTGAACTCCGGCAAAATAATCGAACGCTATCGCGAAAATACGGGTGTAGATGATAAATCTATTGTGAGCGCGTACTTTACAATCTGCGGCATCGGGCGTATGCACCATCAAAAGGGGTTTGACTTCCTAATCGACGTGTTCTGCGAAATTCGCAGTATACGGCCGACGGTGCGTCTGCTTTTGATTGGCGACGGCCCTATGACGGAGAGCTTAAAGTATCAAGCCGCTATTAAGGGGCTTCGAATTGGAACGCGAATTGACTTTGGCCGTGCCGATGTGGTGTTTCTAGGTTATCAGAATAATCCATTGAAATTCCTGAAAGCATGTAATTTATTTGCTTTGCCCTCTCGATATGAAGGACTTCCAAACGCTCTGATTGAAGCTTTGGTGTCGGATGTACCGATCGTCGCTGCTGACTGCCCCTGGGGGGTACGATCCGTATTGAGCTTGGCGGGCGTAGGCCGAACGGCTCCTAAATTAAAGTATCCTGTTAAACTTACGTACGGTACTTTGCTACCGGCGATCGACGATGCCAATGCGTTTGAAGTGTGGCAGTCTGCGATTGAGGCTCATTGGGAAAAAGTGGAAGAGGCTGATTTCGGAAAGAGAAGGGACTCGATCCGCCGTTTTGATATCGAAGCGACCGGGCCGGCGTGGTCTCAGCTGATCCAAACCGCTGCTAGTACGTGACGAACCGGTCGCGTGTGTACGACATCGTTTATTTGACCCGTAACGGGCTGCTTGAGCCGTTGGGGCAGAGCCAGGTGTTCGCTTACCTGCGCGCGCTGGCGCGGGATTATCGCATTATCCTCATTACCCGCGAGAAGCCGGAGGATTGGGCGGATAGCGCCGCCATGGCCGCCGCGCGGGCGCGCTGTGCTGGCCTCGGGATCGACTGGCGCCCCCAGCGCTTTCGCGGTCGGCCGCGCTTCCTCGGCGCTCTGCTCGACGTGCTGGGCATGCTGAGCCAGGTGGTCGGCGCCGTCCGGCGCGACGGGGTGCGGCTGGTGCATGCCCGCTCCTACGTTCCGGCCGCCATTGCGCTCGTGGTCAACCGCCTCACCCGCACGCCATTCATCTTCGACATGCGGGCGCTCTGGCCCGAGGAACTGATCACCGCCGGCCGCCTGCGGCGTGGGTCGCTGCTGCACAGCGCCATCGTCGGGGCCGAGCAGGCCTGCCTGCAACGCGCCGCCGCGGTCATCTCCCTCACCCACGCCGCGGCAGACCACCTGCGGCAGGTGTATCCCGCTGCGTTGCGCGGGCAGCAGGTCGCCGTCATCCCCACCTGCGCCGATCTCGACCGCTTCACGCCCGCCGCGGCAGGGCTCCAGTCGCGGACCATCGGTTGCCTCGGCACGGTGCTCAGCGGCTGGTTTCGGCTCGACTGGCTCGTCGCCTTCCTCACCGTCGCGCTGCGCCGCGATCCTGCGCTGCAGGTCGAACTCACCACCCGCGACGACCCGCAACGGTTGCGCGAGGCCCTCGGCTCCGAACTGCAGCAGCGCGTACGGATCGCTGCCGCCGCGCCCGACGAGGTGCCCGCCATCCTGCGGCAGCAGGTGGCCTCGGTGATGTTCTTCACCGACGGCCTGGGCAAGCTCGGCAGTTCGCCGACACGCATGGGCGAAATCCTGGGCTGCGGCCTGCCGGTCGTCGCCAATGCGGGGGTTGGCGACGTGGCGCGCATCATCCGCACCTATGGCGTCGGCGTCATCGCCGAAGGACCGGCGCCCGAGCAGATGGAGCGCGCCTACGATGCCCTGGTGGCGCTGCTGGCCGACCCCGAGCTTCCCGCGCGCTGCCGGCGCGCCGCCGAGGAAGTGTTCTCCCTCGCCGCCGGCACCGAGGCCTATCGGCGGGTCTATGCCGAGGCCATCGGCGCGCCTGCGCCGGAACGGGTGATGGCTTGAGCTCCCCCTTCGCGTGGTGGCCCGCATGTGCGGACTGACCGGCCGGCTGGGCCGGCCCGGCCCTGAACCCGAGCTGTCGGCCTCAATCCGGCGGATGGCGGGCGAACTGCGCCATCGCGGCCCTGATGCCGAAGGCGTGTGGGTGGATGCCGAGGCGGGGCTGGCGCTCGGCCACCGCCGGCTCGCCATCCTCGAGCTGTCGGAGGCCGGCGCGCAGCCGATGGTGTCGGCCGACGGACGCTATGTCATCGCCTTCAACGGCGAGATCTACAATCACCTCGCCTTGCGTCGCCACCTCGAGGAAGCCGGCGCCGCCCCGCAGTGGCGCGGCCATTCCGATACCGAAACGCTGCTCGCCGCCATCGCGCAATGGGGCCTCGAGGCCGCCCTGCGGCAGGCAGTCGGCATGTTCGCCCTCGCTTTGTGGGATCGCCGCGAGCGGGTGCTCAGCCTCGCCCGCGACCGGATGGGGGAAAAGCCGCTCTACTATGGCCGCGTCGGCGGCTGCCTGGCCTTCGCCTCGGAGCTCAAGGCGCTATGTCGCGCGCCCGGGTTCGACAACCAGATCGACCGCGACGCGCTGGCCCTGTTCGTGCAGTTCAACTATGTGCCGGCGCCGCGCTCCATCTATGCCGGCATCAGCAAGCTTCCCGCCGGAACCGTGCTGCGAGTAGGGGCCGATCGGACGGGGCAGGGGGAGTTGCCCGAGCCCGAAACCTGGTGGTCGGCCGCCGAGACGGCCCGCGCCGGAATCGCTGACCCGATCACGGACGACGCCGAGGCGCTGAGTGCGCTCGAAGCCGCGCTGGGCGATGCGGTCGCCGGGCAGATGCTCGCCGACGTGCCGCTGGGGGCGTTCCTCTCGGGCGGGGTCGACAGTTCGGCGATCGTGGCGCTGATGCAGGCGCGCTCGGCGCGGCCGGTCGCCACCTTCACGGTCGGCTTCGACGAGGCGGGTTACGACGAATCTCCGCACGCCGCCGCCGTGGCGCGGCACCTCGGCACGGAACATCACGAGACGCGGGTCTCGGCGGCCGATGCGCGGAACGTGATTCCGCACTTGCCCAGCCTCTACGACGAGCCGTTCGCCGACAGCTCGCAGATTCCGACCTTCCTCGTCGCCCAGGCGGCCCGGCGCAAGGTCACGGTGGCCCTGTCGGGCGACGGCGGCGATGAGCTGTTCGGCGGCTACAATCGCTATTTCTGGGGGCGCCGCATCTGGGATCGCGTCGGCTGGCTGCCGTTCCCGCTACGCCGCGCCATGGGCCGGGGCCTGCAGGCGGTGCCGCCAGGCGCCTGGGACGCCGCGGGCGGAACCGTGCTGCGGCAGGTCGTTCGTCCGGGAGACAAGGCACACAAGCTCGGTGCGCGGCTGCAGACCGTCCGCGGCGGCGACGATCTCTATCGCTCCCTCGTCACCGAGTGGCGGCAGGGATCGGACATCGTGCAGCATTGCGGCCGGCCGGCAGCGGCCCTCGACGACGACACGGCCATCGACGGCATTGGCGGCATGGAGCAGCGCATGATGCTGTGGGATCAGCTGACCTACCTGCCCGATGACATCCTGTGCAAGGTGGATCGCGCCGCCATGGCGGTGTCGCTCGAGACCCGCGTGCCCTTTCTCGATCACCGGGTGGTGGAGCTGGCCTGGCGGCTGCCGCTCCACCTCAAGATCCGTGCCGGTGCCGGCAAATGGGCCCTCCGCCAAATCCTCTACAAGCATGTGCCGCGCGAGCTCATCGAACGCCCCAAGGCGGGTTTTGCCATCCCGGTCGGCCCGTGGCTGCGCGGTCCGCTGCGCGAGTGGGCCGAGGGCCTGCTGGCCGAGCCGCGGCTCGGCGCCGAAGGCTTCTTCAACCCGGCCCCCATCCGCCAGCGCTGGATGGAGCATCTTTCCGGCCGGCGCGACTGGACGGCGTCGCTTTGGTCCGTTCTGATGTTCCAGTCGTGGCTCGAGCAGCAGCGCACCCCATGAAACTGCTGATCCTGTCGCGGTATGATCGGCGCGGGGCATCGAGCCGGCTAAGGATGATGCAGTACGCGAGCGCACTCGAGGCAGACGGAATCAGGTTGGAATTCGCCCCGTTCTTCGATGATGCCTATCTCGACGCGCTTTATGCTGGGCGACGGAGCATCTATGCCACCCCAGCGTATTACCTGCGTCGGATAAGGCAACTCCTGCGGAACTCCCGGCCGGACGCCGTCTGGCTGGAGAAAGAGGCGCTGCCCTGGATGCCGTACACGCTTGAACGCCTGCTGCTGCCATCCGGTGTGCCGGTGGTCAGCGACTACGACGATGCAGTGTTCCATCGCTACGACCTGCACGGGTCTGGCCTTGTGCGCCGTCTGCTCGGGCGAAAAATCGACCGGATCATGTCGAACTCGTCCCTGGTGATGGCCGGGAACCCGTATCTCGGCGCGCGTGCACGCACGGCGGGGGCAGGGCGGGTTGAAATCGTTCCGACGGTGGTGGATGCCAACGCCTATGCTACCGATCCGCTGCCTGCCGCCGACGGCCGGCTGCGGATCGGCTGGATCGGCACCCCGAGCACCTGGACGCAGTACATGGTTCCGTTGCTGCCCATGCTGTCGGATATTGCGCAGCGGCACGGCGCGCTGATCCGCAGTGTGGGTGGGACGGCCACGAAGGACGACCGGCACCTGGAAGTGCTGCCCTGGCACGAAGAGGAGGAAAGTCGGCTCATCCAGGGCATGGACATCGGGCTCATGCCTCTCGACGATTCCCCCTGGTCCCGCGGCAAGTGCGGATACAAGATCATCCAGTACATGGCCTGCGGCCTGCCGGTCGTGGCGTCGCCGGTGGGTGTGAATGCCGAAATCGTCGAGCCCGGGGTGACCGGATTCCTGGCGACAACGGAGGCTGAATGGCGAAACGCCATCGAGCGCCTGCTCGCCGATCCCGACCTGCGTCGCAGGATGGGCGCGGCCGGCCGGCGCCGGATGGAGGAACGCTATTCGCTGCAAGCCTGGGCACCGCGCGTCGCGGCCTTGCTGCGGCAAGTCGCCGAGGCGGGCGCGCGGCGTTCCCTCGTGGCGCGAACATAGCGGGTAGCGGGCCATGCTGCCGTATTGGATTCTGTTTGCGCTGCCGGCCGTGGGGGCGCTGAGGGAACGGGCGACGTGGCGGCAATCGGACCAGCCACACCTGCTTCTGCAGGGCCTCAGCCTGCTCTTCGTCCTGGTTATCGGCTTCCGCTATCAGGTCGGCGGCGACTGGCAGACCTATCTCTTTCACCTTGATCAGGCTCGCTATCTCTCCTTTGCGGAGACTTTTGCGCAGAGCGACCCCGGATACGCTTTGCTCAACTGGCTGGCTGCCCGGACGTTCGGCGAAATCTGGGGGGTAAATCTCGTCTGCGGGGCGATCTTTTCGGCAGGGCTGCTGAGTTTTGCCAAGGCCCAGCCTCGGCCGTGGCTGGCACTCCTCGTTGCGGTGCCGTACCTGATCATTGTGATCGCGATGGGTTACACCCGGCAGGGTGTCGCGATTGGGCTGGCGATGCTGGGGCTGGTCGCGTTGGTGCGCAAGCGTTCCGCCCTCAAGTTCGTCCTCTGGATGGCATTGGCCGCGACCTTTCACAAGACCGCTCTCCTGCTCGTTCCGATAGCTGCCCTTTCCGTCGACCGGGGACGCTTCTGGACGGCGTTGTGGGTCGGAGGGTCCACGCTGCTGCTCTACTACCTGTTCCTGGAAGACAGCGTGAATCCGCTGATGGCCGGCTACCTCGAGGCCGAATACAACTCGCAGGGAGCTGCCATCAGGGTGGCGATGAACCTGCTGCCGGCGCTGCTCTTCCTCCTGCTGCGCCGCCGCTTCAGCCTTTCCAGGATCGAGTTCCGCCTGTGGACCAACATCTCGATCCTGGCCCTGGTCTTCGTGATCCTGCTGGTCGTGTCGCCGTCCTCCACCGCCGTCGATCGCATGGCGCTGTACCTCATACCCTTGCAGCTCTTCGTGCTGTCACGGCTCCCGGAGGCCTTTCCGGCCAGCAGCCGTGGGGTCAACCAGCTGGCCCTTGCCGTCATCGCCTACTCGGCGGCGGTGCAGTTCACCTGGCTCAACTTTGCCACTCATGCCAGGTACTGGGTGCCCTACCAGGTCTTCCCTCTCCTATGAGCCCGACCGAAGGTCCTTACGGCAGCAGCAACACCTACGTCGGCTCCGAACGCTCCTCGAAGGTGGTCATTTCGGTGAACACTTCGTGGAACGTGGTCAATTTCCGCGCCGGGCTGGTTCGCGCGCTGGTTGCGGCCGGGTTCGAGGTCGTGGTGATCGCGCCGGAAGATGCCTACTCGGCCCGCCTGGGTGAACTCGGCTGTCGCTTCGTTCCGCTGGCGATGGACAACCAGGGCGCTTCACCGCGCCGGGATTTCGGGCTGTTTCTGCGCTTCCGTCGCCTGCTGGCTGCCGAGCGGCCAGTTGCCTTCCTCGGCTACACCGTCAAGCCGAACGTCTATGGTTCGCTCGCCGCCCTCAGCCTCGGCATCCCAACCATCAACAACGTCTCCGGCCTGGGTACAGCCTTCATCCGACAGTCCTGGCTGACTTCTGTCGTAAAGCTCCTCTATCGATTGGCGCTTCGGCGGGCGAGGCGAGTGTTCTTCCAGAATGAGGAGGACAGGGCGTTGTTCGTGCGCGATGGTCTCGTGCCGGCGCCGGTCGCCGACGTATTGCCGGGCTCCGGCATCGACCTGCAGCACTTTGCTGCGTCGGAGTTGCCGAAAGACCGGCCCGGCCCGGTCTTCCTGCTCGTCGCCCGCCTGCTCGTCGACAAGGGGGTGAACGAGTACGTGGAGGCGGCGCGCCGGGTCCGGCAACGCCATCCCCATGCCCGCTTCCAGCTGCTCGGGTTCTTCGACGTCGAAAACCGCACGGCCATCGGGCGCGCGACGCTGGAGTCCTGGGTAGGGGAGGGAACAATCGAGTATCTCGGCGCAGCGGACGATGTACGCCCCTTCATCGGCGCGGCCGATTGCGTCGTCCTGCCCTCCTATCGCGAGGGAACGCCGCGCACCCTGCTCGAGGCGGCCGCCATGGCGCGGCCATTGATTGCGACCGACGTCCCGGGCTGCCGCGATCTCGTTGAACCCGGCGTCAACGGCTACCTCTGCAAGGCTCGCGACCCCGCCGACCTGGCCGCCGCCATGCTACGTGTCATCGCCCACTCGCCGGCCGAGCGGCAGGCGATGGGCATGCACAGCCGCCGCCTCGTCGAGCAGCGCTATGACGAGCGGATAGTTGTGGATCGATACCTCGAAGTCGTGAGCAGCATCGTACGGGCTGCCGCGATGTGACGGGCGAATACGCCACACGTCATCGCGCTCACCTCCAAGGCTCCTCGGCAGGGGGAAGACGGTCTCGCCGATAGTCGCCGCTGGCCGGCTGCCTGTCAGGAAGCATCCTCCGCTTCGAGAGCCTGCAGACGAGCGAGCAGCAACCCCGGAGCGCGTGCCGGGTTGGCCTGGGTGGGGTCCAGGTCGGCAAAGGCAGGGCCTGGAGCCTTGCGGCGCCGGTCAAGCCGGGCGGCCAGTGCCAGCGGCAGGCGGACGAACACCTCCCAGATCAGGCGCCTGGGATCCCCGAGGGCGAGCCGCCAGACGGCACCCAGCGCCGCGACCGGCTTGCCCCACGCGAGATACGCGCCACATTCCACGACATCGACGCCTCCCAGGGCCCAGCGGCGGCAACGGCCACCAATGCCGTTCACCTCGAGGTGGTGCTCGATCACCGACCGCCGGGAGCGCGCCATGCGCAGCTGGTTGCGGGACATCGACCCAGGGTAGCGCCGATAGCCAACCAGGTATTGTTCCATCGCCAGGATGTCGTAGCGGGCAGCGACCTTCAGCTGGAAATCATAGTCCTCGGAGGTCCCTGCGCCCGGCGGCTGATAACTGATGTCGAAGCCGCCGACCTCCAGCGCCACCTCCCGCGGACAAAGCAGGTTGCTGCCGCCGGTGGCGATGAAGTTCGTCAATAGCAGCCTTCGCAGAACTGCGCCCTGTACGGTGAGCGTAGGGTAATCCATGAGTAGCCGGTCGGCCTCATCGATCTGCCGGCTCAAGGTGTAGACCGCCCCGACACGCTCCGGGCACCCGTGGTTGTTCACTGCCCGCAGCTGTTGTCGGATCTTGTCGGGATGCCAGAGGTCGTCGGCATCAAGGAAAGTGACGAACTCGCCCCTCGACAGTCGCAGCCCATCGTTGCGAGCTGCAGAAAGGCCCGCATTGGCCTTGCTGAAGAGTTCGATGCGCGGGTCCAGCTCCGCGTGTTGCCGAACTAGATCGGCCGTACCGTCCGTGGAACCATCGTCCACGACGATGATCTGCAGGTTGGCGTGCGTTTGCGCCGTTGCGGAACGGAGCGTTGAGGCAAGGAAGCGTTCCGCGTTGAACGCGGGGATCACGATAGTTACGAGTGACGGATCGGAGAAATCAGTCATGTACTGGCCACTATCAGATGCGGTTGCAGTGTCTCACCGCCACAGCAATCGAGCTGAGTGCTCTATTGGAAGTTGAAGAAAATCCTGACACACTATGACTAGCTCGTCGATGAGGGTTCCATGCGCATGATGACTTCCAGCGCCGTTGCGCTCGTGACATTCCTCACCGCCGTCGGATCGGCGTCGGTCGCAGCCGCAGCGCCTGCCCTCATTGTTGTGACGCTCACAGGTCAAGCATACCAGGGGGGGCCGGAGTTCGTATTGAAATTCAATGGCGTCGTTGTCGGCCGCGACACCGTCGCGGCAGCACCTGATCCATCCAGTGGAGACCAGTCGGGTGGGGCCGCTGGCGACGAATCTCACCTGCAAACCTTCCAATACAGTCTGCCGGATGAAGTCTTCTCGCCAAGCGGAGCAGTTGAGATTGAGTTTGTCAATGATGCATACGACGGGCCCGGCCGTGACCGTAATTTGATCATTCATGATCTCAGTGTAAACGGCAAAGCTGTTAGTGCCCAAGATTACACAATAACCAAGAAGGGTGCCGAAGTTCCTGCCGATCTCATCGACAATCAGGTGGTTCTGTACACGTCGGATAGAGTGGCGGCGGTGGCCGCGCCGGCTGCCGGCTGGCCGATCACATCTCCGGAGAACGTTGGTGCGCCGCTAGCGGACAGTGCCCTGACCCAGTCCGCCCCTGCCGTCGCGGTCTGTGAAGGTAAGTCGCTGGCAATCGTCAACTACGAACGCGGTTCTGCCGATGTTTCCCCAACCCAAGCGGCCGAACTGAAGAGGTTCATCGCTTCGATCCCGAGGGGGAGCTGCAGCGTCCAGGTCACAGGTTACTCGAGCCTCAGCGGCGCTGCCGAGATCAACAAGATCGTTGCTGAGGCTCGCGCGAACGCCGTCTTGAAGTACTTGAAGCAAAATGGGGCAGAGTTCTCTTCGGAGAAGGCATCAGCGTTCGGGGAGACGGATCGGTTCGGTCCAGAAGCGGTCGACAATCAACGCGTAATGGTCGTGGTAAGCCCGTGACACGGTGCGCGATGCGAGTGCGGCGTCTCGTTGCCGCTACGCGGCGGATACCGATGACCTCTGCGCGATGCCCGCATGCATCATCGCTATGATGAGGGTCAGTTGCGGGAGCATGTACTGGTTCTCGAGCCAGGCGTTGAATGAAAGTTCGACAGCGGCCACAACCGCAAGCAGGGAATATGTTCTCCAGTCGACGGAAGACGGCGTGGAGTGAAATACGCCCCACCAGAACAGCAGCGCAGCAGGTATGCCCAACCGGAGGGCGATGTCGAACAGGGAATGATGGTTCGGCACGATGTGAACCGACTCCAGTTCGTTGAGGAGGGGATGTTCTTCTCCATAGATGAAGTTCGTTGGGCGGTATGCCTCCCCGAAGCCAATGCCGAACAGAGGTGATCGCTGCAGCAGGCTGTAACCGCCCCGAATAAAGTCGGCACGTATTCCGGTATTGTGGTCCAGATGATAGAGCCAGAGCAGGTCGTGGTAGCTGATCGATAGGTACAAGACGACCGGCGCCAGAAGTATGAACGCTACGCCGAGGCGAAGAGTTCGGCCGGACAGCGAAACCCAGTACAGCACCGGGATCGTCAGAAGGAGCAGCACGACCGTAGAGCGGCCGGTGATGCCAAGGATGGCCAACGCGATAGCCACTACCAGCACGAAATGGGTGACCGGCCGCTGCTCGCCACCGCGAATGAACAGGCCGAGCATCAGCGTCAGCAGCGTAATGCTTATGTCGCTCTCGTTGACGCCGCTGCCAAAGAAGTAGCCGCCATAGAAAATTGATGCCGCCGCCGCCGCTGCCAGGAACATAGGCGATGCGATCATGCGAGACCAGTTGCATCCCTGCACGATCTTTGAAAATGCGTAGTAATAAATAGGAAGTTGAATCAAATGATTTGACTGCGACAACGCATAATGGTCCAGCCCATGCAGTAAGGTGGTCTGCGTCATTACAAAAGCGAAGTAGCCGAAAAAAACAAGCAACGGAACAGACAGTCGCGGGATGCTGAATGGTTTATTTAGCAACGAGATGGCGGAGAGCGTCAGCAGGACGGCGGTCGTGATCTGCCGATCAGCAACTGAATGCGGCCAGAGTAGCAGAAGTAGCAGCAATAAAGCGTTTAGCAGCTTGCTCCACGTGTGAGTGTTGTGGTCGGCGCTAGCTGCTGCGCGCTCAAGGGCACTTTCCGGCAGTGTCATCATTCCATGGCCATCCCCTGTACCGACTCGGCGCCCGACACGGCCGTCATGCTTGCAGCAACTGCTCTATCACCTGGTCGAGTACGAGTACTTTTGCCCTGGGCCAGTTGGATGCTGATGTGCCGACCCTCGTGCCGCTGATGATGACCGCCTTGGAGCTTATCAGAGATCATTTCCTTGCGTTCAACCACCTTGGGGTAAAGTAAATCCCGTGGTGGTGAGGTACTTTCGCATTCAGGCGCGCCCACACCGGAGCAAGTGACGGGATGGCTAACAGCACTGTCCGGCAGACGATCTACCACATCGTTCCTCGCGACTTCGCCAAGGATGGGGTGGCGGACTTTCAGCGAGCCCTGATCGAACGCCTGGAGGGTGCTTCGGATAGCGGCATTGCCGTGGTGCCGCTGAGCTTTGGCGACGCCTTTCGGCTTCGCCCGCACCCGGGCATGCAGTTCCACCTGCAGCTTCCCATGCAGGCATGGCGCAAGAGGGTACTGCTGCCGCTCGCCGTGCTGTGGTTGCGGTTGCGTTTTCCGCGCGCCCGGCTGCTGATCACCATTCACGAATGGTCATTCACTAAGCGGCTTCGTCGCCTGGTGAACTTGCCCATGCTGTGGCTTGCCGACGAGCTCGTCTGCCCCACGCCTGACGTCCGGGATGAGTTGGTGTCGATCATCGCTCCCATGCGCCCGCGGGCAGCGGCGAAGGCAACGCTGATTCCCATCGGACCGAATTTTTCCTGGCGGAGCGATGCTGCCACGCCCCGGCCGCAGCCGGACACAGTCGGCTATTTCGGCCTGCTCTACCCTGCCAAGCTTCCGTTCGTCATGCTCGAAGCGATGACGGAGGCGGTGGGTGACCGGCCACTGAAGCTGGTTCTCGTCGGTGACTTCATTCCGCATCATCGGGCTCTGCGCCAGCGCTTCGCCGATCTGGTGGCGCAGGCGACGCACCGCCGCTCGGTCGATTGGCGCGGCTATGTCGAGGACCCAGTTGCGGCCATGGAGATTCTCGCCGGCTGCAGCGCTTTCGTACTGCTGAACGAGCGCGGGCTGACGGAGCGCAACGGTTCGCTCCTGACCTGCCTGCAATTCGGGGTGCCAATCCTCACGTCACCTCCCCTCGAACCTGGCGCCGTCCGGTCGCAATGGCTCATGGACTGCCTCGCCAGCGGGCAGCTTCGCCTTGCGACCGACCATAAGAATCCGCTGGCGTTGGCGAGGGACATAGAGGCGCTGCTCAACGGCGCTTCGCAGGGCGAGCGGCCGTATGCCGGCTTCGACCTGTGGCACAGTATCGCCTCGGCATATGTGGAACTGTATCAGCGCGGCTGACCAGCCACGACGCTTCCGCCTCTATTGCTGGCTGCGGCCGCGGTCGGCCAAACGGCGCGCACCTGCAGCAGGGTAATGATGAGTTGCGCGCCAAGCATCCCCGCGGCCACGCCCGGTAGCCCCAATCCTTGGGCGAGCGGCACCACGGCGACGATGGAGAACATCGCCGCCAAGAGCGGGCTGAGGAAGATGGACAGCGTTCTGTCCTGGGCCCGCAACAGGATGTTGATGATCGCCACGACGGCGATCAACAAGGTGAGGGCACAATAGACCTGCAGCAGCCAGCCGTGGTTGCGGCCTGCCTCGCCAGCTACCAGCAGCAGGATCGGTTCGGCCAGCACGGCAATCGACACAAGCACGGCCGCGAACCCCAGCAGCAGGAGGCCGGACCGCCTCAGGTAGCCCCGCGTCGCCTCGCCGCGGCCCAGCTCGGCAATGTCGGCCCCGAGGCGCCGCGGCAGCATGTACTCCAACGATTGCAGCAGCGGGTTCACCAATCCGACGACGGTCTGGCATGCCCTCAGCAGCCCGGTTGCGGCTGGTCCGATGATGCCGGAAGCTACCAGCAGGAAGAGGTTGTCGTTGGCGAAATGCACCAGATTGGACATGCTAAGCCAGGCGCCGCTCTGCACCAGCCGTCTCGCGTTGCCGCCGAAGCCGGCGAAGTCCCAGCGTCGCAGCACGGCGGGCAACAGCAGAACGCAGACCAGCGCGGTGACCGCGGCATTTGCCGCGGCGAGGCTCGCGGCATGGACCTCCGGGGCCCGCTGGCCCGCATGGAAAAGCAGGTAGAACAGGCCGGCGATCGCCGCGAAACGCGCAAGGTCGAGGCGCCAGACCCAGCCCACACGGCCGACGAAGAACAGGAGCCGGCGGACAAACTCCGCCGCGAGCTGGGCGCCGGCAAGAACCGCAATGATCGCCACGTCCCCGCCTGCGACGCCGGGCCGAAAACCGGTAAGCAGCGCCCCCAAGGCGACCAGGCTGAGCAGCACTACCGCCGCTCCAACCAGCGCTATTGCCGCCGTCAGCAGGCGCCGCCGCTGCACGGGCTCATGCTGACCGGCAAGGGAGACCATGGGCAGGCTCACCAGGGCGTTGACCAACCCCACCACCAGCAGCGAAACCAGCCAGTAGATCGAGAAGATGCCGAAGGATTCCAGTCCCAGCCAGCGGATCAGCCAGACCGTCGTGGCGAAATTGGCGAGGCTGTTGAACCCCTGGTTTGCCACCACCATGAGCGACGGTGTCAACCGCAGCAGCAGCGCTTTCATCCGTAATTGAGCGGCTGCGGCGCTCGCTCGCGTGCGAACCACCGCGACAGCAGGCCCAGTTTCTGTGCTGCGAGCAGCACGCAGTAATACGGGTTGAGCAGCAGGTAGCGACGCCACAGGCGCCGGGGTTCCTGCAGCAGCCGGAAGAGCCACTCCAGGCCGGCGTTCTGCATCCATCCCGGAGCCTGCCTCCGCCCGGCGCCGAAGTCGAAGGCCGCACCCACGGCCAGCACGGGAATGCCGATCGCGTGGGCGTGCTCGTAGGCGAACACCTCCTGGCGCGGGCAACCGAGGCCGACGAGCATGATGGCCGCCCCGCTGGCCCGGACGCGGGCGTCGAGCTCCGAGTTTTCACTGCTGGTCAGCTGGCGGAAGCGCGACGGTTCGCTGCCGGCGACGATCAGGCCCGGATATCGTTCCGAGAGCCGGGTAGCCAAGGTGGCGACCACCTCCTGCGTGCTGCCATAGAGGTACACCGGCAGTCCGGCCGCGGCCGCCGCGGCGCACATCTTCTGCGTCAGAACCGGTCCGTAGACGCGATCCGGCAGTTTCTCGCCGTAGAGCAGGCGGAGGGCCCAGCGCACTGGTTGGCCATCGGGCGCCACGAGGTCGATCCGGTTCAGGCGGTACCGGTGCGCTGGATCCAGTGCGCCGGTCATGACTCCGTGGACCGCCAGGGCCGAGACCGAAAGGGGTCGGCGGTCGCGCCCGGCGCTGGTTATGCGCTCGACCGCGGCGTCATAGTCGATGAGGCTGACGCCGATGCCGAGCACGCTGCGCTTGCCGCGATCGACGCTCATGCCACCCACCTCGAGCGCCCCGAGTCGTGGATGTCCGCCAGCGTCGCGGCGATGTCGTAGGTCAGCCGGTAATCCGGATAGTCCGCCTGGAACCGCGAAATATCGCTGATCCACCAGATATGGTCGCCGCGCCGGTTGTCCTCGCTGTAGCTCACCTTCAGCCGACGGCCGGCGATCTGCTCGCAGAGCTGAATGGCCTCGAGCATCGAGCAATTGGCGAAGCGTCCGCCTCCCATGTTGTAGGTTCGGCCGGACGTCGGGGCGTTCGCATAGGCCCAGATCGCCTGCACCAGGTCGCTCGAGTGGATATTGTCCCTGACCTGTTTGCCCTTGTAGCCGAAGATCGTATAGGGCCTGCCGGTCACCGTGCACTTCATCAGGTAGGCAAGGAAGCCGTGCAGCTCGGTGCCGGAGTGGCCTCCGCCCGTCAGGCAGCCGCCGCGGAAGCACGTGGTGTTCAGGCCGAAGTAGCGACCGTATTCCTGCACCATCAGGTCGGCGGAGAGTTTTGAGGCGCCAAACAGGCTGTGCGTCGTCTGGTCGACGCTCATGGATTCGTCGATCCCCCGCTCGAAGTAAGGGTGGCTTTCGTCGATTTCCCAGCGGGTCCCGCGTTCCACCAGGGGCAGGGCGTTCGGCGCGTCGCCATAGACCTTGTTGGTCGAGGTGAAGACCAGAGAGGCGTTCGGAGCGTGCTGGCGCATCGCCTCCAGGACATTGAGGGTGCCGATGGCGTTGACGCCGAAATCGGTGAACGGTTCACGGGCGGCCCAGTCATGCGACGGCTGGGCCGCGGCATGCACGATCAGCCAGAGGTCCTTGCCGAGGTCGGCCAGCAGTCGTGCCAGTCCCTCGTAGTCGCGGATGTCGAGTGACACATGGCGGAAGCGCGGATGGGCTTTCAACTGCTCCAGCCGCCAGCGGGTCGAGGCTTCCTCGCCGAAGAAATAGGCGCGCATGTCGTTGTCGATGCCGACGACATCCAGGCCTTTGCCGGTAAGGAACTTCACGGCTTCGGAGCCGATCAAGCCTCCGGCGCCGGTCACCAGTGCGACACTCATCGTATTACCACAGATGGGATTCGAGGACCCGGGCGTGCGCTTCGGGGTACTGCGCTTCGCCGACGAAATAGGCGATGGTGCGTTCCAGTCCCTGCTTCAGCGGCACGCGCGGCCTCCAGCCGAGGACCTGGGTGGCTTTGCTTATCACCGGCTTGCGCTGCCGCGGGTCGTCCGCCGGCAGCGGCCGTCGCACGATGCCCGACGACGAACCGGTGAGCTCGATCACCTTCTCGGCCAGTTCGAGCACGGTGTACTCGTCGGGGTTGCCCAGGTTGAACGGTCCCACCACCGAGCGGGGCGTCTCCATCATCCGCACGATGCCTTCGACCAGGTCGTCGACGTAGCAGAAGGAACGGGTCTGGCTGCCGTCGCCGTAGATCGTGATGTCCTCGCCCCGCAGCGCCTGGACGATGAAGTTGGAGACCACGCGGCCGTCGTCGCGGCTCATGTGCGGGCCATAGGTGTTGAAGATGCGGATCACCTTGATGGCGGTGCCGTACTGCCGGTTGTAGTCGAAGAACAGCGTCTCGGCGCAGCGTTTGCCCTCGTCGTAGCAGGCTCGCGGGCCGATCGGATTGACGTTCCCGCAATATTCCTCGGGTTGCGGATGCACATGCGGGTCGCCGTAGACCGCGGAGGTCGACGCCTGCAGGATGGGCACATCCAGTTTGGTCGCGAGGTCCAGCAGGTTCAGTGCGCCCAGCACGCTGGTTCGCGTGGTGCGGATCGGGTCTTCGCCGTAGTGCACCGGGGATGCCGGGCAGGCCAGATTGTAGATGCCGTCGACGTTCACATCGAGCGGTACGGTGACGTCGTGGGTGATCGCCTCGAAGTTCCGATCGTCCTCGATCGCCGCGATGTTGGCGAACGAGCCCGTCTGATAGTTGTCGAGGCACAGCACGGAGTGACCGTCGGCTAGAAGGCGCCTGCACAGGTGAGAGCCGATGAAGCCTGCACCGCCGGCTACGAGATAACGCTTCGTCACGTCTCGTCTCCCGAGTAAGTAATACATTCAGTTTCAGGAGAATAGCGCACTCAATATCGGCCGTCGAATAACAAAGACAACTGAATGGCGATAAAGTTAATTTGCTTAATGACAACAATATGGCGACGTATGCCGACATGATGTCGACGATTACTTCGTATTGCGGAACTGGGTTGAGCGGGGTTCGCGCTTGTTGCTGTTAGACGCCTGATCCTGTCAGGAATTGACGTTGCAAGGTCAGCAGGACGATCTTGATGTCGAGCAGCAGCGACTGGTTCTGGATGTAGGCGATGTCGTGGTCGATCCGCTCGCGGGCAACGACGGGATCAACCGTCGGTCCCCGCAGTCCGTTGACCTGGGCCCAGCCGGAGAGTCCTGGCTTCACCGCATGGCGCCTGTGGTAGTAGGGAACCAGCGTCTCGTAGGGAACGCCGCCGGCCAGCATGCCGATGGGGTGCGGCCGCGGTCCGATGATCGACATGTCGCCGCGCAGGATGTTGAACAGCTGCGGCAGCTCGTCGAGGCTGGTGGCGCGGATGATCCTGCCGACCCTGGTGACGCGCGGATCCGCCGGCAGCACCTGTTGCACGCCGCTGGGGTCCGCGACCTCGTTGCACAGGCTCCTGAACTTGTAGAGCTCGAAGGGCACGCCGTCCTTGCCGTGGCGCTGTTGCCGGAACAGGACCGGCCCTGGGCTCGACAGCTTTATCGCGACGGCTACTACGAGCAGCAGCGGCGTCAGCACGACGAGCGCCATTGCGGACAAGGTCACATCGAGGAAGCGTTTGCCGACGGCCTGCAGCCGCCACGGCGGGCTGCCCGGAAGGACGGGGGTCCCGCCGATCATTTCCAGCGGAAGCCCGTGCTTGGACACCCGCACCTGGCCGTAGTCGCTGCGCTCGAACTCGCGCGCGTCGGCACCAATATCAGACCAGATGGCCACGTACGACTAACTCCGGTAGGGCGTCCGCTGTCCGAGTTGCCTGTCCGCTGCTGCCTGGGTTCCATTCGCGATGCGAACGTCGCCGGGCCGGATCTGCAACCGTTGGAACGCCAGGTGTTGCCGGTTGGGCCGGAACACCTGTCCAATCGTCCAGCGCATCCCCTCACCGTGGCCTGTGAGGTTGCGCCTCCTAGCCGTCAGCCTGCTGCCCGTGGGTCGGCAGGCTGCCGGGACTTCTGCCCGTCAGAACGGGCTGGCCTGAGCAACGATGGCCGCCGTCCTGAACTGCTGGCAGTCGGCAATCGTCGCGCTGATTTCGAGGATCCGTGCGGTCTGCTGCTCGTCCGTGACGCGGCGCGCCGCAATCTCGATGGCCTGCGGCAGTTCGGTCTCGACGAGCTTGCAGTTCTCGTTGTCCTGGTAGAGCTCGGTCAGTGCCACCACCAGGTCCGAGACGGTCGCATCAGTAGCGGCCGACGGAGTCCCTGCGGCGTCGAGAAACTCCTGCACCGCAGCAATGCACAAGCCCCAGCGATCCTTGTCACCATTATACTCCTCGCTGATGACGGGGGCGCATATGGCGATGACGCCAGGGACATCTGTGGGCGCGCTTTGTGCTACGCCAATCGGACTGGCAAGGACTGCTATGAGCGACAGCAGCGCCAGCCGTTTACTCCCAGGAACAACTAGAGGCATAGAACGCTCCTCTCTTAACTGTTCTTTTACGATATCGATCCGCTACGAAAGAGTCAATGTTTCCGATAACCTAGCCTGATCACTTTGAAGACTGTGCCCCTTTGGGCACCTCCCTATGGTGCTAGTAGGCCTGGTAGTAGCCGGAGTATTTGCGCTCGCCGGCGGTCGAACCGTCAGTCTGGTTCAGTAACGCAACGACTTCGACGTCATGCCCTTTGGCCGCCTCGACGAGGCCAAGCGCGCGGTGCGCATCCTGCTGCAGGGTGGCGGACCATTTCACTACCAGCACGACGACGTCGGCCAGTTCGGCGAGCCAGCGGCCGTCGGCCACCGGAATGATCGGGGGGGTGTCCAGGATGATGACATCGAAGCTCCGGCGGGCAGTCGCGAGGAGGGGTGCGAAGCTTGTTTCGGCCACCAGATGATCGGCCCGCTGCGCGGGGCGCCGGGCGCTGAGCAGTACCCGCAGGGGCGTCCGCGGATCGGGTTGGGTAGCGGCCTCGAGCCTGCCACTCGACGCCTCCGCCGACAGCAGGTCGGCCAGCGACACCGCGGGGTCGAGCTTCAGCAGTCGGGCCAGGCTCGGCCGGCGCAGATCGCAATCGATCAGCAGCGTCTTGCGCCCGGAGATGGCATAGGCGCGGGCCAGTGAAAGCGCGGCGCTGGACTTTCCTTCGTTCGGCACCGCCGACGAAACCATCACGACGGTGCCGCCAGCGGCGGTCGGGCGCCGCCGGATGATCTGGTCGAGCGCGACGCGGGCACTTCTCATGGCTTCGGCATAGGCCGACATCGGTGCATCCAGCAGGGCGTTCGCCGGCGTATCCGCCGAGCCATCGGCTGCGTCATCCCTGACGGTGCGGACACGCGGCACCACGGCGATCGTCTTGACCTTGAGCACCGCCTCGAGTTGCCGGTCGCTGGTGAAGCCGCCGACGTAGTTTTCGTACAGCAGGGCCACGAGGACACCGAGCCCGATGGCTCCGAGGGCCGTTACGGCCAGCATCAGGGGCACGTTGGGGAAGGACGGCTTGTCGGGGACCAGCGCATCGGAAACGATGCGGCTGTCCGCCACCTGGAGGGCGGATTGCGTTTCGAGATCGTTGAGGCGCACCAGCAGCGTCTGGTATTGCGCCCGCGCCACCTCGGACGACTGCTGGATCTCGTAGATCTGCGCCAGCACATCCGTCGGCAGGTCGGAGGCCAGCACCGACCGGCGAAGGTTGTCGCGCAGGTCGCTTTCCCTGCCGCGCGCCGTGGTGATCTCGCCCTGGAGCGATGAAAGCTCGCGACTGCTCGCCTTGCCCAGGTTCTCCTCGATCTGGGCCAGCTGCTTGCGCAGGTCGATGGTGGCCGGCGCGTCGGGAGGGTTGCGCGCGATGTCGCCCAGCACCTGCTGGCGTTGCGCCTCCAGGGCCTTTATCGCATCCGAGCCGAGCGCCGAGGCCAGCGATGTCCATTGCTTTTCCGCGCTCGACCGGCTGACGATGTCGGCCAGCGCGGTGAGCCGGGTGCGCTCGGTTTCGGTGGCGACCAGCCGCTGCCGCAGGTCGGCAATATCCTGCCTGCCGGTGCCCGTCACGATGGTGTCCATGTTCCGCGACAGGAAATCGTCGAACGCGTTCTCCGTCTTGACGACGGCAGCGCTTGCATCGGAGAGGCGGGCGCGCAGCACGTCTCGCGCCTCGAGCGTGCTGTTGATCTTGGCGTCGATCTGGCGCCGCACATAGACCTTGGCAACCGTGTTGGCGAGCTGCGCAGCCTTGGCCTTGTCGCGGGACCGCGCCGACACTTCGATGAGGAAGGTCAGGCCGTTCCGCTCCGCTTTGACCGCCTTGTGCAGGCTGGCGAGTACATCGGCGAGCGCTTCGTCTCCCGTTGGGAGCTGGGCGTCGCCCATCCTCAGCCAGGCGAGGATGGTGTCCGCCAGACCCAGCCGGACGCCCAGTTCGGGGTCGCTGACGAGGTTGAGCTCCTTGATGACCTCGAGCAGGTTGGAGTCGGACACGACGATGGCGGCCTCGCTGTCGACGCGGGCGCTGTCGGAGGAGCCGCTTGTCGCCTGGCTGTCGGGGGCAAGCAGGTTCTTGCTGGTAGGGTCCACCAGAACCAGCGCGCTGGCGGAGTAGACCGGCTTCAGCGAGACCGTCACCAGCGTTGCCAGCGCCAGTGTCGCCAGCATCGTGACGATGATCAGTTGGGCCCGGCGCCGCAGCAGATCAAGGACGCGCCTCAGGTCGATCTCGGCGTTCTGAGTGCTCATTTTTCGGCGAGGGCTCCGGACGGACGGCTGGAGGTGTTCGACGTCGCTGCCGCCAGGCCGAGCGCCACAAGCATGAGAAGCAGCAAGGTGTTCGCCTCGATCTCGAGGCTGAAGTCAACGAAGGAGTGGGCTCCGGCCGCGACCAGGGCGCCAAGCGCAGTCAACTGGGCCAGCCGATCGGCGGTGTTGAAGCTGCCCGCCACCAGCCGCACCGCAAAACCCAGCAGCAGCAGGATCGGAATGGTCCCGGCTATCACGCCCAGCTCGGCCCAGAGCGCCAGGTAGGTGTTGTGCGCCTTGTCCCAGACCAGGTCGGGGCTGACCGGAAGCTGGTGAAAGAGCGGGAAGGCGACCTCGAAGGCGCCGCCGCCATACCCGAACCAGGGGCGGGCTCCGATCATCTCCAGCACCTGCCGGTAGAGATCCATGCGCACGTCGGCGGACGCCTCGAGGGAGCCCAGGCGCTCGAGGAAACCTTGGCCGAAGGTCGACAGCAGCCCCGCCACCGCGGCGATGGCCAGCAGTCCGGCTACGAAGCGCCAGGCCCGGCTGAGCGGCAGGGCAACGATCAGCGGCACCGCCACCACCAGGGCGCCAACCGCGCCGGCGGCGATGCCCATGCGCGACTGGGTCGCGAGCAGCCCGGCCACCACGATCAACAGGCCTACCACGTGCAGCACGAGACTGCGGGCGGGGCGTCCCCGCTCCTTGGCGCGCGACAGTCGGTCGGTCCTCGAGCGGTAGACAAGTTCGTCCAGCGTCAGGCCGGTGCCCAGCGCCAGCCCTATCGCCAGGTAGGTCGCGAAGGAATTGCGATTGACGAAGGTGCCCGTCGCGACCCCCTGGTAGGCCCATTTGGGGAAGATCAGCACGATGTCACCGAGCTGGGTAAGGGCCACAATCGCGAAGCCCGCATGCAGCACGATGACGATGAACAGGCCGTCGAGCAGGCGGAGCCGCCGGTGGCGATTGGCACCCACCAGCAGGACAAGGGCGAAGATCAGCCCGTAACTCAGCAGCTGCACCAGCATCAGCAGCGTGTTGCCGGGGGCCAGGCTCACCTGCGGAGCGGCCAGTGTCGTGCCGCCGGCCGTCACCATCGCTCCGGCCAGCTCCGCCAGGGGCGCAAGGGGCAGGCACTGCAGCAGCAGGACCAGGCACACGGCGGCGAAACCGAACACCGTCGGCATGCCGATGGGCAACCGCCTCAGCGCCGCGTTCCGGCGCTCGAGCTGGATGCCGTAGTAAAGCGCCGCTGCGGCGGCGAGGGCGGCGTAGAGGGCCCAGAAGAAGGGGCGCGCACTGCCCAGTGGGATGGCCGAGCTGGCGACGATCACCAGCAGGATCCATCCCAACTGGTCGTTCAGTCGCTGCAGGCGTTCCCCGCGCATGCCGGGAACCGCAGCGTCTTCGATGGTCAGCTTTCCAGCGCGTGCCGACATGCCCCCTCCTAGCCGGCTGCCGCGCGGACGGCGTCGATGAACGCGCGCTGGCTGTCCAGGTCCAGCTGCTCGACGATATCGGTGATGCGGGCCCGGAAGTTCGGGTTGGCGACGTATCGCTCGGCAATGGAAGATATGCCGCGCCGGCTCCGCACCAGCAGCGCCAGGTCCCGCTCGTGCAGGGCCAGGGCCCCCGGTGCGAGCTTGTCGAGATTGTCCTCCGCCAGCGCGACACGCAGTTCGGCTAGCCACTGCTCGCTGGACGCCACCGTCTGCGCCATTTCCAGCGCCCGGTTCATGGTGTCCCAGCTGCCGGTCTGCGACGAAGCCATCGCCAGTACATACCAGCCATAGGCGAAGCTCGGACTGACCGCTGTCTGCTGCGTGGCGCGATCGGCACAGGCGCGCGCGACCTGCAGCCGGTCGGGAGTGGGTTGGGCGCGGCCATAGGCCGAAGTGAGCGCGAGCAGGCAGGAATCCATCAGCACGGTGTGAGCCCCGACCGACAACCCGTCGACCACGTGCCCGTCCCTCCATGCCGCGAACTGATCCCGGGCCGTCGGCCCGGCGCTGAAGAACGGCGCGGCTTCGAGGTATCCGGCAAGGGCGGCGCCTGCCAGCAGCAGGCTGGAGGCGGCTACAAGCGATCGTCGTCCCAGTGCATCCGCCACAGCGCATCCGCCAGCTGAAGTCGTCCGGCCGAAGTCGCCGGAAGATCTTGCTCCATCCTCGACTGTACGACAGTTGGCGCCGATCAGAATTAAAAGCTTAGCAATTGGTTAAGGCCGTCCCTCGACTAGGCGAAAGACGCGGGCACGACTTGCGTCGCGCGGTTCGCCGCAGTGCCCCGCCAATTTTCATAAAGTTCTAATTAAACCCGGCACGAAGCGGCAAATTCGGGCGGCCATGCTCCCCCTATCTCGAACCCAGCAGCAGATAGGGACGGTTATGAATCTGACGGCTTCCAGTGGGTTTGGCCGGTCGTTTGCCAAACTCGGCCTTGTTATCGTTGCAGCGGTGGCACTCGACGCGGCGGGCGCAGCAAGCGCCATGGCGGCGGGCAAGCACGCGCCGCTCGGCTACCAACTTATGTGCCTCAAGAATCCGCGGTCGCCCGAATGCAACGGCGGCGGCAAGGGCGAGGTCAAGCTCACCAAGGACGTCATGGTGACGGTCGCGCGCGTCAACGCCCAGGTGAATCGCAAGATTCAGCCGAAGTACGACCCGGCAGGCCGCGATGTGTGGACCACCAATGCTTCCGCCGGCGACTGCGAGGACTACGTGCTGACGAAGCGCCGCGCCCTCATCAAGGCCGGCATCCCCGCCGGCTCGTTGCGGATCGCGTACGTGAAGACCCGGCGCGGCGAAGACCACGCCATCCTGGTGGTGAAGAGCAATGGCCGGGACATCGTCCTCGACAACCTCACCGGCAGCATCAAGCCCCTCAGCCAGACCGGCTACCGCGTCATCTCCATGTCCGGCGCCAACCCGCGCTACTGGAGCTAGCCCTCCGACAGCGCCCTGCGCACCAAGTTGCAGGGCGCTGATCTCCGCGCCTTATTGTCAGGAGCGCAAATTGCTCGCTACCTTCGACACCGACCACTGCGCCGGCCGGTGACGCGCTCGGCTGCCAATTACCAACGGGGATAAGATGGAGTTGCAGGTTCGCGGGGTGCTGGCAGGCATCGCTGTGGCATTGGTGCTGGCGGCGGTGCCGGCGTGGGCGGAGGGGGCGTCGACGGCGTGCGATCGGCTCGCCGCCAGTCCTTACGATCCGGCCGTGCCCAGGGGCGAGGGCGTCGCATTGGGCGAGATCGACACGGTCGCCGCCATCGCCGCCTGCACCGATGCGGTAGCGGCCGATCCGGCGAGCGCCAGGCTGAAGTTCCAGCTGGCGCGGGCCTATGATGCCGCCGAGCAGTTCGACAAGGCGCTGGCGGGATATCGGGCGGCCGCTGACCAGGGCAGCGCCCTGGCGCTCTCCGCTCTCGGTTCGCTCTACGAAAGCGGGCTGGGGGTGGACGCCGACCCCGCCGCGGCGGCAGAGTTCTACCAGCGGGCCGCCGATGCCGGCCTCATCCTCGCCGTCGAGAACCTCGCCAAGCTCTACGAAGACGGCCGGGGTGTCCCCCAGGATTATGCGCGGGCGGCCGCGCTCTATCGGCAGGCAGCAGAAGCCGGCTCGCCATACGGCGCCGGCTCGCTCGGCTGGCTGGTGGAGAACGGCCATGGCGTCCCCCAGGACGAGGCCGAGGCGGTCCGGCTCTACCAGATCGCGGCCGATGGCGGCGAGGCCTTCGCCCAGCACAACATGGGGGTGATGTATGCGGCCGGCCGTGGCGGCCTGACGCAGAGCGACGCCAAGGCGATCCACTACTACGAGCTTGCCGCCGCCCAGCACTGGGCGCCTTCGTACGGCAGCCTCGCCTGGCACTACTCCCACGGTGCGGGGGTGACCAGGGACCTTGCCAAGGCCGAGGCGTATCTCCGCCTCGCCATCAGCGAAGGCGACGAGAAAGTGCAGGGGGATGCCCGCAACGATCTCGCCTGGCTGTTCGCCACCGAAAACATCCACCTCGAGGAGGCCGAGCAGCTGGCCCGCGACGCCGTGGCCGCCGCTCCGGAGGTGGGCAACAGGCTCGACACCCTGGCGTGGATCCTTCACCTGACCGGCCGCGACAAGGAGGCCCTGCCGCTGGCGCAGAAGGCCCTCAGCCTCGAAACCGGCAACGCCGCATTCGCGGATCACCTCGCCGGCATCGAAGCGGCGCTCGGACAGTAGCTCACGCCCGGCGGCAAAAGGGCCAGAGGGCGGCCTCCCGTCCCCTGGCTCCCGATATCGGGATCGACCCGCTGCCTTACAGCGCCGCCGCGCCCGTATTGGGGAGGTGGATGTCGATCGCCAGCGTCGAGGTCGTGTCACCGCGATCCATCGTCACCCGCACATCGTCCTGATCGACCTGCACGTGCCTGGTGATGACCGCCATGATCTCTTCGCGCAGCATGGCCACGAGGTCGGGTTGGTTGCGGTTGTTCCGCTCATACGCCAGCAGCACCTGCAGCCGGTCGCGGGCGACCGGTGCGCTGCCACGTCTCTTGAACATGTCGAGAAGGTTCAAGCCGCCCTCCTGCCAAACAAGCGATCAAACAGGCCCCGTCGATCGACGGGCAGTATCATCGGCACATCCTCGCCCTGCAGGCGCCTTGCGGCCTCGACATAGGCGCGGGCCGCAATGTTGGCCGGCTCGTTGAGCGTCACCGGCGAACCGACGTTGGAGGAGCGCAGCACGCCTTCGCTCTCCGGGATGATGCCGAGCAGCGGCGTCGAGAGGATGTCGAGCACGTCGTCGATGCTGAGCATCTCGCCGCGGGCGGCCCGCCCGGCATCGTAGCGGGTGACCAGCACGTACTTGGCGATGCTCTCGCCGCGCTCCGCCTTCAGGGTCCGTGAGTCAAGCAGGCCGATGATGCGGTCGGAATCGCGGACGGAACTGACTTCGGGATTGGTGACGATCACCGCCTCGTCGGCAAATCGCATCGCCAGCTGCGCGCCCCGCTCGATGCCGGCCGGGCTGTCGCAGATCACGTAGTCGAACTTCTCGCGGAGTTCGCCCAGGACGCGTGCGACGCCTTCCTCCGACAGGGCTTCCTTGTCGCGCGTCTGCGACGCCGGCAACAGGAAGAGGTTGTCGAGCCGTTTGTCGCGGATCAGCGCCTGCGAAAGCTTCGCGACCCCCTGCGTGACGTTGATGAGATCGAACACGACGCGGCGCTCGGCGCCCAGCACCAGGTCGAGGTTGCGCAAGCCGACGTCGAAGTCGACCACGACCACTCGCTTGCCCATCTGGGCAAGTGCAGCGCCGAGGGCGGCAGTCGAAGTTGTCTTGCCCACCCCTCCCTTGCCCGATGTGACGACCATTACCTTGGCCATATGCTTGTCTCCAATCTTCACGTATCGAGGGCTGCGATCCAGACGGTACCGTTCTCGAGAAAGGCCTGTATCGGGCGACCGCGCGAGGCCGGATCCATGTCATCGGCGGTGCGATACCAGCCGTCGACGGCCAGCAGCTCGGACTCGTTCTTCTGGCAGAAGATGCGGGCTTCGGAGTTGCCGGCGGCGCCGGCGAAGGCGCGACCCCGCAGCGTGCCGTAGATGTGGATCGAGCCCCCGGCGATGATCTCGGAACCGGAGCCGACCGAGCCGAGCACGGTGACGTCGCCGTGCGGATGAAACACCGACTGACCGGAGCGGATGGGCGACGTGATGGTCAGCGACTTCGCCTCCGGTGCCGCGACACTGGCCACCGCAACGTCCTTTTCCTTGCCGCCCGCCGCCTGCGGGGCGGCCTGCTCGACCAGCGTCGACTTGGCTCCCCGCAGCAGCGGCGGCAAGTCGGCACCCAGCACCTCGATACTGTCGGATTCGATGGCGTAGACGCGGATCCCGCGATCCGCGAGCTGCGAGACCAGCGAACCGATCTCCCGCACGCTCGGCTTCAGGACGTTCAGGTCCAGCACCACGGGCCGGCCGGTGAAGAACCCCGGCGAGTTCTCCGTCCAGCGATCCAGGCCACCGAGCCAATCGGCAATCGGTGCCTCCGGCGCGAGGGCGAAGGCGGTGAACGAGCGCGCCCGGAAACGTATGGATTTCTTCGGGATTGTAGGTGCTGCGCTGTTCACGACGGGAAACCCTTACTGAGAGGTTAAGGCTACCCCCGCATGGTTAATGAGACGTAAAGCGGCATGAATTTGCAGCTGGAAAAGGTCGCCCGCGGGAGTGGGCGTTCGCAGGGAATCCACCGTGGCGGCGCGGGTCCAGCGGTGGCAGGCCCGGGCAGGGCTTCCGAAGCATGAGCGCCTCTGCTAAGCGTCCAAGGGCTAGGGAGATTCATATGAACAAAAAGCCATATTCCAAGCCGGCGCTGAAGAAGCAGCAGAAGCTCTCTCTGGTGACGGCGGCTGGGAGCAGCAAGCCACCGCCTCCGTAAGTCTGACAAGCCTGCATCACAGCGACCCAATTCAGAGAACAAGATGACGAAGAAGCCTTACTCCAAGCCCGTCCTGACCAAGAAGCAGACGCTCTCGGCTGTTACCTCGGCGCCGATTGACAGCAAGAAGGTCTGAGCAGCCGAGTTCCAGTGAACCGGACGACGAGCGGCGGAACGTCGCTCGTCCTACAGATGCAAGACATGCAGATATTCAAGCTGGCGAACGGGGCGACGTTCGAACGCGTTGCCGATGGAGCGGTTGTCCTGGTTTTTGGCAACGGGCAACTCTATTCATGCAACGACACGTCGGCGGCATTCCTGGACGCCATCGATGGACAGCGGTCGCTCGGCGACATTGCGCTGCTGATTGCCGGGGAGTTCGAGGCTCCGCCGGCTGAGATTTTGGCCGACCTGCGTGATCTGGCTTCGGAAATGCTGTCCGAAGGCATCATCACGGCCGCTGGCTGATGCACTTGTTACACCGGGATACCGCCTGGGAGCGGACCCTGTTCAGGCTGCGCCTGTGGGTCGCCGCGCGGTTCATGCCGTTTCGCATCCGTAACAAGGCCCTGGCAGAGATACTCGCGCTCTGCGAGCCTTCTGCCAATGAGGGCCTGCCGCCATTTCCGATCGACTACCTGGAGCGGTCTATTCGCTGGGCTACGAGGCGTCCGTTGCTGATGCGCAACCGCCGCTGCTTCCGCTCGGGACTGCTGGGCTACCAGGCGTTGCGGCGTGCCGGCTACGACGCGCAGCTGCATTTCTCGGTCAGCGATGGCGCCGTGACGGCGGAACGCGTCGAAGCCCATTGCTGGGTGACGGTTGAAGCTCGGCCGGTGGTCAATCGACCGAAGGACGGCCACGTGCTGCTGTTCACCCATCCCCGCCAGCCGGCCGGAGCGCGCTCGGTTGCCTGAACGGTTCTTCGACCTCAAAGGTGCGGCGCTGGCTGTGTCCGCGGCCGAGCCGGAACTGCTCGAGCTGTTCGGGAAGTTGCTTGCTGATGCCGGCTCGACGCTGCCCCCGTCGCCGCCCTGTTTCCGGCTGCGGTTGCTGACCGGAGAGGTCGCGTCGATACCGGCGGGCGCCACGATTCTGTCCGACGGGCCCGTGCTCGACGAAGGACGGTGCATCGCCGCCCAGCTTGGCGGGCAGGTGATCCACCTCCTGCCGGGCATTGCCTCGCTGCAGCTGTCCATCGCGGATCGGTCGGCGACCATTGTTGTCGCCCCGCATGAGCGACGACGAGTAGCGATGAACCTCGGCATGCTCGCCCTCGAAGCTGCGCTGCGCGCTTCCGGGCAGGTTCCGATCCATGCCGCCGGCCTGACGCTGCC
>JBQCFF010000217.1:0-11370 GCA_051959485.1 Devosia sp. | reverse complement strand
CAGCAGGGCCCGCAGGTCCTTGAGGTCGAGCAGCAGCAGCCCCTGGTCGTCGGCATACTTGAAGGCGATGTTCAGCACGCCTTCCTGGGTGTCGTTGAGGTCGAGGATGCGGCTCAGCAGCAGCGGCCCCATCTCGGAGATGGTGGTGCGGACCGGGTGTCCCTGCTTGCCGAACAGGTCCCAGAAGAGCACCGGCGACTTGCCCGCCGCATAGTCGTCGAAGCCGATCTCCTTGGCCCGCTTCACCTGCCAGTCGAGCATCTCGCCCTGCTGCGCGATGCCGCTGAGGTCGCCCTTGATGTCGGCCGCGAACACCGGCACGCCGGCCGCCGAGAACCCCTCGGCCAGCACCTGCAGCGTCACCGTCTTGCCGGTGCCGGTCGCCCCGGTGATCAGGCCGTGCCGGTTGCCATACTTGTAGATCAGGTATTCCGGCCGCGTGCTGGTGCCGAGATAGAGCTTGTCGGGAAGAAGCATGGCGGCACCGGTCGGATTCGAAATCGGACCCAAGCTATAACCGGGCGGGACGCGAGGAACAACGGCAGGCGGTCGCGTGCGACCGCAGAGCCCTGACCTCGGGCGCGGCCCCCCATCCTTCGGTCAGCCCCCATTAACCCGTCCGGTGCTAATCTGGACCGATGCGTCCGAACCGCCGCCACACGCTCGCCGGCCTTGCTGCCCTGCTGCTCGCCACGCCGGCGCGGGCGCAGGCCATCGTGCCGGACCTCAATCCCGGCAGCACCGACGACCAGTCCGGCCCGCTGCAGGATGCGTTGCTGCGCGCCTCGGCCGAGGGTCGGCCGCTGTTCCTGCCGCCCGGCACCTACTTCGCGCAGAACCTGCAGGTGCCCTCCTACCTCGTGGTCGAGGGGATACCCGGCAAGACCATGCTCGCCGCCGCCGGGGAAGCACCGGTGGCCCGCGTCGTCGGCAGCGCCCATGTGCGCTTCGAGAACGTCGGCTTCTCCGCCGGCCATGGCGGCCCCGTCGGCATCGAGGAGGGGCTGCTGGAGATCGAAGCCAGCGACCATGTCACGCTGACCAGCTGCGGCTTCACCGGCGGCAAGGCGAGCGGCATCGTCATCCACGACGCCGCCACCGAGATCGACGCCTGCGATTTCCTCGGCCACGGCCGCGCCGCCATCTTCTCGGCCGACAGCCGCGGCCTCGTTGCCGCCCGCAACCGGATCGCCGGCTGCGGCAATGCCGGCATCCTGATCCGGGGCGGCACCAGCCGCCGCGGCGCCTCCACGCTGCTCGGCAACTCGATCTCCGGCATCGGCGCCACCAATGGCGGCACCGGCCAGAACGGCAACGGCATCAGCGTCTTCCGCTGCGACGACGTGCTGATCGCCAACAACCGCATCGCCGACTGCGCCTTCACCGCCATCCGCCTCAACGCCACCAACAACGTCGTGGTCTCGGGCAACCTCTGCCGCAACTCGGGGGACGTGGCGATCCTCTCCCAGTTCGCCTTCACCGGCTCGGTCATTTCCGACAACATCGTCGATGGCGCGGCGCTCGGCATCTCGGTCACCAGCATGGACCGCGGTGGCCAGCTGGCCACCATCACCGGCAACATCGTGCGCAACATCCGCGCCGCCTCGGCGGTCAACCCCGAAACCAGGCCCATCGGCATCTACGCCGAAGCCGAGACCACCATCACCGGCAACACCGTCGCCGCCGTCGCCGGCACCGGCATCCGCGCCGGCACCGGGGAGTTCCTCCGGAACGTCGTCATCGCCGACAATGTGGTCTCCGCGGCGGACACCGGCATCGGCGTCTCGGTCGCCCCCGGCGCCGGCCCCGTCTCCATCACCGACAACACCGTTACGGCCCGCGCGCACGGCATCGTCGGGCTGGAAGCGGAAACCGTCGTCTCCGACGACCTCGTCCGCGACGCCGCGCAATACCCCCAGGTCAGCCTCAGCGGCAACCGCGTGGGGGCGTGACGGCCGCCTCTGGTTAAGCGTCACCCATTCGCGCATACTGAACCACGATGACCAATCGCAGCTTTTACGTCCGCGCCGTCTGGGATCCCGAGGAGAACCTGTTCTACTCGGAGAGCAACATCATCGGCCTCCATCTCGAAGCCCCCACCTTCGAGCAGTTCGAGGAGGTCCTGATGGACGTGGCGCCCGACCTGATCGTCGCCAACCACCTCACCGAAGCCGACCTCGCAAGCACGCCGCTCCGCGATCTCGTACCGGCCATCATCATCGAAAAGCAGCTGGCAAAGGCCAGCTGAGTTGGTCGACGGCTATTACAAGATAGTCGTCAGGGAACTCCGCCGCCTCGGCTTCGAATACGATCGCAACGCCAAGGGCTCGCACGAGCGCTGGGTGAATGCCGCCGGCAAGCTGCTGATCGTCCCCCGCAGCCTGACCAAGCGCCACACGGCCAACGGCATCCTGAAGGACGCGGGCAGCGACCTGCATCTGTGACGACACCCCGGTGCTCGCTCAGGCCCGCTTCGGCAGCTTCTTGGCCTCCCGCAAGGCCGCGTTCACCCGTGATTGCCAACCCGGGCCCTCGGCCTTGAACGCGTCGACTACGTCCGGATCGAGCCGCAGCGTGACCACCTGCTTGGCCGGCTTCCTGCCAGGACCCCGGCGCGCCCGGACAGCAGCGAGAAATCCGGGCGGCAGTGCCTCCTCCGGGGTCAGGCGGTTGGCGAACTGGTCGTCCGTCATCTCGTGATCTTCCGGATTCTCGGCAATCTGCCGCTGAATCTCGGCCTCTTCTTCGTCGCTGATTTCCGGTCGCTTAGCGTCGGTCATAGAGCTGTCTCTCTTTCCGGCTGGCCCGCCGCATCGTGACGATCGAGATCGCCTCGGTACCTAGCGGCGCGAAGATGATCGTCATCAACCTGCCTTCCAGCATCGCCACCGCCATAAGGCGCTGCCTGCCATCCTGACCGGGATGGGCCGGCGTCAGGAGCATATCGTCCCAGTCGAAGCCGGCTTCCAGGTCGGCGAAATCGAGGCCGCGTTTGTGCAGGTTGGTCTGCCGCTTCACCTCGTCCCAGACGATCCGCATGGCTCCCCATTACCATACATCAAAACGTCAATACAAAAAAGCTATCTCCCGACCTACACCCCGGTGCTCGCCTGGCCGACCACCCGCCACCTGCCGCCGCTGCTCCTGAAGCACAGGCCGTCGGCGTAGGGCTTCTGCAGCCCCTCCTCGCGCACCGCGATGAAGCCGACGCCGCCGGCGGGCAGGTGCAGGGCGAGCCAGCCGCTCGGCGCGGCCGTGTCGTTGTCGGTGGCGTAGAGCCGGCCGGCGGACAAGGTGCCGGCCTTGCGGCCACCCGGCCGCTGCAGCACCGGCGTCCCCTCCTCCACCATCACGAAGCTGGCGCCGTCGACGCCCACCGCGTCGGCCGCCCGCTTCACCGCCGCCGCGTCGAAATCGTGGAAACCGTAGGTGCAGATGGTGCCGGGCAGCAGCGGGTCGGTGCCCCAGGGCTGCCCGTCGGTCAGGGCGCCTTCGATGAAGTCGAGCTCCATGTCCGAGAGGAACGAGCCGATCTCCGCGTCGGGCGGCAGGTCCCAGTCGCCGCCGGTGTGCTGGCCGAGCGCCGCGACCGCCGCACGCCCGCCTTTGCCGACGTCGACCACCTCGGCGCGCCGCGGCAGCGTCATGTCGAGCGTGCCCGAGATCACCGTCACCTTCGGGGCGATGAAGCGGCCGACCGCGTCGAGATCACCGGCCTGCACCGCCTTCAGCAGCGCGATGGCGTCGGCGCGCAGCGCGGCCGGCGGGTTGCCGGTCGTCGCCGGCTGCAGCGGCGGCGCCGTGTAGGGTGGCCCGGCCAGCGCCGGGGTGGCGAGGGCGGCCAGCACGGCCGCCAGAACCAGCATACGCACGATCATCCTTCCCGGCGCCCGCGCGCCTCCCCGACGAGCCGGCACCGGCCCGTCAGGTCACGCCGCGATTTCCCCCACCGCCCGCATCTCGCCCACCTCGGCGCCGCGCACGTTCTTCACCACCTGCCGGGCGAACCGCCGCAGCACCTCGGCCTGCCCCGCATCGGGCGCAGCGTAGCGCAGCAGCAGGTTGGCAACCATCACCTGGCTCGCCTGCATGTTGCCGTCGTCGCATTTCAGTGCATAGCCCCAGCCGCGGTCGCGGATGGCGCCGCACTGCACGCCCTCGGCGCCGCCCTTCTGCATCACCCGCCCGCCGAAGGCGTCCATCACCAGCGTGTCGAGATGGTCGGTGCCGGCCACGAGCAGCGGGTTGGCGGTCGCCGCATCGAAGATCCGTGTCGCCGCCGCCCCGAGCTCGGGCGGCAGGCCCTGCCCCGTCGCCATCCGCGCGAAGCCGCGCGCGAAGGCGGCGAGCGGCGCGGCCCAGGTCGGGATCGAGCAGCCGTCGGTGCCGCAGCGGTCGAGGCTCAGCGGCTCGCCGATCACCGTCTCGATGGCGGCGCGCACCGCCAGCTGCACCGGGTGCTCGCGCCCGACATAGCCGGCCGGGTCGACGCCCAGCGCCCGCGCCACGCTCAGCATGCCCGAGTGCTTGCCCGAGCAGTTGTTGTGCAGCGCCGTCGGTTGCAGGCCCGCTGCCCGCAAGGCCGTGCGCGCCCTGGCGTTGATCGGCGGGTGCGCCCCGCATTCGAGGTTGGCGCCCGACAGCCCCAGCTGCCCGAGGAAGCCGCTCACCCCAGTCACGTGCACGTCCTCGCCGTGGTGGCTGGCGCAGGCCAGCGCCAGCTGCTCGTCGCCGAGCGCGAAGCGGTCGATCGCCCCCGAGCTCACCATCGCCAGCGCCTGCATCGACTTGATGGCCGAGCGCGGGAACACCGGCCGCGAGATGTCCCCGCCCGCCGCGATCACGTTACCCTCGGCGTCGGCGATCACGAAGCTGCCGCGGTGGCGGTTCTCGACGAAGCCGCCACGGGTCTGCTCGATGAGGATGGGGTTGGCGTCCATGGGAAACTTCCGACGAAAGAAAAGGGCCCGGAGGTTCCTTGGAACGCTCGCGGGCCCGCAAGTCAACGTGTCGGAGGTCAGTGGTCGTCGGGAGAGGCGGTCCGGCGCTTGCATGCCGCCGGAGTCGAAGGAGGAAACTCAGAGGTCCCAGTCGGAGGCGAGGGTCAGGAACCGGGCGTTCACCCAGCCTTTGGTGTGCCGCTGCTCGACCAGGCACCAGTCGGAGCCGCCCTGCGGCGCGATGATGCAGCGCTCGACCCACACCGAGGTCCGGGGCTTGAGCTCGCCGACCTGCTGCGAATAGGAGGCGGGCCACTTGCGGACGTTCAAGGTGTCCCAGTGCTTGACGCCGGTGATCCTGGCGGGGCCCTCGACGTTGTAGCCGGCGGCGAAGGCGGGCTGCACGGCGAAGGCGGCGGCGCCGGCGATGATCAGCCCGGCGAGCGTGGCGACCAGCAGCTTTTCCTGGGTGCGGTTCATGGGGGCATCCTTTCGGGCCGGAGTTCGATCTGTTGTCCCCCTTATGGCGCCACCGCCTTGAACCCACCCTGAGACCCTCGTTCAGACAGCGTTCATGCCGTGGCCGGGCCCGTTCACAATGGCGGCGCCTTGACGAACGAAAGGCGGATGCCGGAGCATCCGCCTGCCACAATCCCGATGGGTGGAGCTGCCGCCCCTCAGCGGTCGAAATGGTGCACGTAGAGGTTGATGGTGTCGTCGCCCATCATCTGCACGGCGAACACGTCCTCGGGCCGGTAGTCCTTGCGCATCAGCGCATTCACCAGCACCGCGTTCCTGGCGATGGTGGGCCGAAGGTAGGCGGCGTTGCCCTCCGTGCGCATCATCGAAAAGGACGGGCAGAGCTCCGTCACCCAGACGCGGTGGCCGTCGTCGACCCCCGCGACCTCCGGCTTCATCACCTGGCGCAGGTGCCCGAGCTGGCTGTCGCAGGAGGTGTCGCCACCGCCGCCGCCATTGCTGCCCGGACAGGGAGCGGCGGCGCATCCTCTGGGCGGAACCTGGGTCTGCGCGCTGGCAGGAAGGGTAGAGATCGAAGTCAAGGTCGCTACGGCCGCGAGGGCCAGGAACAGCTTGTTCATTCCAGTCTCCTGATTGGGTTGGCGGGGGCTTGGGCCGCCGGTCGTCTCCTGAAGCTTCGGGGGCCGGATGGCCCTCGCTGACGCTGGGCGGAAACTGCCTTGCCCGCCTTGAACCCGTCGTGACGGCGGTGTTCAGCGAGCGTTCAAGCTGCGGGGTCGGGTAAACTTGTCCCCGCGCCATCAGACGGATTTATCTTCAGCTGCCGCATGCTAGGGTCGCGGTGCGCGTCAGGAGGAGGCAGCAGATGGCGAAAGTTCTGGTCACCGGCGGCAGCGGCAAGCTGGGTCGCGCCGTGCTCAGGGATCTGGTCACCAACGGCTATTCCGTCCTCAACGTCGACCAGGCGCCGCCGCGCGAGAGCATCTGCCCGTTCGTGAAGGCGGAGCTCACCGATTTCGGCCAGGTGGTGCAGCTGATCACCGGCTCGGTCGACGAGCGCAGCGGTCCGTTCGACGCGGTGGTGCATCTCGCGGCCATCCCGGCGCCCGGGCTGCAGCCCAATGCGCGGACCTTCAGCAACAACACCACCGCGAGCTACAACGTGTTCGAGGCCTGCCGCATCGCGGGGATCCGGAACATCGTCTTCGCCTCGAGCGAGACCGTGCTCGGCCTGCCCTTCGACAAGCCGCCGCCCTACGCGCCGCTCGACGAGGAGTATTTCCCGCGCCCCGAAACCGCCTACTCGCTCGGCAAGCTGGTCGACGAGACGATCGCGGCGCAGTACTGCCGCTGGGACCCCGAGCTGAAGATGGTCGGCCTGCGCTTCTCCAACGTCATGGACGTCGACGACTACAAGGCCTTCCCGGCCTTCGACGCCGACGCGCAGAAGCGCAAGTGGAACCTCTGGGGCTACATCGACGCGCGCGACGGGGCGCAGGCGGTGCGCCGCGGCATCGAGGCGGAGTTCAAGGGCTTCGAGGCCTTCATCATCGCCAACGCCGACACCGTCATGCAGCGCGCCAACGCCTCGCTGATGGCAGAGGTGTTTCCGGGGGTGCCGCACAAGCGCGAGCTGACGCAGAACGGCACGCTGCTCAGCATCGACAAGGCGCGGCGCCTGCTCGACTACAACCCGCAGCACAGCTGGAAGAACCACGTGTGAGGCCCGCTCCGGCGCTGGCCGCAGGCGTGGCGAGCCGGGTCAATTGCTGGTAATCATCGCCTTCCGGGCCACGCCTGTGCGTTCGTAGGCCACAAACTTCTGCCAGTCCTCCGGAGACGCCATTGGGCGCCTACATCCTCCGCCGCATCCTGCTGATGATCCCGACGCTGTTCGGCATCATGCTCTTGACCTTCGTGATCGCGCAGTTCGCGCCCGGCGGCCCGGTCGAGCAGATGATCGCGCAGCTCTCCGGCCAGCAGGTCTCGGCCACGCAGAACATCACCGGCTCCTCGCAGGGCGACTTCGCCGGGCAGAACGTGGTGAAGTCGTCGGAGAACACCGGCGGCAACGCCTATCGCGGCGGCCGCGGCCTCAGGCCGGAGATCCTGGCGCGCATCGAGAAGCAGTTCGGCTTCGACAAGCCGCCGGTCGAGCGCTTCTTCACCATGCTGTGGAATTACCTGCGCTTCGACTTCGGCGACAGCTACTACCGCGACATCTCGGTCATCGACCTGATCAAGGAGAAGCTGCCGGTCTCGATCACGCTCGGCCTCTGGATGACGGTGCTGGGCTACGGCATCTCGATCCCGCTCGGCATCCGCAAGGCGGTCAAGGACGGCACCCGCTTCGACCTCTGGACCTCGGTGCTGCTGATCGTCGGCTACTCGATCCCCTCGTTCCTGCTGGCGGTGCTGCTGATCGTGCTGTTCGCCGGCGGCAGCTTCTGGAACATCTTCCCGATCCGCGGCATCGTCTCGGAGAACTGGGCCAGCCTGCCCTGGTACCAGCAGATCCTCGACTACCTGTGGCACATCGCGCTGCCGATCACCTCGCTGGCGGTCGGCGCCTTCGCCACCTCGACGCTGCTGGTCAAGAACTCGTTCATCGACGAGATCCGCAAGCAGTACGTCACCACGGCCCGGGCCAAGGGGCTGAGCGAGCGCAGCGTGCTCTACGGGCACGTGTTCCGCAACGCCATGCTGCTGGTGATCGCCAGCTTCCCGGCCGCCTTCGTCGGCGCCTTCTTCGGCGGTTCGCTGCTGATCGAGGCGATCTTCTCGCTCGATGGGCTGGGCTATCTCGGCTACGTCTCGGTGCTCAACCGCGACTATTCCGTCGTGTTCGCAACGCTCTACATCTTCTCGCTGGCGGGGCTCGTCATCAACCTCATCTCCGACCTCACCTACATGTGGATCGACCCGCGCATCGATTTCGAGAGCCGGGCCGTCTGATGCTCGCCGCCGGCACGCTCCGCGCCCCGTTCGTGGCCTTCGCGCCGGCCGATGCGCCGCGCGCCGCGCCGCTGGTCTCGCCGCTGAACCGCCGGCGCATTCGCGCCTTCTCCGCCAACAAGCGCGCCGTCTGGTCGCTGTGGCTGTTCCTCGTGCTGTTCCTGGTGACCCTCTGTTCGGAGTTCATCGCCAATGACCGGCCGCTGCTCGCTTCCTACAAGGGCGAACTGCTGGTCCCGGCGCTGGTCGACTACCCGGAGACGAAGTTCGGCGGCTTCCTCGCGCAGACCATCTATCGCGACCCCTTCATCGCCGACGAGATCAACGCCAATGGCTGGATGCTGTGGCCGCCGATCCGCTACGGCGACGGCACCGTCGACGAGTCGCTCGGCACCAGCGCCCCCGCCCCGCCGTCCTGGACGCTCACCGACGACGTGCGCTGCTCGCGCTACCCGATGGGCGTCGACGACCCCGCCTGCAAGGACCCCGGCAACGCCCACTGGCTCGGCACCGACGACCAGGGCCGCGACGTGGTGGCGCGGCTGCTCTACGGCTTCCGCATCTCGGTGATCTTCGGCATCCTGCTGACCGTCGCGAGTTCGTTCATCGGCGTCATCGTCGGCGCGGTGCAGGGTTATTTCGGCGGCTGGACCGACCTGATCGGGCAGCGACTGCTCGACATCTGGGGCTCGATGCCCTCCCTCTACGTGCTGCTGATCGTCTCGAGCGTGCTGGTGCCCGGCTTCTGGGTGCTGCTGTTCATCCTGATCCTGTTCAGCTGGACCAGCCTCGTCGGCATCGTGCGCGCCGAGTTCCTGCGGGCGCGCAACCTCGAATACGTGGCCGCCGCTCGGGCACTCGGGCTCAGCAACACCCAGATCATGCTCCGGCACCTCTTGCCCAACGCCATGGTGGCGACGCTGACCTTCATGCCGTTCATCGCCGGCGGCTCGGTCTCCACCCTCACCTCGCTCGATTTCCTCGGGCTCGGCCTGCCGGCCGGCTCGCCGTCGCTGGGCGAACTGCTGAACCAGGGCAAGCAGTATCTGTTCGCGCCCTGGCTCAGCCTCACCAGCTTCTCGGTCATCGGCGTGATCCTGCTGCTCTTCGTCTTCATCGGCGAGGGGGTGCGCGACGCCTTCGATCCACGCAAGACGTTCGCGGGGCGCACATGAGCGAACCGCTGCTGAGCGTCGAGGACCTGAAGGTCGATTTCACCACCGAGGACCGGGTGGTGCACGCGGTGCGGGGCGTCAGCTTCACCATCGAAGCGGGCCAGACCGTCGCGCTGGTCGGCGAATCCGGCTCCGGCAAGTCGGTGACGGCACTCTCGGTGCTGCGCCTGCTCAGCTACCCGCCCGCCTCGCACCCCGGCGGCCGCATCCTGTTCAAGGGCGTCGACCTGCTGCACGCCCCCGACCGCGAGCTGCGCGCGGTGCGCGGCAACGGCATCTCGATGATCTTCCAGGAGCCGATGAGTTCGCTCAACCCGCTGCACACGGTGGAGCGGCAGATTTCGGAAGCGCTGATCGTGCATCGCGGCATGAGCCGCACGGCGGCCCGCACCCGTACCGTCGAGCTGCTCACCGAAGTCGGCATCCAGAACCCAGAGAGCCGCCTCGCCGACTATCCGCACCAGCTATCGGGCGGGCAGCGGCAGCGCGTCATGATCGCCATGGCGCTCGCCAACGAGCCCGACCTGCTGATCGCCGACGAGCCGACCACGGCGCTCGACGTCACCGTGCAGGCGCAGGTGCTGGACCTCTTGCAGGCGCTGCAGAAGAAGCGCGGCCTCGCCATCCTGTTCATCACCCACGACCTCACCATCGTGCGCCGGATGGCCGAGACGGTGCACGTGATGACCGAAGGCAGGATCGTCGAATCGGGGCCGACCGAAACGATCTTCACCGCCCCGCAGCACCCCTACACGCAGAAGCTGCTCGCCGCCGAGCCGCGGGGCGAGCCGCTGCCGCCCGGCCCGGCGGCCGAGCCGATGGTCAGCACCGACAACCTGCGCGTCTGGTTCCCGATCAAGCGCGGGCTGCTGCGCCGCACCGTCGGGCACATCAAGGCGGTCGACGACGTGGCGCTGTCGATCCCGCGCGGCGAAACCCTCGGGGTGGTCGGCGAGTCGGGCTCGGGCAAGACGACGCTCGGCCGCGCCGTGCTGCGCCTCGTCCGCTCCGAGGGCCGCATCGCCTATCTCGGGCAGACGATCAGCGAGCTCAGCGCCGCCCGCCTGCGGCCGCTGCGCAAGGACCTGCAGATGGTGTTCCAGGACCCCTACGGCTCGCTCAGCCCCCGCATGTCGGTGGCCGAGATCATCGCCGAGGGCCTTGGCGTGCACGCGCCGAAGCTCACCGCTGCCGAGCGCGACGCCCGCGTCGTCCGCGCCCTCACCGAGGTCGGTCTCGAACCGGCCGACCGCCATCGCTACCCGCACGAGTTCTCGGGCGGCCAGCGCCAGCGCATCGCCATCGCCCGCGCCATGGTGCTCGAGCCGAACTTCGTCGTGCTCGACGAGCCCACCTCGGCGCTCGACGTCTCGGTGCAGGCGCAGGTGGTGGACCTGCTGCGCGAGCTGCAGCGCCGGCACGGGCTCACCTACATGTTCATCTCGCACGACCTGCGCGTCGTCCGCGCCCTCGCCAACCACATCATGGTGATGCGCGACGGCAAGGTGGTCGAGCACGGGCCGGCGCAGCAGGTGTTCGCCTCGCCGCAGTCGGACTACACGCGGGCGCTGCTCGCCGCGGCGTTTGCCGGGGAGACAGGTTCGGGGGTGCGACCGTGACCTTGCGCATGTTGCTCCCCCCTCCACCGCCTTCGGCGGTCCCCCGCCCCCCGGCGGCGGGGGGGGGGGGGGGCGGGGCCCCCCCCCCCCCCCCCCCCCCCCACCCCCCCCCGCGCGGGGGGGGGGGGGGGGCACCCCGGGCGCGCGCAGGCCGCGCCCCCGCCCCCCCGCGGCGGCGCCCCCCCCCCCCCCCGCGGGGCC
>JBQCFF010000216.1:0-3638 GCA_051959485.1 Devosia sp. | reverse complement strand
GAGGTGGACGCGGTGGCGGCGACGGCAGGGCCGGGGCTGATCGGCGGCGTGCTGGTGGGCCTGACCACCGCCAAGGCGCTGGCGGCGGCGCTCGGCAAGCCGCTGGTGGCGGTGAACCATCTCGAGGCGCATGCGCTGACGGCGCGGCTGACCGACGGCGTGCCGTTCCCGTACCTGATGCTGCTGGTCTCGGGCGGCCACAGCCAGTTCGTGCTGGTGCGCGGCGTCGGCGACTACGAACGCTGGGGCACCACCATCGACGACGCGCTGGGCGAGGCCTTCGACAAGGTGGCGAAGCTGCTCGGGCTCGGCAATCCCGGCGGCCCGCAGGTGGAGAAGATGGCGCGGCTCGGCGATTCCGAGCGCTTCCGCTTCCCGCGGCCGCTGCTCAAGGAGGACCGGCTCGACTTCTCGTTCTCGGGCCTGAAGACGGCGGTGCGGCTCGCCGCCGAGCAGCAGGCACCGCTCGACGACCAGACAGTGGCCGACATCTGCGCCAGCTTCCAGCGCACCGTCGCCGAGATCGTCGCGACCCGGGCCGGCGCGGCGCTGGCGAAGTACCGCGAGGCACTGCCCGGGCACGAGCCGGTGCTGGTGGTGGCGGGCGGCGTCGCAGCCAACCGGACCATCGGGGCCGCCCTCTACGAGGCGGCGACGGCCGCCGGGGCCCGCCTGGTGGTGCCGCCGGTGCCGCTCTGCACCGACAATGGCGCGATGGTGGCGTGGGCCGGCGCCGAGCGGCTGGCGCTGGGCGCCGCCGACCCGCTCGATTTCTCCGCCAAGGCGCGCTGGCCGCTCGACAGCGCCGACATGGGACTGACCCACCATGCCGCCACCGCGCATGGCACTTGAACGCGTCGCGGTGATCGGCGCCGGTGCCTGGGGCACGGCGCTGGCGCAGGCGGCGGCGATCGCCGGGCGCGAGGTGACGCTGGTGGGCCGCGATGCCGGCATCATCGACGAGATCAACCGCCGCCACACCAATGGCAGCCATCTCGGGGCGCAGCTCCTCTCGGAGCGGGTCACGGCGGCCCCTGCCCTGCCCGAGGCGGACATCGTGGTGCTCGCCGTGCCGGCCCAGGCGAGCCGCGAGGCGCTGCGCCAGCATGCCGACCGGCTGGCCGGCAAGCCGGTGGTGCTGACCGCCAAGGGCCTCGAGCATGGCAGCCTGAAGCGGCAGAGCGAAATCCTCGACGAGATCGTCGACGACGCGCTGCCGCTGGTGCTCTCCGGCCCGAGCTTCGCCGCCGACGTCGCCGCCGGGCGGCCGACCGCCGTGACGCTGGCCGGCGACGACCCGGAATTCACCTCGGAGGTCGCAGCGGCGCTCGCCGGCCCCACCTTCCGCCTCTATGCCGCCGACGACCGGCTCGGGGTCGAACTCGCCGGGGCGCTGAAGAACGTCTATGCGCTCGGCTGCGGCGCCGTGGAAGGCGCGGGACTCGGCGCCTCGGCCCGCTCCGCCATGATCGCCCGCGCCTTCGCCGAGCTGACCCGGCTGGTGGTGCGGATGGGCGGCAGCGCCTCGACGCTCACCGGGCTGGCCGGGCTCGGCGACCTGACCCTCAGCTGTACCTCGACGCAGTCGCGCAACTATCAGACCGGCATCGCCCTCGGCCGCGGTCAGAGCACCGCCGGTATCGGCCTTGCCGAAGGCGTGCTCACCGCGCCGGTGGCGAAGTCGCTGGCCGACCGGCTGGGCATCGACGCGCCGCTCGTCGATGCGGTAAACCTGCTGCTCGGGGGAGCTGCCACCATCAACGAAATCGTCGCCGGCCTGATGTCGAGGCCGCTCAAGCGGGAGGACTGACTTTGCTGTTTGCCATGATCGCCCACGACAAGCCGAACGGCCTGGCGAAGCGCCAGGAGGTGCGGCCGCAGCACCTGAAGCACCTCGAGAGCCTCGGCGCGCGCGTGGTGCTCGCCGGCCCGTTCCTCGACGACAAGGGCGACATGACCGGCACCTTCCTGGCGTTCGAGGCCGAGAGCTACGAGGACGCCAGGGCGACCATCGACCGCGACCCCTACGTGCTCGAGGGCGTGTTCGACTCGATCACCCTCAAGCGCTGGCACCTCGGGATCAACAACACCAAGTGAGGTCTTGGCCATGGCCTACTGGCTGATGAAGTCCGAACCGGACGTCAATTCCTACGACGACGTGGTGAACCGCGGCGTGCCGGAGGAGTGGCACGGGGTGCGCAACTACACGGCGCGCAACAACATGAAGGCCATGCAGCTGGGCGACCGCGCCTTCTTCTACCACTCCAACATCGGCAAGGAGATCGTCGGCATCATCGAGGTGGTGGCGCTGGCGCACCCGGATTCGACCGCCGAGCCCAACGACAAGGGCAAGGTGGTGTGGGAGTGCGTCGACGTGCTGCCGGTCGAAAGGCTGCCGCGCCCGGTGACGCTGGCCGAGATCAAGGCGACGCCGGCGCTGGCCGGCATGGAGCTGGTGAAGCTGTCGCGCCTGTCGGTGTCGCGGGTCTCCGACGCCGAGTGGGAGCTGATCTGCAGGATGGGCGGGCTCTAGCCCCGCCCCCGCCGTTCCGCGAGCTTCGGGAACAGCTCCCCGCGTCCGACGTTTCGTCTGCGGAAGGAGCCGATCCATGTCGTTCCGATCGAATGCCAGGTTCATCGATTTCCCGTCGATCGCGCTGATCATCCTCGCGATCGCGTTGCCGGCCGCCATAGCGCTGGCGAGCTAGAGCGGGCTGGTTGCAGACGGCCTGAAACTCGCATAAAAGAGCTGTCTCGTCCGAAAGACAAAGGGAGGGGCGAAATGATCATGCGCGCTCGACCTCGCCCCTTCGGGGACCACCGGCACCGTTAGGTTGCAGGTGCTCTGCCGAGTGGACCCGGACCGCCAGCCGGTCCCCGTCTGCCGCGACTGACGCGGCGCCCACCTTCGTTTCAATCGGGACCGGTTCGCTGCGCCTGCCGCGCGTCCGGACAGACGACATGGCTCGTTTCAAGATCGACTTCCGCGCCGAAGCCTTCAGCAAGGTGCTGGGTTTCTCGTTCCGCCACTGGGCGAAACAGCGCGGGCGCATTGCCCTGATCATCCTGTGCGTGCTCGGCGAGATCTGCGCCGACCTGCTGACGCCGCTGTTTGCCGGCCGCCTGGTCGAGGCGGTGGCGAGCGGCGCCGCCACCAGCGAGGTTGCCTGGAACGCGGCGATGACCGCCTTCCTAGCGCTTGCCGGGCTGGGGCTGCTCGGCGTGCTGATGCGCCAGGCCATCTTCATGCTGATCATCCGGCTGACGCTCCGGATGATGACCGACATCGTCACCCATGGCTTCCAGCGGGTGCAGCGCTTTTCGGCGGACTGGCACGCCAACGCCTTCGCCGGCTCGACCGTGCGCAAGATCACCCGCGGCATGTGGGCCCTCGACCAGCTCAACGACACGGTGCTGATTGCCCTGCTGCCCTCGCTGGTGATGCTGATCGGCTCGACCGTGCTGATGGGCATCTTCTGGCCGATCATGGGGCTGATCGTCGGGGTGGGGTCGCTGATCTACATCACCGTGACGGTGATCCTCTCCACCGCCTGGGTGGCGCCGGCCGCCAGCCTCGCCAACATGTGGGATACCCGCATGGGCGGCGCGCTGGCCGATGCGATCTCCTGCAACGTGGT
>JBQCFF010000215.1:0-7967 GCA_051959485.1 Devosia sp. | reverse complement strand
GCTGCCATAGCCGCCACCGTAGTAGGGATCGACCACAGGGAAGGGCGCCCAGTCGAGCTTGTGCTCCTTCACCCAGCCGATGTCGCCATTGGCCTTGATCTTGACCCAGTTGTTCCAGGTGTTGAGCACCTTCACCTTCTGGCCTTCCCAGGCAAAGCCGACCTGGTCGGACGAGCTCTTGTGCTTCTCGTACAGGTAGGTGTCGTGCTCGACCCAGGCATAGCTGGCGGCCAGTGAGGCGCCGGCAGTGGCGAGGACGACGGCGGTGGCGACGGCGACGGTCTTGAGCGTACGGCCAAACATGTTCTGTTCCTTCCATTGTGCTGTGGCATCACTGCCTTGGCACCTGTTCTAGAAGGAGCTGGCTGAACCGGGTCTGAAACAGCCGTTTATCTTGGGTTTTATTCCAATCCGCTCAATCGTCGTCGTCATGGCGGCCGGGAAACGGCAGCGGGTCGAGCGGATCGAAGCCGAGGAATTTCTGCGGCGTGACCTCGAGCTTGGCGCCCGAGCCGACGAGGTAGGAGCCGCGGGCCCAGCCCACCGGCTCGCCGTCGATCAGCACCAGGCACCAGTTGGATTCGTAGGTGCAGCGCTCGAGGTGCACCGGCATGCCGTTGGCCAGCCTGCCGACCGTGGCGTAGCGGGCGCCGGGACCGGCGCGCAGCGGGACGTCGCCGGAGGCGCGGGCGGTGGAGCGGCTGGCGGCGTCGGCGGCAGCCGGGAAGGCGAGGGTGGCGGCAACGAGGGCGACGAGGGCGAGGGTGGCGCGCATGGGCGGCTCCGGGGTTTTGCTGAGTGCAGCGCCGCAAACCCGGCGGGATTGCGGCGCTGCGCTGCGCGCTACAGGCGGACCGCCCCGTGGTCGCCGACGGCGGGCTTGGCGCCGGTGGCGGCGGCGGTGAGCATGACCGCGTAGGCGACGAGCTTGTTCGGCCCTTCCCACAGCTCGGCGTTGTCCGGGCGGACGGTGACGAGGCGGATCTGCGGATCCTCCGGGCCGTCCCACCAGGCCTTGGCGAAGGGCGTCCACAGCTCCTTGATCTTGGCGCGGTCGTTGAGGACTTCCGCTTCGCCGGTGATCGCGACGTATTCGGACGCATCCTTGTCGGCGAAGGCGACCGTGACGGTGGGGTAGCGCTCGATCTGCTCGGCGAGCGTCAGGGCCGGCGCGCCGGTGGCGTCGGCGAGGGTGGTGCCGCCGTCGATGCCGATGAGGAAGTGGATGAGGTGCGCCTCGCGGTCGACGGTGGCGGTGAGCGGCCGCACCCGCTGCTGCGTGCCGTCCCAGGTGGTAAACATGCCGATGCGGATCTTTTCGGCGAGGTGCCAAGCCTTGTCGGCGAGCTCGGCAGGGCTGAGGCCGGCTTCTTCGTGCGCCATGGGAGTGCTCCTTGCTTCTGCGATGCCGACGCAACGGCAGCCGCGGCGATGGGTTGCGGCGGGCGCGGAAGTTGATGGCTGCCGGCGGACGGACGTGCCGAGGCGCCCGGCGGGCCGGGGCCCGTCGGGGTGGTGGGGGGTAGAGGACTGCGCCGGCGGGGCTCGGCCCCGAACGGTAGTCCGCAGTGTAGGTAGGGCCTCGCCCCGCCGGCGCGACCGGGCCTTTCCACCTCGCTCCGGCGGACCGCGGGGACTTCCCCGGAACCCGCAGCGCCGCCCGCTGCCCCGAGGGACAGCGACCCGACGCCAATGGCGGACCTCGCCCCCAAGGGGGGCATCCGGCCGGCCGGAACTTCGGCAAGGAGGGCGCGACACCCTCCACCCGATCCTGCCCCCGCGAACCGTTCGCTCGCGATCCCGTCCAGTGCGGGGCCAGTGCGAGGAGGTTACCGCGGGTACAAGGGCGCGGGGATAACTTTGTTGTCGGGGTGCTTCGCGGGCGGCTGCAGGTCGGCCGGCAGCTCGAGCTTGAGGCGCTCGGCGATGTCGCTCGCGATGGAGCGGAGGACGAGGGCGTTCAGGCGGTTGATGTCGTCGATCGCCTCGTCGACCCCGTGGCCGGCGGCGGGCTGGCGGCGGGCGGTGAACCGGGTCGTCGCCGCCTGCAGCTGGCGCAGCGACAGCGCCAGGGCGTGGAGGCGGATGCCGGCCGGAAAACTTTGCGGCAGCAGGCGATAGCCGGGCTCGCGGCAGCGCAGCCGGCGCACTGCCGCGAGCAGCCGGCCGGCCTCGGCCACCAGCGCCGGATCGGCGGCGACCGAGGGCGCCCGCTGCGCCAGCGCCCAGGCATCATCGGCGAGCCGCTCGAGGCGCGGCGCGAGCTCGGGGAGCAGCCGCGCCTCCACGGCCGTGGTGGTGGGGAGGGCCGGCCTGGCCCAGCGTTTGGCTTTCACGATGCGCCTCCTCCGGCGGTTGCTTTCGCGGGGAGGATAGCGCGGCCCTTGGCGGCGGGGATAAGCCGGCGCCGCCCGTCACGGATCGCCGAGTTTTACGGTGCGCCAGGTCTGGATGCGGCGGACCGGGCCGGGGCGGCGGACCAGCAGGTGGCCGTAGTCGCCGCCCCAGGGCGAGGTGAGGGTGACGCGGATGAACTCGTCGGTCCGGCAGCGCGGGCAGGGGAAGGGCGGCCAGAGGGCAGGGCGCCCGGGATCGAGCAGGGTGACGAGGTCGCTCGCGAGGTAGGTGGCGCCGCGCCGGCACAGGTTGCAGCGGACGATCACCAGCTGCCCCCACTCGGCGGCGTGCTGCAGCAGGTGGGTCTTGCCGGAGTATTTTTTCTGCAGGTGCGGCGGGGGCGGCATGGCGGGCTCGAAGGGAACGGGCGGTCGGTGCGGGCCACCCTCCCCCTTGCGGGGAGGGTACCGAAGCTTGGGCGCGGCAGCGCCTTGGCGGAGGTAGGGAGGGGGTACCACCGACGTCAGGGCAATCGGGACCAGCCTTGGTCGCACCCCCCTCCCTGCTCTGCTACGTCGCTATCGCTCCTGGCGACGCTACCTGCCATTCGAGCATAGCTCTCGAGGCCTTCTCTCCTAAAATCGCTCCACTGGAGCGATTCTGCCTGCGGCACGGCTCGAAGCCCGCAAGGGGGGAGGTGGCCAGCGGCCGATAGCGTCTTGGTGGCGGTGAGGGCATCGGACAGGACTCGCGTGGCGGGGAGGGCAAACGGGTCGCGCTTGTTGCTCCCCCCTCCACCGCCTTCGGCGGTCCCCCTCCCCCGCAGGCGGGAGAGGATGGCGCGTTGCACCGGAGGTGGACGGCACGACTCCTTCTCCCGCTGGCGGGGGAAGGTGGCGGCGGAGCCGACGGAAGGGGGGGCGCAACAGGCGCCGTGCTCTCATTTGCGATCGCCCTCCAAGCTCGAAGGGCGGGAGGTGGTCAGCGGGCAATAGCGGCTTGGCGGCGGGTGCGGGCATCGGACAGGACTCGCGTTCGTTCCTGTTTTGTTCTAGTCTCGATGGCCCGACACGTCCATTCCGGAATACCCCCATGCCTGTTCACACCCTGCCCCTCACCGAGCGCATCCTGGACCGCAGCGCCGGCACCGCCTCGCGCTGGCCGCAGCTCACCCCCGAGCAGGCCGCCGACCTCCGCGCCAGGGGTTTCAGGTTCTCCATCTACCGCCCGGAGGAGGCGGAGTTCCGCCTCAGCCTGCCGCTGCAGACGATCGAGGACCGGGTGCACGGGACACTGACGATCGAGCAGGGGTGAGGGTGTCGGCTAGAGGACATCGGACACCATCAGTACCTACGCGCTGTAAAGAACGATGGGGGCGGTAGGGTCATCCACCGCTAAGGTCAAATGATCAGAATAGATCGGTAAAGTACCGTTATTTCTCATGGTGAAGTACCGCATCCAGTTAACCCGGTCGGTCATAATCAATGAGATTGCATCGGCGACTACGGTGCAAGAGAAATCTATCATTTCTTGTGACAAGGGGAAATCCTGTGTGAATCGTCTAAGGTCCGCCAACTTGTAGAACTCGTGTCCAACTCGCATGCTCAAATTACTTCCATGCGAAATTCGGTCGTCACCGAACTCAGTCGGTTCGGTCGCTACGAACATGTTGATGTGTTGCCCGTCGAACTCGCGAAGATCGGCGTCCCAAATCTCCCCGAAGCCCGCGATTGCTCCCATTGTCAAGAGAACGGCGACCAATTCACTCGGCTGCTGGATGATTGATTGGAGGCCGGAGAATTTGTCATATCTGGCAAGCAAGTATGCAACCTGCTCTTTTGCTTCACAATCCGTGCGGAGAATACGCCCACCGGTGGACCACAAGTCAAAAAAAGCTCTGCCTGCTACTTCGTCAAAAATATCTTCCCAATGATAAGTCCGGGCAGCTAGCAAGAACAACAACAGGCCGGCTGATTGACGTTCATCAATTGAGACTACCGAGTTCCCATATACTCGAAGGATAATTTCGCTAAGTTGGCGTAGAGCGTCGCGCTTCTCAAGGGCTGTACAATGAAGCGCCGCCAGTCCAATCCAGCCCAGTGTCCTAGCTATGCGGACTGGCAGTAGCACTAGCTCTCCAAACGCTGCAGGGCGGGCTAGCAGGGACTTTTCGTTGTCCAGAAGTGCAAGGTGCAAGGCAGCTAGGCGTTCCAGAACCACCGCGAGTAGTTGCTTCCCTTGGAACTCCAGCAGTGACTTCACAGACGGAGAGTCGGCCAGTGGCAGGAGCCCCTGGACTAGAAGAGATTCCTTGTCCGGGGGAAGGTTAAGCTTGTTTCGTTCATAGTGCTGAACTGTCTCGGAAAGGCCGAGTAAAACTGACACCTGCTGATGTTCGGGCAGCGTGCGAATGGCCTCTTGTACGGGACGTAGAATTTCCGGTTCGTAGCCATCGATTCTAACATGGTGCACGAAATTCTCGATCACTCTCAACTGGGCATCCGACAAGGGGACGTTCGCTGAAAAGTACGTCTCAGGGCTAGCCACTGCCGCCGTGGCCGGGTCAAAAGCCGGGTTGGGCGCTACGGCACTCGGTCCACGAAGATTTATCGCCCAGAAGGACGGACTCTGGGATGCGACGGTTGGTACTCGCTTCACCCCCTCATAAATCTGAGAGAGATCCAGAAAGGGGCTCCAGCGTTGGCTAACGGTGGTGCCATCGAGAATATCGACGATAGCGCGCGTAAGTCGTCCGCCGCGCGCAGCCTCCATTGCCGCTTGCTCAGGCCCCGATGCGGCAAGAATAGAAAGACCGGTGGCTGCGGGGGTTTGCTGCGCCCGCTCCCCCAGCGTTCGCGCGAGGTCGGCGCCTATGCCACCTGCGTTGCAGGCGTCGATAACGATGTTTACTTGATCTAGTGTTTCGACTGCCCCTAGAAGGTCGATTAACTCGCTGACCGAGATTGATGTTGGTGGAAGCAGCCGGTCATTTGTGTCTCGTAGCTTTAAGTATAGTCGTCCTTGACGAGATTCAGCATGACCAGAAAAATATATTAGTACTTCAGTCGGCTCATTTTGGTAGATTGCGATGATCTCTTGGCGCAATTCGGCCAAAGACGGAGATAGCAGCGTTTTGCTATGCTCTTCGCTGTATTTATATCTGTGGTTCCCGACCAGTATGTCTGAAATTGCTTCTGCGTCCGCTTCCGAACCTCTAAGTGATGGCAAGGAGTCGTAGCTATTGCAGCCCACCCCAATTAAAATTCTAGTCATTGTCGCGCCGAACATACATGGACAATCGTTCAGCCTCGCGGCCGATGGCTTCCGATTCTTTCCTGCGTTGCATCTCGTAGGTTCTTAGCTGTTCTTCTAGCGTCTCCGGCAAGCTAATAGCGTACAAAATCTCCTTGTTGTCCGGTCCGATATGAAACGATGGATAAGAGACGCGCCCAAATTTGTCGACCGATAGGTCAATTTTGTCAATCATGTCAGCGACTTGCGAGCGGATTGCCCTGCCGCGCTCCTCCTGAGTCAGCGACTGGTCGATGCTGAACGTTATGCTGTTACCTACGCTTTCTGCGGCGTCGCCAACAGTAGCAAAAACGGACCGAGCGAACGTGGCATGCATCGCGTCGGACATCTCTTTGACAAAACGAACAATGACCCTTTCGTCATTGTCGATGATCGACTGCGTCTGAATACTCAACTCTGCAGAATGTTCGTGAAACATCCCAGTATTGCTACTGTGGCTGGCTGTGTCTACGTGAGTCCATCCTTGGCCGTGCCTATAATGAAACTCATTCTCGGGCGAAACGAGCGTTGAGTTCTTTTGCTTTAGCTGCTTACGGACCATGTCAAATATGGCGAGATCAATATCTCGTGCCTCATTGTCCTCTGTAGTCATTGCGGGTACTGCATCGAGAATCGGTCGTAGTCTGATGGAGGTGGCGCTAGTATATTACTCCGCCCTCGCCCCCTCCAGCACATCCAGCTCCATCTCGCGCAACCGCTTGATCTCGTCGCGGAGGCGGGCGGCTTTCTCGAACTCCAGGTTCGTCGCGGCTTCGCGCATCTCGCGTTCCAGGTCCTTGAGGACGGCGGCGAGGTTGGCGCCGGCTTGCACCTTTTCGCGGCCGGACTTGTCCTTGCCGATCGAGACGGTGACGTGGTCCTGCTCGTAGACCGAGTCAACGATCTCCTTGATGTTCGACTTGACGCTCTGCGGGGTGATGCCGTGGGCCTCGTTGTAGGCCATCTGCTTCTCGCGGCGGCGGGTCGTCTCGGCGATGGCGCGCTCCATCGAGCCGGTCATGTTGTCGGCGTAGAGGATCACCGTGCCGTCGACGTTGCGGGCGGCGCGGCCGATGGTCTGGATCAGCGAGGTCTCGGAGCGCAGGAACCCCTCCTTGTCGGCATCGAGGATGGCGACGAAGCCGCACTCCGGAATGTCGAGGCCCTCGCGCAACAGGTTGATGCCGACCAGCACGTCGAAGCCGCCGAGCCGCAGGTCGCGGATGATCTCGATGCGCTCGATGGTGTCGATGTCGCTGTGCATGTAGCGGACACGGATGCCCTGTTCGTGCAGATACTCGGTGAGGTCCTCGGCCATGCGCTTGGTCAAGACGGTGACCAGCGTGCGGTAGCCGGCCCTGGTGACCTGGCGAATCTGGTCGACGACGTCGTCGACCTGGGTCTTGGCGGGGCGGATCTCGACCGGCGGGTCGATCAGGCCGGTGGGGCGGATCACCTGCTCGGTGAAGACGCCGCCCGCCTGCTCGAGCTCCCACGAACCGGGGGTGGCCGAGACGTAGACCGTCTGCGGGCGCATGGCGTTCCACTCCTCGAAGCGGAGCGGCCGGTTATCCATGGCCGAGGGCAGGCGGAAGCCGTATTCGGCCAGCGTCGCCTTGCGCCGCAGGTCGCCGCGATACATGGCGCCGAGCTGGCCGATGGTGACGTGGCTCTCGTCGATGAAGACGAGGGCGTCGTCGGGCAGGTACTCGAACAGCGTCGGCGGCGGCTCGCCGGGTTTTCTGCCGCTGAAGTAGCGCGAATAGTTCTCGATGCCGGCGCAGGAGCCGGTGGCTTCCATCATCTCGAGGTCGAACAGGCAGCGCTGCTCGAGCCGCTGCGCCTCGAGGAAGCGGCCGGCGCCGTTCAGCTCCTGCAGGCGGGCCGCGAGCTCCTTGCGGATCTCCTTGATGGCGCCCGACAGCGTGGCGCGCGGCGTCACGTAGTGCGAGTTGGCGAAGACGCGGACCGAGAGCAGGTCGGAGGCCTTCTTGCCGGTCAGCGGGTCGAACTCGGCGATCGACTCGATCTCGTTGCCGAAGAAGGTGAGGCGCCAGGCGGCATCCTCGTAGTGGGCCGGGAACAGCTCGACGGTATCGCCCCGGACGCGGAAGGTGCCGCGGGTGAAACCGGCCTCGCCGCGCTTGTACTGCAGCGCGGTGAGCGAGCGCAGCAGCTCGCGCTGGTCGACCTTCTGGCCCTTGCGCAGGTCGACGGTCATGGCGGTGTAGTCCTCCACCGAGCCGATGCCGTAGATGCAGGAGACCGAGGCGACGATGATCACGTCGTCGCGCTCGAGCAGGGCGCGCGTCGCCGCGTGGCGCATGCGGTCGATCTGC
>JBQCFF010000214.1:0-3380 GCA_051959485.1 Devosia sp. | reverse complement strand
ACGACTATGGCCCCGCCCGCAATGGCCAGCACGGCGGCCAGGCTGTACGCTCTGTGAAGGGTTTCTGTCACCTGGGCCATTTCCTTCGTTCCTTGCTGAACGCCCGTTGTCGGGCAAGCGTTCCGGCGTGCAGTTGCCGGGCGATCAGCGCCTGACCTCCCCCAGCGACTTCAGTGCTGCGGCAGTGGACGCTCGCGCGGCCACAGCGGGATGACGTTGCCGGCGTCCGAGAAATCGGGGCGCGGCGCCGGCTTCGGCGCTATGCGGCGGAGCACCCGCTGCGGGACCCGTTGCCTGAGGCGGGACTGCACGCGCTCGAGCAGATATTTTGGCGACATCGGCTTGACGATGACTTCGTCGATGCCGGCCTTGAGGCACAGGGTCTTGGTCTCGGGCGTGACCGCCGAGGCGAGCGCGATGACCTGGAACTCCGGGCGCTCGATGCCCGGATCGTCGCGCAAGTCGCGGGTTACGAGGTCGGCGCGGGCGTGCTCGGCGTCGAAATCGGCGACCACGAGATCGACCGGCGCGAGGCGCATGTAGATGGTCAGCGCTAGTTCCGACTCGAACGGGCGGACGCGGAAGCTCGGTACCGAGGCGAGCACCATGGTGAGGATCGAGCTCAGCGCCGGATTCGCGACGAGGACAGCAATGGTCTTGCCGGGTTCGGCCAAGGCGGTGCTCCGCTGGTTAACGAAGCGTTACCACCCGGCGCGGAAAAACAGAAGGCCCGGCTTCGGCAGCCGGGCCTTTCCGCGATTATTGCGTACCGGAAAGCTTAGCGGGCTTCGTTATAAAGCTTTTCGACGTATTCCCAGTTGATGAGATTGTCGACGAAGGCCTCGAGGTACTTCGGCCGGGCGTTCCGGTAGTCGATGTAGTAGGAGTGCTCCCACACGTCGACGCCGAGGATCGGGGTCGCGCCGTGGACCAGCGGCGACTCGCCGTTCGGCGTCTTCGAGATCGCGAGCTTGCCGTCCTTGACCGCGAGCCAGGCCCAGCCGGAGCCGAACTGCGTCGTGCCGGCAGCGATGAAATCGGTGCGGAACTTGTCGTAGCCGCCGAGGTCGGCATCGATCGCCTTCTGCAGCGCGGCCGGGAGCGACTTGCCGCCGCCGTTCGGCTTCATCCAGTTCCAGAAATGCAGGTGGTTGTAGTGCTGGCCGGCATTGTTGAAGAGGCCCTGGTTCTTGCCGTAGCTCTCCTTGACGATGTCCTCGAGGCTCTTGCCCTCCAGCCCGCTGTCCTTCAGCAGGTTGTTGCCGTTGGTGACATAGGCCTGATGGTGCTTGTCGTGGTGATACTCGAGCGTTTCCTTCGACATGTAGGGGCCGAGGGCATCGTAGGCGTAGGGCAGGGCGGGGAGTTCGAAAGCCATTTCTGGAGCCTCCTTGAGGTGGTCTTTGGATATTGGACGCTGGGCCAAGCCGATATAGGCCCTTTAGGCGAGCGCGCCAATGACGGCTTTGGGAGGATTATGCCAATCCGGTGCGGCCGGGCGGAATGGCGTGGCTGTTCCAGCAACTCCATCGGCGCTCTTGCGCATAATCGCATATACGCTATATATCGGATATGCGATGGACCGTCGAGACGCTCAACGCCGACGTGGATGCCGAGATTGCGGCATTACCGCCCGGGTTGCAGGCCCGGCTCATCCGCCTCTTGGAAATGGTGGAAGGAGTGGGGCTGGAACACGTTCACGAGCCACACGTCAAACATATCGAGGGCAAGCTCTGGGAGTTGCGGGCCAAGGCCTCCGAGGGGATAGCCCGCGGCTTCTATGTTGCCGTTACCGGCCGACGCGTGGTGCTGCTGCATGTGTTCGTGAAGAAGTCGCAGAAGACACCGAGGACCGCGCTGGAAGTCGCGCGGCAGAGAATGAAACAGGTACCACAATGACGAAGATTGCCGATCTCAAGAAGCGGTTGATGGACAATCCCGAGTTCCGCGCCGAGTACGAGAAGGCGGACGCAGAGTTTGCGGTGATCGAGGCGCTGGTCAAGGCACGGATGGAGGCCGGGCTCACGCAGACGGAGGTGGCCGAACGGATCGGCACCACGCAGTCCGCGATCGCGCGGCTCGAAGGCGGCGGCATTTCTCCATCGCTCGCCACCTTGCGCCGGTATGCCGAAGCGACCGGTACAAGGCTACAAGTCAGCCTCGTGCACGACTAAGTCTTAGGCCAATCCCATGCTCTGCAGCGCGAAGGCGTAGCTCAGGCCGGTTTCCTTCAGCGCGTCGAAGCGGCCGGAGGCGCCGGCGTGGCCGGCGCCCATGTGGGTCTTGAGGTAGAGCGGGGCGGTGCCGGTCTTGGTGGCGCGGAGCCTGGCCACCCACTTGGCCGGCTCCCAGTAGGTGACGCGCGGGTCGGTGAGGCCGGCGATGACGAGCAGCGGCGGATAGTCCCTGGCCTCGACCCGCTCGTAAGGGGCGTAGCCGGCGATGCGGTCGTAGGCGGCCCTGTCGGTGATCGGGTTGCCCCACTCGGGCCACTCGGGCGGGGTGAGCGGCAGCGTATCGTCGAGCATGGTGTTGAGCACGTCGACGAACGGCACCTCGGCGATGATGCCGGCCCAGAGGTCGGGCCGCAGGTTGGCGACGGCGCCCATCAGCAGCCCGCCGGCCGAGCCGCCTTCGGCGACGATCCGGCCCTTTGCGGTGTAGCCGAGCTCGATCAGGGTTTCGGCGGCGGCGATGAAATCCGTGAAGGTGTTGGTTTTGTGCTCGCGCCGGCCGTTGCGGTACCAGGCGTAGCCCTTGTCCATGCCGCCGCGGACATGCGCGGTGGCGTAGACGACGCCGCGGTCGACAAGACTGAGCTTCGATACCGAGAAGCTGGCGGGCATGGCGATGCCATAGGCGCCGTAGCCGTAGAGCAGGGCGGGGGCGGAGCCGTCGAGCTCCAGGCCCTTGCGGTAGAGCAGGGTGATCGGGACGCGCTCGCCGTCGCTGGCGGTGGCGAAGATGCGCTTCGTCTCGTAGTCGGCCGGGTTGTGGCCCGACGGCACCTCCTGCTCCTTCAGCAGGGTGCGCTCGCCGGTGGTCAGCTCGAGGTCGTAGGTACGCGACGGCGTGGTCGGCGAGGAATAGGTGAAGCGGATGGTCGTGGTGTCGAACTCGAAGCCGGCGGACATGCCGAGCGAATAGGCCTCCTCGTCGAACTTCACCGCCCACTCGCTGCCGCTTGCGAGCTCGCGCACCACGATGCGCGGCAGGCCCTCGAAGCGCTCGAGGCGGACGAGGTGGTGCTGCAGCAGGATGATGTCGAGGATCAGCACGCCGGGAGTGTGGGGGACGAGGTCGGTCCAGTGCTCGGCATCGGGCGTGGCGACCGGCGCGGTCATGATCTTGAAGTCCTCGGCGCCGTCGGCGTTGGTGAG
>JBQCFF010000213.1:0-4734 GCA_051959485.1 Devosia sp. | reverse complement strand
AGGTCGCGATGCGCGACATAGCCGCGGACGACGCCGGCAAAACTGTTGCGGTCGGCGATACCGATGCCGTTCAGGCCCATCGCCATGGCGGCCGAGACCAGTTCCTCCGGGTGCGAGCCCGAGCGGAGGAAGGAGAAGTTGCTGGTCGCCATCAACTCGGCATAGGCCGGGGTGCTCATGCGAAGAACCCGTGCAGGTACCAGCGGGGCGGCGCGCTGGCGCCGTAGAGGCCGACGCGGAACACCCAGAAGCGGCGACCGGCATCGTCCTCGATGACGTAGTAGTCGCGCACCGTGGTGTCGGGATCGAAGCTCGCCAGTTTCGAGACATGCTCGGCCAGCGGCTCCGGTTTCACCCGCTTCCTGGTCGGATCGGCATGGTCCTGCGGGGCGATCTCGGCCTCGCCGACGGTTGGCGCGGTGAGGAAATCGAGCTTCTGCCCGGTGCGCCACCATTCGGCCTCGATGCGTTCGGGGCCCGAGGCCTTCAGCACGCGACAGGAGAGGCGGCGCCAGACCATGCGCAGCGGCGGGCCATGCGGCACCTCGGCGATCACCTCGATCGGCTCGGGGGTGGGAAGGAGGCGCAGCGGCCGCACGGGCGGATCGGCGCTGGCGTTCGGGTCGTCTGCGGTGCGGGCGACCACCGGCTCGAGCTTCACCGCGCGTTCGGGGATGTGGGTGTCGACGGGCTTGGAGCGCAGCACCGCCAGCGGTCCCAGCCGGCTGGTCATGCGGTCGTAGAGGCGGGCGAGGTCCTGCGCCCCGTCGTCGATCTCGAAGGCACCGACCTGCACGCCGGCAGCAGGGGAAAGCGAGCCGGCAGCCAGCCGGATCATGTCGATGCCGAAGCCGGCATCGTACTCGCCCTCGAGCCGCTCGGAACGATGCACGAAGAGCTGGGCGACATGGGTGGGGTCGCGGGTGGCGCGAGCGGCGTTGACCGACCTGGTCATCACCTTGTGGTCGACCCGGTAGAGGAAGAGGTGAAAGCTCTGCGCCCCCAGTTCCTCGGCGCCGAGCCGCACGCCCAGCTGGATGGCAAGGTCGCGCACCGTCATCAGCACGTCGTCGAGGTAACCGATCGGCTCGGCGAAACGGCGCTCTGCATAGTATTCGGCGACCGGTACGCGGGGGGTGACGCGCTCCTCGAGGCTGCCGAGAGCCTGGTCGAGCCGGGTGACCAGGCCGGCGCCGAAGCGGGCCTGCAACGCCTTGCGGTCGCGGCCATAGAGCTGGCCGACCGTCTTGAGCCCCATCTGGTCGAGGCCGGCGACCTGGGCCTCGTCGAGCCTCAGGCAGGCCACCGGCAGGTCGGCGAGGCTCGCTTCGAGCTCGGCTTCGGGCACGATGCGGCCGGGATCGTAGTGGGCGAAGGCCCAGGCGGCGCCCACCGTGTCGGCGATGGCGCCATGGGCCGTGTAGCCCAGCTCCCGCAGCCGCCCGGTCAAGGTCGCAAGCATCCGCGCCTCGCCGCCGAACAGGTGGGCGACGCCGGTGATGTCGAGGATCAGGTCACCGTATGGCACCATGACATCGTGCACGGCGACGATCGGGCTCGCGTTGGAGTGCCAGTCGGCGAACTCGGAGAACACGTGCGAGGTGAAATCCCGGTCGAGCTCATGCACCAGCAGGTCGGGCACCAGCGCCCGGGCATCCGAGACGTTCTGGCCGACCGACAGGCCGGCTCTGCCGGCGGCCGCATCGAGGGCTGCGAGGCGCATGCCGCCCTTTAGCTTCTCCAACAGCACCAGCGGGCGATGGCGGGGGATCGACGGGTCAGCTCGCCTGAGACAGTCGGTCGCCCAGCGCGGCAGGCTGAGGGCGAGATGGCGCCGCCGGCCGGCGAAGCGGAACGCGGGGACGCTGCTGGGGATCGACTGAAACGAAGCCATTTTCTGTCCAGTCCAGGGTCAGGTGCTGCTGTTCCGCCTTCTTCCAGTTGCCGATGCGGAGCTTCTCGATCTCGATGGCGAAGCGCGGCTGGCCGGGGGCCGCGGCATCGAAGGGCTGGCCGGCACTCACCCCCGGCTTCACGTGCCACCTGAGGCGCGCCGCGCTCGCCTCCCGCCCGGCGCCGTAGCGGATCAGGAAGGCCGAGGTGCTGGCGGCCGCGGCGCGCAGCGCGATGCGGCGCGAGACGGTGAAATCGAGCGCCTTGGGGTGGCTCGCGAGGTCGACGATGACGCCGGCGACGGCGCGGCAGGCGAGCGCTTCCTCCAGCGCCCAGAGCAGTTCGGGAACGCTGGCGATGCGGCCGATGACCAGCGAGTCGGGGGAGAGCCCGAAGGTGGAAAAGCCGATGCCGTAGGGCAGGCCGATCTCCTGCGTCTCGGCGCTGAGCTGCAGGTAGATCAGGGCCTGCCGGCCCTGGGTGAGCAGCGCGCGGGCCAGCCCGAGGGTGAAGCCGAGCGCGGTTCCCGATTGCCGGTGTTCGTCGGCGAACACCTCGTGGAGGAGCCCGGGCGGGGCCTGCAGCAGGCCGAGCAGGTCCGCCGCGCCCACCGGCTGCCCGGGCGCCGGATGGCCTGCGCCATCCGCCAGAACCGGCCGCTTTTCCAGGGCGGCGATCCGGGCGCGGAGGGCGTCGAGATCGGGTTTGGGACGGGACATGGCGGGTACTCGGCAGGCAACGGAACGGTTCTGTTTGAGAACAAATAGAGAACACACGAGTCCGGTTGCGAGTCAAGCGAGAGATTCTTTGCCGCGCCACCCCGCGACCATCCGCGCCCCTTCCGCGTTTTCCCCCGAGCCCCTATCTTTAGGCGCCAAGCAAAGGAAAACCCCCCGCATGTTCGACGCCCTGCGCTCGATTTTCCAGCGGCCCGACGCCACCGTGCTGTCGATGGAGCCACAACTCGCCGTCGCCGCGCTGCTGGTGCACCTGGCAGCCATCGACGGCGTGATCACCGACGGCGAGCGCTCGACGCTGCGCGGCACGCTGATGGATTTCTACAGCCTCAGCGAAGCCGAGGTGGAAAAGCTGATCGCCGAGGCGACCCGGCGCGACCGGGAATCGGTCGATTTCTACCGCTTCACCTCCGCCCTGTCCTCGCTCGATGCCGCCGAAAAGCTCGAGATCATCCGGATGATGTGGCAGGTGGTGTTCGCCGACAGCAAGAACCACGAACTCGAAGACAACATGGTCTGGCGCATCGCCGAGCTGATCGGCGTTTCGGCGCGCGACCGCACGGTGCTGCGCGCCCAGATGTCGAAAGCGTAAGCAGGGGGCTGAACAATGGTGATCATCTCGACGACCCCGACCCTCGAGGGCCGGCCGATCCGCGACTACCTGGGCATCGTCACCGGCGAGGTGATCGTCGGCGCCAACATCTTCAAGGACCTGTTCGCCGGCATCCGCGACATCGTCGGCGGCCGGGCCGGGGCGTATGAAGGCGCGCTGCGCGATGCCCGCCGCGAGGCCTTCGAGGAACTGCGCTACGAAGCGCAGCGGCTCGGCGCCGACGCGGTGGTCGGCATCGACATCGACTACGAAGTGGTCGGCGCCCAGGGCTCGATGCTGCTGGTGTCGGTGTCAGGCACGGCCGTGAGGCTGTAGGGCGTCGTTCACCCCACCCCAGCTCCGCTAGGCCGCTTCGCGACCAGCTGCGCTACCCTCCCCATCGAGGGGAGGGAGTCGTTGTCGCCTGACCTGTGCCGCCGGTCTCCCTCCCCCTTGTGGGGAGGGCAGCGAAGCTTGTGAGCGAAGCGAGCTAGCGTAGCTGGGTGGGGGGCCGAGACGGCGTCAGCTCAGCGCCCGCAGCAAATTGCCCGACACGTGCCCGTCCGGCAGCAGGCCGGCCCGTGCCTGCCAGTCGATCACGGCGGCCCGCGTCTTCGGCCCGATCACCCCGTCGGGGGTGCCGATCTGGTAGCCACGGCGGGCCAGCAGCGCCTGCACCTGCTTGCGGTCGTCCTTGCTGAGCGCGGTGTCCTTGGGCCACGGGGCGGCAAAGCCGCCGACGCCGAGGATGCGGTCGGCGAGGTGGCCGACCGCCAGCGCGTAGCTGTCGGAATTGTTGTAGCGCTTGATGACGTCGAAGTTCGCCAGCACCGCGAACACCGGGCCGTTGCCGCCCATCGGCATGAACAGCCGGGCCGTGTCGCTGGCGCGCGGGAACGGCTTGCCGCTGGCGCGCCGGACGCCGACGCCGTTCCAGTCGCCGAGGGTGGCGGTGATGCCGCTCCAGACGTTTTGGTAGTTGAAATCGGCGGGCAGCGTCACCTCGTAGCCCCAGGTCTCGCCGGGGCGCCAGCCGAAGCCCTTGAGGTAGTTGGCGATCGAGGCGAGGGCGTCGGGCACCGATCCCCAGATGTCCTCGTGGCCGTCGCCATGGAAGTCGGCGGCGTACTTCATGAAGCTCGAGGGCATGAACTGCGGGTGGCCCATGGCGCCGGCCCAGGAGCCGACCATGTTGCCCGGCGACACGTGGCCGGCCTGCAGGATCTCCAGCGAGGTGATCAGCTCGGCGCCGAAATAGCTCGCCCGGTAGCCGCCATAGGTCAGGGTGGCGAGGGCATGCGGCGTGTTGATGCCGCCCATGAACCCGCCGTAGTTCGTCTCGATGCCCCAGATGGCGAGGATCGCCTCGGGCTGCACGCCGTAGCGGCCGGCGACGACCCCCAGGGTCTTGGCCCACTCGGCGCGCATCGCCTGGCCCTTGCCGGCCTGCGAGTCGGTGACCCGCTTGCCGACATAGTCGGCCGCGGTGGTGACGAACTCGGGCTGCTTGGC
>JBQCFF010000212.1:0-3763 GCA_051959485.1 Devosia sp. | reverse complement strand
GAGGCGGCGTCCACCGCGACCGGGATGTTGCGCCGCTTGGCCTCGCCGGCCATCCACTGCACCGCCCCGCGCGGATGCTCGGCGAACAGCGAATAGCCCGAGACGACGACGAGCCGCGTATCGTCGAGCAGCCAGACCGGCATGTCGGAATGGCTCAGATCGAGGTTGGCGCCGCGATCGGTCAGGAAGCTGCGCTCGCCATCCGGGTCGATGATGGTGACCAGCATGCCCGAGGGCTGCGCCGGGTCGGCGATCAGCACCGGGTCGACGTGGAAACCCTTGAAATAGGCCTCGAGATGCGGCTTGTCCGCCGCCCCGACCCGCGCCACGAAGCTGACCTTCGTGCCCATCGAGCCGAGCCACACCGCCTGGTTGGCGCCGGAGCCACCCGGGCGGGTGCGGATCTGCGCCCGCCGGTCGGAGCCGCGCACCATCGGCCCCTCGGGGATGACGATGACGTCGGTCATCACGTCCCCGATGACGATCACGCGCGGCGCTGCACTCATCGCGCCAGCGCCACGGCGATCTCGGCCGCCACCCTGGCATTGTTCTCGACCAGCGCGATGTTGGCGACGAGGCTGCGGCCCGCGGTCAGCTCGAAGATGCGCTTCAGGAGGAACGGCGTCAGGTCCTTGCGGCCGACGCCCTGGCTGTCGGCATCGCGGATCGCCGCGGCAATGTGGCTCTCGATCTCGGCGGCATCGAGCGCATGGCTCTCGGGGATCGGGTTGGCGACCAGCACGCCGCCGAGGCCGAGCTCGAACTGCAGCGCGATGATCTTCGCCGCCCCCGCCGCATCGTCCACCCGGTGGTCGACCTTGCCGCCGCTCTTGCGGGCCCAGAAGGCGGGGAAGTCGTCGGTGCCGAAGCCGAGCACCGGTACGCCCTTGCTCTCCAGCACCTCCAGCGTCTTGGGGATGTCGAGGATCGACTTGGCCCCAGCGCACACCACGGCGACCTGCGTGCGGCCCAGCTCGTCGAGGTCGGCCGAGATGTCGAACGTCGTCTCGGCGCCGCGATGCACGCCGCCGATGCCGCCGGTGGCGAACACCCGGATGCCCGCCGCCTCGGCCGCCATCATGGTGGTGGCGACGGTGGTGCCGGCGACCTCGCCCGAGGCGAGCAGCGCCGCCACGTCGCGGCGCGAGGCCTTGGCGGCGACGCCGCCGGTGCGCCCCAGCCGCTCGAGGTCGGCATCGGTGGTGCCCACCATGAACCGGCCGTCCATGATGGCGACGGTGGCGGGCACGGCGCCGTTGGCGGCGATCACCCGCTCGACGTTCTGCGCCATTTCGAGGTTCTGCGGATAGGGCATGCCGTGCGTGATGATGGTCGATTCGAGTGCGACGATCGGACGCCCGGCATCAAGCGCGGACTGCACGGCGGGTGAGATGGACAGATGCGGCTTGAGGCTCACGGAGATGCTCGCGTCGTTCGGGTCGATCCGGCTTCATTGAACCGGATTTGGCGGCGGCGCAACTGCGGCGGAAAGTGACGTTTCGGACCCGCCCAACACCCTTGCCCCACCGAACGTTTGCCACTAGGTTTCGCCTCCGTTGCGGAGGCTCCGAGCGGGGAAGGGCACTTCACTGAACACGGTCATTGTTGGTCCGGCGCCGTCGGATCGATGCGCGCCCCGATCGGGGCACATTGCGACCCTTTCGTCTCCCGGCGCGGCGCCCGCGCCGCTTGGCCTCCCCTCCCGTGTATCCAGTTCATTCCGACGCCGGCCTACTCGCGCGCGCTTCGCGCTGCGCTGCCTGGCCCGCCGCCACCTGCCCGGGGCCACGAGCCAGCCGGTGCAACCATCGCCATTGCGCGGCCTCCTCCACCCCCGCGCCTACTGACAGGGAGACTACGCTCATGCACAAATCATTGCTGGTCGCGCTCGGCGCGCTGCTCATCGCCACCCCGGCGCTGGCCCAGGACAACGTGGTGAACGTCTACAACTGGTCCGATTACATCGCCGAGGACACGGTGGCGAAGTTCGAGGCCGAGACGGGCATCAAGGTGAACTACGACGTGTTCGACTCCAACGAGCTGGTCGAGGCCAAGCTGCTGGCCGGCGGCTCGGGCTATGACGTCGTGGTGCCCTCGGGCTTCTTCCTCGAGCGCCAGGTGGCGGCCGGGCTGTTCCTGCCCTTCGACAAGGCGAAGCTGCCGAACCTCAAGAACATGGACCCCGACGTGATGGCGGCGACCGCCGCGCACGACCCGGACAACGCCCACTCGGTCGACTACATGTGGGGCACCACCGCCATCGGCTACAACGTGGCCAAGGTGAAGGAGCGGCTGGGCGACGTGCCGGTGGACAGCTGGGACATCGTGTTCAAGCCCGAGAACCTGCAGAAGCTGCAGGATTGCGGCGTCAACCTGCTCGATGCCCCAGCCGAAGTGATGGCCACGGCGCTGAACTATCTCGGGCTCGACCCCAACTCGGAGAGCCCCGACGACCTGAAGAAGGCCGAGGAGCTGCTGATGTCGATCCGTCCCTACGTGCGGACGGTGAACTCCTCGCAGTATATCGACGACCTCGGCAACGGCGAGGTCTGCCTGTCGATCGGCTACTCGGGCGACGTGTTCATCGCCCGTGACGCGGCGACCCAGGCCAATGCCGGCGTCGAAGTCGCCTACGTGATCCCGAAGGAAGGCGCGCTCAAGTGGTTCGACCTGTTCGCCATTCCGGCGGACGCCCCGCATGTCGACAACGCCTACAAGTTCATCGACTTCATGCTGCGCCCCGACATCGCGGCGGCCAACAGCAACTACGTGTTCTACGCCTCGGGCAACAAGGCGGCGCTCGAGTTCATCAGCCCCGAGGTGAAGGACGACCCGGCGATCTACCCGCCGGCCGACGTCTCGGCCAAGCTGTTCACCCTCAAGGCGCACACGCCCGACTACGACGAGCTGCTGACCGAGACCTGGCAGCGCATCAAGGCCGGCGCCTGATCTCACATCCCGGGCGGGGCTTCGGCTCCGTCCCTTTCTTGAACGCAATGAACGGGGCGGGGGGCTGAAGGCCCCGGCCCCGTTCGCATAGGACGGACTGACCAGCGATGGCCAAGAAACCCCAGCTTGCTGCCGATACGCGGCCCTGGCGCGATCCCGCCGCCAAGCCCTTCGTGCGCATCCGCAACGTCACCAAGAAGTTTGGCGACGTGGCCGCGGTGAACGACCTCTCGCTCGATATCTACAAGGGCGAGCTGTTCTGCCTGCTCGGCGGCTCGGGCTCGGGCAAGTCGACGCTGCTGCGCATGCTCGCCGGCTTCGAGGCGCCGACCTCGGGCAGCATCGAGATCGACGGCCAGAACATGGCCGATGTGGCGCCCTACAACCGGCCCATCAACATGATGTTCCAGTCCTATGCGCTGTTCCCGCACATGAGCGTGTGGAACAACATCGCCTATGGGCTGAAGCGCGACCACATGCCGAAGCCCGAGATCGCGGCGCGGGTCGACGAGCTGCTGAAGCTGGTGAAGCTCGAGGCGTATGCGCAGCGCAAGCCGCACCAGCTGTCGGGCGGCCAGCGGCAGCGCGTGGCGCTCGCCCGGGCGCTGGCCAAGCGGCCGAAGCTGCTGCTGCTCGACGAGCCGCTCGGCGCGCTCGACAAGAAGCTGCGCGAGGAGACCCAGTTCGAGCTGGTGAAGATCCAGGAGACGCTCGGCGTCACCTTCATCGTCGTCACCCACGACCAGGAAGAGGCGATGAGCCTCGCCACCCGCATCGGGGTGATGAACCAGGGCGAGATCGCCATGATCGGCGA
>JBQCFF010000211.1:0-3593 GCA_051959485.1 Devosia sp. | reverse complement strand
GTTTCGCGAATGGCGGCGACGGCGGCTGGCTCGGCGCCGATGCGCCCGCCCAGGCGCCGGTCGGCCTCGTCAATGCGGCCGCCCGGGAACACCCAGGCACCGGCGGCGAAGGCCATGCCTTCCGCCCGCTCGACCATCAGCACTTCGGGACCGCGTCCGCCGTCCCTCGCCAGGATCAGCGTCGCCGCGGGGATGGCCTCATCGGCCACCGGTTACATGCCGCTGACGTTTTGTTCCTGGGCGTCTTCCGGGCTGGCGACATTGGCCGAGGCATTGGCGTCCTCGGCAGCGGCGTTGGCTGCGGCGGCGCTGTTCGCGGCGTCGTTCGCAGCTTCGTTGGCCTGTTCGTTCAGGACATCGGCGCTGGGCTGGTTAAGCTCGACGTTCTGGACCTGGTCCTGGTTGTCGTTGTGGCAGGCCGAAAGCGCCAGCGCAGCGATGCCGACGATTGCAAAGGTCAGTTTTTTCATGGCGTTGATCCCCTGTTGGTGAGTGTGTTGCTGTCGCCCATATCAGCACTGGCGCGCCGGATTCCAGAGCCATTCCTTGAGATTTGGGCGCAAAAACCCTATCTGAAGGTCGCCGGGCAACCGGCTATGTCGGTAGACTGTCAGGTGGAATAGGCATTTCGGACCCGGGGGGCAGTACCCCGGCGCCTCCACCACCAGCAGCGGTGCCAAAGCGCTGTTGCTGATGGGGGCGAAATAGGATCGACGAGTGCAGTAAAGGCCCGATTGCCGATCGGATTGGCTCACCGTGACGGGCCATTCACACAAGTGCCAACGATAACGAGGCGCTCGCAATTGCTGCGTAACTGACGACCTAACGGTTTAAGTTACAAAGACAAAAGCGCGGTCGGACCCCACCGGGCAACAGAAGGGGATTCCAGCGGTTCGGAGGGCACCGGGCAACAGAAGCCCTCCACTGTTCTTTTAGCGCTGCGCGGCCGTTGCTCGCGCCAGTTCGCGTTTTGGCGTATGATCGTCTGACGGGGGCAACCGCATGACAGCAAAGAAATCGCATCGCCGCAGGTTTGTGATCGCTGGCGCCGCGTGCCTGGCCTTGGCCGCGGGCGCGTTCGGGCTGGCGCTCTATTATCCAGCGCTCGGCCCGATTGCCGGTACCGTCATGCCGCAGCTCTACGTCGATGCGCTCCCCAATGCGAAAATCCCGGTCGAGGGCCGCTACGTGCTGGTCGATGCCGCCTCGGCGCGCCTCTACATGATCGAGGACGGCCGGGTGCGCGATTCCATGCGCGTCATCGTCGGCAAGCCGGAGACTCCGACACCCGAGCTGCAAAGCGTCATCAACTATGAGACGCTCAATCCATACTGGCACGTGTCGGAAGACATGGCGCGGACGCTGATCGCCGCCAACGTGCTGAAGCAGGGCATGCCCTACCTCACGAGCCACGGTTACCAGGTGGTGAGCAAATGGGGCGCGGACGCCGAAGTCATCCCGCCCGAGAGCATCGACTGGCAGGCGGTGGCGGATGGCAAGCAGACCATTCTCGTCCGGCAGCTGCCCGGGCCGACCAACTCGCTCGGCCAGTACAAGTTCGACCTTCCCAACGGCGACGGCATTTACCTTCACGACACGCCGAAGAAGGAGCTGTTCTCGTCCGACACCCGCAACCTCAGCCACGGCTGCGTCCGGCTTGAGGATGCGGAGAAGCTGGCGAAATGGCTGCTGGGCAAGGACCCGCCAGCAGAAGCCACGGCCGAAGCGCATGTCCTGCTGCCCAAGCCGGTGCCGATCACGATCAGCTACCTCGACGCGGGCAGCCAGATAAAGCTGGCCGCGCTGCGCTAAAGCGTCAGCGACGGCGAAGCTCGTCGCGGATTTCCGTCAGCAGCTCGACCTCGGTTGGCCCACCGGGCGCGTCCGGGCCTTTGCGCATCGCCTTGTTGGCGGCCTTGATCATCAGGAAGATGATGAAGGCGAGGATCAGGAAGCTGACCACCTCGGTCACGAACTGGCCCCAGCCGAGCACCGGAGCGCCGGCTTTCTTCAGCGCGGCATAGTCCGTCATCGACCCCTTATAGTCGCCGGGGACGGGGCCGAGCAGCAGGAAGTGGCTGGAAAAATCGAGCCCGCCGAACAGCTTGCCGATGATCGGCATGATGATGTCGTCGGTCAGGCTGCTGACGATCTTCGCGAAGGCCGCGCCGATGATGACCGCCACGGCGAGGTCGAGGACGTTGCCCTTGGCGATAAAGGCGCGGAATTCTTGCAGCATCGGGTCCTCCTTCCGAAGAAAGCCCTACTCTATCCGCTGCCCGACACTTTTCCAGCATCCTCGGCTGTGTTGCATTCGTGAGCCAACTTATTGAAACCTTTGTCCCGCGCCGATCTGCATCCGACGGCAGCGGAGATCAGGCTGCTAGGGCTGTACGCCGCGGTCCTCATAGCGGTTGCCAAAACTCGTGGGAATCAGCTCAATGTTCTGGATTCCGTAGTGCTTGATGCCGCCGTGGATGCGATAAGAAAAATGGAGCACTCGCAAGTGTCTCTGAAAATCCAGAAACTCAACTCGACCGTAGACAAATAGGTTGTTTGCTAGACCGTCAGCAATCAACGCCGCAATTCCTTCCGCAGCCGTCTCGGCAGTTGTCTGCGTCGGAATGGGATAGAAGCTGTCTATCTTCTGGACGCAGTTCACATTTATGAAAGGGCTGTGGAAATTAAATCGAATTGGATCCGGCGCATTAGCAGGCAGGGCTGCGAGTGGGTGAGGCCCGACCCACGCTGCAAGAAACAGGCTGATTGTAGCCGGGGTGTCCCCCGCATTTCGTAGCTCCAGCTGGAGTTTGAGGAAGCCAGCTTGCGCCATGATGATGTTGACACTCTCAACAGAGAGATAGGCGCGCAACTGCCGATAAGCTGTGTCTTGAGCGATCCGTAGCTGCCCGGCTGCGGACTTAGCCATCTCTCCCGCAGCAACCGCATTCTGAGCGGCAATTGAAAGAGCTCGCTCGGCGTCTTCTCCACTTTCCAGCACAAGGTCGATCGCTCGTTTGTTGAAATATAGGGTGAATCCCAGGCCGACGACGCCAACGGCACTTATGATTAGTTGCCAGAGCGCCCATTCGGCCGCCTGTTTTGAGCCGTTCGCGGCACGCCACTCCGCGCACAGTTCGGATTCACTACTACCTTGGGGGCTCTGGCACGGAATCTTCTGATTGGAACCGCCCATTCTAGGAGGGGTCTCAGGCGCCCTTGTTTCATAGGTCGTATGACCGTTGAAATAGGCGGGATAACGCTCCTGATAATCGCCGTGATAGTCGAATCCAACGGCGATAGCGCCGAGCGCAAATGCTAGCAGCAGTGAGATCGCTACCGCGAACGCATTTGTATTCCCCCCCATGCGCCAATGTTCACGCAACTACGTTAATGAGTCCAGATGACCTGGAAGATGCGACTCCACTTGACCCGACGGACCTAGTCCGACTGTGTTGCATTCGTAAGCCAGCTTATTGAAACACGGCTCGCGCCCCTATACCTATCGTGCCGACCATCTTTGGAGGGCATGAGATGAGCGTTCTTCGTCGTTTCGGTTTGCTTGCACCGCTGGCCGCGATCAGCCTTTCGGG
>JBQCFF010000210.1:0-3381 GCA_051959485.1 Devosia sp. | reverse complement strand
CTGCTCGATGGTGATGCCCTTCTGCGTCTTCAGCTTGTCCACCAGCTTTTGCACCGACTGCGGCGGCGCGACCCGGTCCTTGTCGCCGTGGATGATGAGGCCGGACGAAGGGCAGGGGGCGAGGAAGGAGAAGTCGTAGAGGTTCTCCGGCGGGCTCACCGAGATGAAGCCCTCCACCTCGGGCCGGCGCATGAGCAACTGCATGCCGATCCAGGCGCCGAACGAGAAGCCGGCGATCCAGCAGCCGCGCGACTCGCGGTTGAGCGACTGCAGCCAGTCGAGCGCCGCCGCGGCGTCGGAAAGCTCACCGACGCCATGGTCGAACAGGCCCTGGCTGCGGCCGACGCCGCGCGAGTTGAAGCGCAGCACCGAGAAGCCGCGCTGCGCGAACATGTAGAACAGGTTGTAGACGATCTGGTTATGCATCGTGCCGCCGAACTGGGGGTGCGGGTGCAGCACGATGGCGATCGGCGCGTTGGGATCCTTACCCTGCTGGTACCGCCCCTCGAGGCGGCCTTCGGGTCCATTGAAGATGACTTCTGGCATGACGCGTTTCCTTGGCCCCGCCGTACCTCTATGCGCCAGACTCATGCCTGGCGCGTGGGCCGGTCTCTCGGCTTGACGAACGGTGCGCCGCTCCCTAAAACATGGGCCGAAAACTCCAGTTTCGAATAATTCTAAACTGGGTTTTCGAAGCGGCGATTGGTGTTTCCAACCGCTGACGGTTGCTGGTGAGCGCTCCTTCTAAAGAAAGTGAGCGCCCGATTTCAAGAATTGTTTCGGATCACCGAGAACGCCTTGGCGTCGCAGGTGAACTTTCGAGACCAGGGTTGGTTCTTCGTGACGACGCGACAGACGGTCTATCTGGATCATAATGCGTCCGCCCCGCTGCTGCCGGAAGCGCGCGAGGCGCATATCGGCGCGCTGGACCTGATCGGCAACCCGTCCTCCGTCCACCAGCACGGCAGGGCGTTGCGCGGGCTGATCGACAAGGCGCGCGCCGAGGTGGCAAAGCTCGCCGGCGCCGAGCGTGAGCAGGTGGTCTTCACCGGGTCGGCGACCGAGGCGATCACCCAGGCGATCGTCGCCGGCGCCAGGGCGTTCAACGTCGACGCCATCGTGGTTTCCGAGGGCGAGCACACTGCGGTGCTGAAGGCCGCGGAGGCGACCGGCCTGCCGGTGAAGCGCGTCGGACTGGATGCCGACGGCGTGATCAGGGTCGAGCAGATTGCGGGCGCCATCGCCGACGCAGACATGGTCGGCATGCGACTGCTGGTCGCCGTCCACCTCGTCAACAACGAGACTGGCGTGATCCAGCCGGTCGACCGGATCGAGATGCTGGTCGGCCCGAGCCCACACTTCCTGTTCGTCGACGCCGTGCAGGCCTTCGGCAAGATGGTGCTTGAATTTGCCGCTCGCCCGCCCGACCTAATGGCTGTCTCCGCTCACAAGATCGGCGGCGGCGTGGGGGCGGCAGCGCTCCTGATGAAGGGGCATGCCGACCAGGTGCGGCTGATCCCGGGCGGTGGCCAGGAGAGCGGCCGTCGGGGCGGTACCGAAAATGCCCCGGCTATCGCGGGGTTCGGCGCCGCGGCAGTAGCGTTTCCCGACCGCTTCTACCACGCCGACCCCGGCGAACTGGTGCGGACAGCCGAGGACGGCATGCGGATGATCGCGCCCGACCTCGTGGTGTTCGGCGAGAAGGTCGACCGCATCGGCAATGTCTCGAACTTCGCCGTACCGGGGCTCAAGAACTCGGTGGCGATGATGGGACTGGACCTTGCCGGCATCTCGGTGAGTTCCGGCTCGGCCTGCTCGTCCGGCAAGGTGGGTCCGTCCCACGTGCTCGCGGCCATGGGCGTGAGCGACGAACTGAGCGAGTGCGCACTGCGCATCAGCTTCGGCTGGTCCTCCTCCAGGGAGGACGTCGAGGCATACCTGAAGGCTTTTGGCGACGTGGTGAGCCGGCACAAGGCCCGCCGCGTCGCAGCATAGGAAGAGAAGATGGCCCGTTACGACATCCCGACACTGAAGGAAGAGATCGAGGACGACACCGTCGAGAAGGTGCTCGCGCTCGATGTCGAGAAATACAAGTACGGATTCGAGACGCCCATCGAGACGGACAAGGCTCCCAAGGGCCTGAACGAAGACACCATCCGTTTCATCTCGAACAAGAAGGGTGAGCCCGAGTGGATGCTCGAGTGGCGGCTCGATGCCTATCGCCGCTGGCTCACCATGACGGAGCCGACCTGGTCCAAGGTGCATTACCCCCAGATCGACTTCCAGGACATGTACTACTACGCGGCTCCCAAGGGCGTGAACCGGCCCAAGTCGCTCGACGAGGTCGATCCGGCGCTGCTCGAGATGTACGAGAAGCTGGGCGTGCCCCTGAAGGAGCGCGAGATCCTGGCCGGCGTCGAGCAGCCGAAGGTGGCGGTGGACGCGGTGATCGACTCGGTGTCGGTCGCGACGACGTTCCGCGACGAGCTCAACAAGATGGGCATCATCTTCTGCTCCATCTCGGAAGCGATCCGCGAGTATCCCGACCTGGTGAAGCAGTACCTGGGCTCCGTGGTGCCGGTTTCCGACAACTACTACGCGACGCTCAACTCCGCGGTCTTCACCGACGGGTCGTTCTGCTACATCCCGAAGGGCGTGCGCTGCCCGATGGAGCTTTCGACCTATTTCCGCATCAACGAGGCCAAGACCGGCCAGTTCGAGCGGACGCTGCTGATCGCCGACGAGAGTGCCTACGTCTCGTATCTCGAGGGCTGCACGGCCCCGAGCCGCGACGAGAACCAGCTGCACGCGGCCGTGGTTGAGCTGGTCGCGCTCAAGGACGCCGAGATCAAGTACTCGACGGTGCAGAACTGGTACCCGGGCGACAAGGACGGCAAGGGCGGCGTCTACAACTTCGTGACCAAGCGCGGCGATTGCCGCGGCGACAACTCGAAGATCAGCTGGACGCAGGTGGAAACCGGCTCGGCGATCACCTGGAAGTACCCCAGCTGCATCCTGCGCGGCGACAACTCGCAGGGCGAGTTCTACTCGATCGCCATCTCGAACGGCCACCAGCAGGTGGATTCGGGCACCAAGATGCTGCACCTGGGCAAGAACACCACGAGCCGGATCATCAGCAAGGGCATCGCTGCGGGGTTTTCCGACAACACCTATCGCGGCCAGGTGTCGGCGCACGCCAAGGCCAAGGGCGCGCGCAACTTCACTCAGTGCGACAGCCTATTGATCGGCGACAAGTGCGGGGCCCACACCGTGCCCTACATCGAAAGCCGCAACGCATCGGCGGTCTTTGAACACGAAGCGACAACCTCCAAGATCTCCGACGACCAGATGTTCTACTGCCAGCAGCGCGGCCTCAGCGAA
>JBQCFF010000209.1:0-3721 GCA_051959485.1 Devosia sp. | reverse complement strand
TGATCGGGCGCGACGTGCAGGTGGTGGCCAAGCAGACCTCCACCATCTTCAGCCAGGTGCGCCCGAAGGTCGACGCGATCTTCGAGGACACGGCGCTGGCCGGCCGGCAGATCGGCGAACTGCTGCTCCGCCGCATCCAGGGCGAGCCCCCCGAAGCCCTGCAGATCCTGCACCAGCCGGAAGTCTGGTTCTGAGCTCGGGTGGAGCGCGTTGCCCCACCCCACCCCAGCTCCGCTACGGCGCTGACGCGCCAAGCTCCGCTACCCTCCCCATCAAGGGGAGGGAGCCGCTGTCGCCTCACCCGTGCCACTGATCTCCCTCCCCCTTGTGGGGAGGGTAGTGCAGCTTGCGAACGAAGCGAGCTTAGCGGAACTAGGGTGGGGGTAAGGGGCGCTGCCGGCGTCTCGGACCCCTACCCCTCGATCTCCTCGCGCAGCGTTTCCAGCTCCAGCCACTGGTCCTCCGCCGCGCTCAACGCCGCCTGCGCCTGTTCCAGCGCGGCGCCGGTGTCGGCGAAGCGCTTGGGGTCGCGGGCATAGAGCGCCGGGTCGGCCAGGGTGCCGTTGAGCTTCGCGATCTCGGCTTCGAGCTTCGAGATCTGCTTCGGCAGCGTGTCGAGCGCGTGCTTCTGCTTGAAGCTCAGCTTCTGCCGTGACGGCGGCGAGGCTGCCGCAGGCGCCGGGGCGGCCTTGCCGGCCTTCGGCTTCGCCGTGGCGGCCGGCGCGGCAACCCCCTCGCCGCGCTGCGCCACCATGTCGGAATAGCCGCCCGCATATTCGGTCCACCGCCCGCCGCCCTCGGCGACGATCACCGAGGTGGCGACGCGGTCGAGGAAGTCGCGGTCGTGGCTGACGACGATCACCGTGCCGGGGTAGTCGGCCAGCATTTCCTGCAGGAGGTCGAGCGTCTCGAGGTCGAGGTCGTTGGTCGGCTCGTCGAGCACCAGCACGTTGGAGGGCAGCGACAGCACGCGGGCGAGGACGAGGCGGCCGCGCTCGCCGCCCGACAGCTTGCCCACCGCCGTGCCGGCCTGCTCGGGGGTGAACAGGAAGTCCTTGAGGTAGCCCATGAAGTGCTTGGGCTGCCCGTTGATCACCAGCGTGTCCGAGCCGCCGCCAGTGATGGCCTCCTTCAGCGTCTGCTCGTTGCTGAGCGAGGCGCGGCGCTGGTCGAGGCTGGCGAGCTCGATGGCGGCACCGAGTTTCACGGTGCCGCTGTCCGGAGCGAGCTCGCCGGTCAGCAGCTTGATCAGCGTCGTCTTGCCGGCGCCGTTGGCGCCGACGATGCCGACGCGGTCGCCGCGGATGATGCGGGTGGAGAACTCCTCGACGATGACGCGCTCGCCGAAGCGCTTGGAGATGCCCTTGGCTTCCACCACCAGCTTGCCGGACAGATCGGCCTCGGCCACCGAGATCTTTACGTCGCCGACGGCGCGCTTCAGGTCGCGGCGCTGCTGGCGCAGGTCGAACAGCCCGGCGAGGCGGCGGACGTTGCGCTTGCGCCGCGCGGTGACGCCGTAGGTCAGCCAGTGCTCCTCGCGCACGATCTGCCGGTCGAGCTTGTGGCGGGCGGTCTCCTCCTCCTCGAGCACCTGGTCGCGCCACTCCTCGAAGGCGCCGAAGCCGCGGTCGAGCCGGCGGGTGGTGCCGCGGTCGAGCCACACCGTGGCGCGGGTCAGGTCGGAGAGGAAGCGCCGGTCGTGGCTGATCAGCACCAGCGCCGAGCGGATCGACTTGAGCTCGGCCTCGAGCCACTCGATGGCCGGCAGGTCGAGGTGGTTGGTCGGCTCGTCGAGCAGGATGATGTCGGGCTCGGGGGCCAGCACGCGGGCCAGCGCGGCGCGGCGGGCCTCGCCGCCCGACAGGCGGCCCGGATGCTCGTCGCCGCTCAGGCCGAGGGCGTTCAGCAGGTAGGTGGCGCGGTAGTGGTCGTCGCCCGCCTGCATGCCGGCCTCGACATAGCTGAGCGTGGTCGGGAAGGCCGACAGGTCGGGCTCCTGCGCCAGGTAGCGGATGGTGACGCCCGGCTGCAGGAAGCGGCGGCCGCCATCGGGCTCGATCTCGCCGGCCGCGATCTTCAGCAGCGTCGACTTGCCCGAGCCGTTGCGGCCGACCAGCGCCACCTTCTCGCCGGGCGACAGCGACAGCTCGGCGCCTTCCAGCAGTTCGGTGGAGCCGAGGCGAAGCCGGATGTCTTGCAGGTCGAGAATGCGGGGAGAAGCCATGGCGAGCCAGATAGTGCACCGCGGCGCGCAACGCAACGCGCGGCGGCTCGCCCCGCTCGCCTACGGGGTCAGTTCGCCGCCTGGGCGATCAGCACCGGCTCCATGTCCTCGAAGGCGAGGCCGAGGCGTTGGCGCAGCGAGCGGCGCTTGGCCGCGAGGTCGGCAATGGTATGGCTCTCGAGCACCTCGAAGAAGGCCCCCAGCGCTTCGCGCAGCGCCGCGTTCACGTCGCAGCTGTCGGCCAGCGGGCAGGTGACGTCCTCGTCGAAGCACTCGGCCATCGAGAAGCTCTCCTCGGTCAGCCGGATGGTATCGAGCAGGGTGATCTCGTCGGCCGGGCGCCCCAGCCGGATGCCGCCCTTGCGGCCGCGCACCGTCTCCAGCAGGCCGTGCTCCACCAGCGGCTTGATCAGCTTGAACAGGAACAGTTCCGAGATGGAATGCGCCCTGGCGATATCGGCCACGCGGGACAGCGCCGGTTCATTGACGGCGCAGTAGATCAGCGCGCGGATGGCATAGTTGGATTGGCGGGTCAGTCGCATGGAGCACTCCGAAGCGGGCGGGATTGAGCTCCCGCCCCTGTGCCGCCCCGCAAGCGCCTGGAATTGCTGTCAAATCCCTTGGCGCCCGCGTCTCAGGCAGCCCGCACAGTTTATAACAGTTCTAAACTTCGTCAAGTTAACTTGAGCGTGGGGTTCAGGATTGGGGGCGCCAATCTGCATTCCCGTGCGGACGGTCCCTCCCCGGCCCTCCCCATGAAGGGGAGGGTGAAGAGGGAGCGCGCTGAGGCGGAGTGTTCCACGACGCCGCACCTCACCCTTCATGGGGGAGGCTGGGAGGGGGCCGTCCGGGTCGAGCGAGATGCTTGCTTTTCGCCCCACCCCAGAGACGGCCTGAGCAGAGACTCTGGCCTCCCTCCCCCTTGTGGGGAGGGTAGCGGCGCTAGGAGCGCAGCGACGTAGCAGAGCTGGGGTGGGGGTGGGCCGTCGACGAGCCCCCTACTCCACATACCCCCGGTGCAACACCCAGTCGTGCGCGCCGAGGCGGTCCTGGGCGGTGAAGCTCTGGTGCCAGTACGGGTAGATCAGCGGCGGCCGGCTGACAGCGTCGAGCTTCGCCACCTCCTCGGCGCTGAGCTGCAGTTCGGCGGCCTTCAGGTTGTCCTCGAACTGCCCGAAATTGCGGCCGCCGATGATCACTGAGGTGACCAGCGGGCGCTGCAGCAGCCAGGCGAGCGCCACCTGCGCCCCGGAGACGCCGCGACCCTTCGCCACCTCGTTGATGGCGTCGACGATGTCCCAGAGCAGCTCCTGGTTGTAGATCGGCGGCTCCTTGAAGCCGCGCACCTGGCGGCCATCCTCGGGCCTCGAATTGCGGGTGTACTTGCCCGAGAGCCAGCCGCCGGCGAGCGGCGACCAGACCAGGATGCCGACGCCCTGGTCGAGCCCGAGCGGCACCAGCTCGTACTCCGCCTCGCGGGCCTGCAGCGTGTAGTGG
>JBQCFF010000208.1:0-6529 GCA_051959485.1 Devosia sp. | reverse complement strand
CCGGACCCCACCCCTCACCCGCCCGACGGGCCCCTGCTCCCACACGGCGCCACGGCCCCCCACTCGACCGCCGATGCGGGTTCGGAGACTGATTTGCTGTCGACTGCGCGCGTTGCTCCCCCCTCCACCGGCTTCGCCGGTCCCCCTCCCCCGCAAGCGGGAGAGGAAGCCGCGTGGCATCGAAGGCGGATAGCAGGAATCCTCTCCCGCTTGCGGGGGAGGGGGACCGCCGAAGGCGGTGGAGGGGGGAGCAACAAGCGCTGTGCTTGCCCTCACCGCCCCCCACCCCCGTTACGGCAGCGGGTCCAGCGGCGGGATGGCTTCCACCGGGGCATGCGGGTCGACCGCGTACTTGTTCAGCAGCGGCACCTGCAGCATCGAGAACACCACGGTGATCGGCATCACGGCCCAGAGCTTGAAGCCGGCGTAAAAACTGTCGGCCGCGGCCGGATCGGGGATGAACATGCCGGCCCCGCGCCAGGCGAACTCGTTCAGCGCCGCCAGCAGGAAGAAGAACAGCCCCCAGCGCACCGTCAGCTTCTGCCAGCCCTCCGGCTGCAGGTGGTAGACCTCGCCGAACACGTATTTCAGCAGCGACTGCCGGAACAGCAGCCCGCCCAGCAGCGTCGCGCCGAACAGCGAGTTCACGATCGTCGGCTTGATCTTGATGAAGGTGGAATCCTGCAGCCACAGCGTCAGCGTGCCGAAGATCAGCACCACCACCAGCGTCACCAGCGGCATCACCGCGACGCGCTTGAACACCAGCCACGAGATGGCGAGCGAGATCACCATCGCCACCATGAACGGCGCGGTGGCGAAGATGATCGGGCTCGCGAACAGCGAGCGCAGCAGCTCGGATTTCTCCAGCCAGCCCTCGCCGAACGTGGTGCAGATGAAGAACACCAGCAGCGGGCCGATCTCGATGCCGATGCGGATCAGCTGCGGGCGCAGCTCGCTCCAGTTGATCTCGGCTTCCTTGGTTTCTTCCGTCATTGGGCCTTTCCTGCGATCGCCCGCGCGAAGTCCCGCGCGGCGAACGGCTCGAGGTTGTCGACGCCCTCGCCGACGCCGATGAAGTGCACCGGCAGGGCGAATTTCCTGGCGATGGCCACGAGGATGCCGCCGCGGGCGGTGCCGTCGAGCTTGGTCATCACCAGCCCGGTCACCCCGGCCCGCTTGCCGAAGATCTCGACCTGGTTGAGGGCGTTCTGTCCGGTGGTGGCATCGAGGGTCAGCAGCGTGGCGTGCGGGGCGGTGGGGTCGACCTTGCGGATCACGCGGATCATCTTCTCGAGCTCGCCCATCAGCTCGTCGCGGTTCTGCAGCCGCCCGGCCGTGTCGATCAGCAGCACGTCGCTGCCCTGCGCGCGGGCCTGCTCGACCGCCTCGAAGGCGAGCCCGGAGGCATCCGAGCCGGCCGGCTTCTTGATCACCGGCGCGCCGGTGCGGTCACCCCACACCTGCAGCTGCTCGATGGCGGCGGCGCGGAAGGTGTCGCCGGCGGCCAGCATGACCCGCTTGCCCTGCGCCGCGAACAGGCTCGCCAGCTTGCCGATCGTGGTGGTCTTGCCGGTGCCGTTGACCCCGACCATCAGGATGACGAACGGCTTGTGCGCGGCGTCGATCCGGAGCGGCACCGCCACCGGCTCCAGCACCTTAACGATCTCGTCGGCGAGGATCGAGCGCACCTCCTCGCTGCTGATGTCGCGGTCGAAGCGATCCCGGCGCAGCGCGTCGGTGACGTCGGTCGCCATGTCGACGCCGAAATCCGACTGGATCAGGATGTCCTCGAGGTCGTCGAGCATCGCCTGATCGAGCTTCTTCTTGGTGAAGACGGCGGCGATCGAGCCGGTCAGCTGGTCCGACGAGCGCTTCAGGCCGGAGCTCAGCCGCTGGAACCAGCCCAGCTTCTTCGGCGGCTCGGCGGCCGGCATCGGTGCCACCGCCGGCGCGATGTCCGGCACCGGCTCCGTCGCCTCGACGATCTCGTCCTTCAGCGCCTCGATGTAGTCGGGCCGCGTCTCGGGCGGGCCGGCGGGCGGCGGCGGCTCGCCGTCCTCGGTCGGCGTGATCTGGATGCCGGCCTCGTGCATCGCCTCCTCGAGGGCGATCTCCTGGTCGGGCGGCAGCACCAGCGGCGCCGCCTCGACCACCTCGTCGAGCACGATGTCGGCCTCGAGGTCCTCGAGCACGCTGTGCTCCGGCTCCGGCGCCGGTGGCTCCGGCGTCGGGGCAGGCGCAGGCGTCGCCTGGCCGCCGCCGAACAGGCGCTGGAAGAAACCGGGCTTCTTGTTTTCCGCCATCAGGCTGCCGTTCTCATGGGTTCGCCGACCAGTCCGTCGGCATTGGTGCCGGTGATGTGCACGGCGATCAGCTCGCCGGCGCTCTGGCCGGGAACGGCGACCGGCAGGAACTGTTCCTGTCGCCCGATCCCGTCCTTCTCGACCAATACGTTCTCCACCATGCCGACGCGCGAGGCCGCCAGCTTCTCGATCTGCCGGTTGCCGAGCGCCCGCAGCCGGTTCGCCCGCTGCCTGGCCACCGCCTTGTCCACCTGCGGCATGCGGGCCGCCGGCGTGCCGGGCCGCGGCGAGTAGGGGAAGGCATGGATATAGGTGAGGTTGGCCGTCGCGATGAACTCGAGCGAGTTCTCGAACATCTCGTCGGTCTCGGTCGGGAAGCCGGCGATGATGTCGGCGCCGAACACGATCTCGGGCCGCAGCGCGCGCAGCTTGTCGACCACCGCGAAGGCGTCGGCGCGCAGGTGCCGGCGCTTCATCCGCTTCAGGATCAGGTCGTCGCCCGACTGCAGCGACAGGTGCAGATGCGGCATCAGCCGCCGGTCCGACGCTATGGCGTCATAGAACGCCTCGTCGGCCTCGATCGAGTCGATCGACGAGATCCTGAGCCGCGGCAGGTCCGGCACGTGCCGCAGGATCTGCTGGGTCAGCTTGCCGAGCGTCGGCGTGCCCGGCAGGTCGGGACCGTATGACGTAATATCAACGCCGGTCAGCACGATCTCGCGATAGCCGTTGCCCACCAGCTTCCGGATCTGCTCCACCACCGCGCCCATCGGCACCGAGCGGCTCGGGCCCCGCCCGAACGGAATGATGCAGAAGGTGCAGCGGTGGTCGCAGCCGTTCTGCACCTGCACGAAGGCGCGCGTCCGCCCGTCCATGCCCTCGATCAGGTGACCGGCGGTCTCCCGGACCGACATGATGTCGTTGACCTGAACCTTGTCGTTGAGCGGCACGCCGAACGCCATCGGGGCATAGCTCTCGGCTTTCAGCTTGTCGGCATTGCCGATCACCAGGTCCACCTCGGCCATGTCGCCGAACGAGCGCGCCTCGGTCTGCGCGGCGCAGCCGGTGACGATGATGCGGCGCCCGGGGTTGTCGCGCTTCGCCTTGCGGATCGCCTGCTTGGCCTGCCGCACGGCCTCCTGCGTCACCGCGCAGGTGTTGATGATGATGGTGTTGTCGAGCCCGGCCTTCTCGGCCTCGGCCTTCATCACCTCGCCCTCATAGGCGTTGAGGCGGCAGCCGAAGGTCAGCGTCTCGACGCTCATGCGAGAAGCCCTTGCATTTCAGGCAACGTCCTGCTGGGCCCGCGTCCAGCTGCCGGTGAACGGGTCGAACGCGCCGGCGAACTCCAGCTCGGCGGGGCCGGTGAGCAGCACGTGGTCGTCGGCGCGCCACTCGATGGTGAGGTCGCCGCCCGGCAGCGTCACCGTCGCCTTGCGGCCGGTGCGGCGGGTGCGCGCGCCGTTGACCAGCGCCGCACAGGCGGCGGTGCCGCAGGCGCGCGTCAGGCCGGCGCCGCGTTCCCAGGTGCGCAGGATGATGTGGTCGGGTGCCACCACCTGCGCGATCGAGATGTTGGCCCGCTCGGGGAAGATCGGGTGGTTCTCGAGCAGCGGCCCGAAGCGGTCGAGCGCGTAGTTCCAGACGTCGTCGCCGACCCAGAACGTCGCGTGCGGGTTGCCCATCGAGGCGACCGAGGGGGTGTGCAGCACCGGCGCGTCGATCGGTCCGATCTGCAGCTCGATGCCGGTGGTGTCGGCGAATTCCTCGGCCAGCGGGATGTCCTGCCAGCCGAAGCGCGGCTTGCCCATGTCGACGGTGATCAGCCCGTCCGCGCGCTCGTCGCCGGTCAGGATGCCGGCCAGCGTCTCGAACACGAAATGCTTCTGCCCGCTCTCGGCCGAGAGCGCCTGCACGACGCAGCGCATGCCGTTGCCGCAGGCCTGGGCCAGCGAGCCGTCCGAATTGATGATCTCGATGTAGTGCGCCGTGCCGGGCGTCCGCGGGTCATGGATGGCCATGATCTGGTCGTAGCGGGTCGCCGGGTCGGCATTGATCGCCACCGCCGCGGCGGGCGTCACCCGGTCCCGGCGGCCACGCATGTCGGCGACGATGATCTCGTTGCCGAGCCCGTTCATCTTGAGGAATGGGGCCAATGAACTGGCTTGGGACATGGCGGCGCCTTCGGGTTGCGAGGCTGTATATGGCGGAACTGACATGAAATTGCCAGTGGCGGGGGTGACGCGGCCACCCCCGCCAATGATTCACGTGAGACAGTTCACGCCGCCAGCCGCGCCATCAGGTGCTCGAGCAGCGGCCCCAGTTCCGGCGGCGGCGTCCGCTCCACCCGGCGGTATTCGCTGCCGTCGACGTTGCGCTGCAGCATCCGGCCGTCGATCATGGCGCGCCGCAGCAGCGCGTGGTCGCCGAACGCGTGCCAGTCCCTGAGGTGCTCGCTGATCTGCCGCTCGGTGAAGGCCTGCCCGCGCGGGAGGCGCGACCAGAACACCCAGAGGCAGAGCATCTGCAGCGCGTAGCGCGATGGCCAGCTCGCCAGCACGCCCTCGCCGTCGAAATAGCGCACCGCCTTCTCGACCTGCCCGAGATCGGCCCGCGGTCCCGGCTCGGCCGCCGCGGCGAGCCGCCCGGCCGCATCGGCATCGGCCCGCAGGTGCTGGTAGTTGGCGAAGCCGGCGGACCTGGCGAGCATGTTCAACAGTTCGACATGGCTCGGCACGCCGTCATGGGCGCTCAGGCTCTGGCGCAAGGTCCTGGCAAAAGGCGAAAGGTCGTCCACCCGCAGTGGAACAGCAGTCCTCGACATGACTCATCCCCGTCAGTGCCGCTCCCCGGAAGGGAGGTCGTGGCCGCCGACCTGCGATCCGGCACATCGGAAAGAGTGCTGTCGCAAAGCAAAGTCGCAGGTTTAGCTCTCCAGCTGGAGCGGCGGCGCCTGGGTGAACTGCTGACCCGGATGCAGAGTACGCTCACGGCACCTTGCCCCGCAAGCACCCGGCTTGGGAGTTCGGTGACCATGCGCTATATCTGGCGCAGCAAGGAGGTTGCCATGGTCATCACCGTGGAACTGGATCCTGACACCGACCAGCGGCTCGAAGAGCTTGCGGCGCGCACCGGCAAGAGCAAGGCCGAGCATGCCGCCGAGATCCTCAAGTACGGCATCGAGGACGTCGAGGACTACTATTCCGCCCTCGAGGTCACGAAGCGGATCGAGCGGGGCGAAGAGAAGGTGTACTCACTCGAAGAAGTGATACGCGACCTTGGCCTGGAGCGTTGAACTCTCCGCGCTTGCGCGAAAGCAGCTCGCCAAGATGGGAGCGAACGCTGCCGGCGAAATAACGCGCTACCTCAAGAATCGCATCGCGCCGAGCGACGACCCCCGACAGTTCGGCAAGGGGCTCGTCGGCGACCTGTCCGGCTATTGGCGCTACCGGGTCGGCGACTACCGCATCGTTTGCCAGCTGATCGACGAACGTCTGGTCGTCCTCGTCGTCGAGGTGGGTCACCGGCGGGAAGTCTACCGCTGACCTGGCTTTCCTTGACTCCGCCCCATTCCTCCTCTATCCCCCGCGCCAATCCATCAGGTCACCTCACCTGAAGGCCGACCGGGACCCGCGCAGGTATAAAGAGATCCCGGAGGCCAGCACCCCACAGCGCAAGCGCCCTGGGGTGTGTTTGGCGTTTGCGCTGATGGACCCTACATCCCGTGGAAACGGGACATGAGGACGGCGGATGTTTGAGTCACTAAGCGACCGGCTTGGGAAAATCTTCGATGGACTTCGCGGGCGCGGTGCGCTCGACGAGAAGGACGTCGACGCGGCGCTGCGCGAAGTGCGCCGGGCGCTGCTCGAGGCCGACGTCTCGCTGGAAGTCGTGAAGGCCTTCGTCGAGCAGGTGCGCGACCGCGCCGTCGGCGCCGAGGTCACCCGCTCGGTGACGCCGGGCCAGCAGGTGGTGAAGATCGTCCATGACGAGCTGGTCAAGGTGCTGGGCGAGACCCAGGTGCCGATCGACTTCAACACCACCCCGCCGATGACGGTGCTGATGGTCGGCCTGCAGGGCGCCGGCAAGACCACGCATGCCGGCAAGATCGCCAAGCGGATGAAGGAGCGGCAGGGCAAGAAGGTGCTGCTCGCCTCGCTCGACGACCGCCGCCCGGCCGCCAAGGAGCAGCTGCGCGTGCTCGGCGAGCAGATCGGCGTCGACAC
>JBQCFF010000207.1:0-26933 GCA_051959485.1 Devosia sp. | reverse complement strand
GTCCGCGGTCCCGGCTCGGGTCGTGAATCGGCGCTCCGCGCGCTGCAGGCTGCTGGCTTCAACGTCACCAGCATTCGCGATGTCACCTCGATCCCGCACAACGGTTGCCGGCCGCGCAAGCGCCGCCGCGTCTAGCCCAAGTCACGGTTGATCTCCCGGCGCGCGCTCTCGCGCCGGGATAGGGACATTGCTTTGGACAGGCGGTTAGGCGGACCGCCCATTTGAAAGGACAATACCGTGACCATCCAGCGGAACTGGCAGGAACTAATCAAGCCGACCAAACTGGACATCGTTTCGGATAGCAGCAGCGACCGCCAGGCTTCGGTAGTCGCCGAGCCGCTGGAGCGCGGCTACGGCCTGACGCTGGGCAACGCGCTCCGCCGGGTGCTGCTTTCGTCGCTCCAGGGCGCCGCCGTTACGGCAATCCAGATCGATGGCATCCTGCACGAGTTCTCCTCGCTGCCGGGTGTGCGCGAGGACATTACGGACCTCGTGCTGAACGTCAAGGAGATCGCCATCAAGATGAATGGCGAGGGTCCGAAGCGTCTCACCCTCAGCAAGCAGGGCCCCGGGGCCGTGGTCGCCGGCGACATCAAGGTGTCGGGCGATATCGAGGTGCTGAACCCAGAGCTCGTCATCTGCCATCTTGATGACGGCGCCGAGATCAACATCGAGTTCACCGTCAACACCGGCAAGGGCTATGTCCCGGCCGACCGCAACCGCCCGGACGATGCGCCGATCGGCTACATCCCGGTCGATGCGCTGTTCTCGCCCGTGCGTCGCGTCTCCTACAAGGTCGACGCCACCCGTGCCGGCGAAAGCCTCGACAAGGACAAGCTGACGCTGACGGTCGAGACCAACGGCGCCATCAGCCCCGACGATGCCGTGGCCTATGCCGCGCGCATCCTGCAGGACCAGCTGTCGGTGTTCGTCAACTTCGAAGAGCCCACCAAGGAGAAGGCCCAGGACGCTGTTCCGGAACTCGCCTTCAATCCGGCGCTGCTCAAGAAGGTCGACGAGCTCGAGCTCTCCGTCCGTTCGGCCAACTGCCTGAAGAACGACAACATCGTCTACATCGGCGATCTCATCCAGAAGACCGAAGCCGAGATGCTGCGCACGCCGAACTTCGGCCGCAAGTCGCTGAACGAGATCAAGGAAGTGCTGGCCCAGATGGGTCTGCACCTCGGTATGGACGTGCCGAACTGGCCGCCCGAGAACATCGACGATCTGGCCAAGCGCTACGAAGATCACTATTAAGCCGGCTGACTCAGCCGCCAACCGCCCGTCGTGAGACGCCCGGGCTAGGGAGAATAGAAAATGCGCCACGGTAATTCGAACCGTAAGCTCAACCGGACCTCGGCCCACCGCAAGGCCATGTTCGCCAACATGTCTGCCTCGCTGATCAAGCACGAGCAGATCGTCACCACCTTGCCCAAGGCCAAGGAACTGCGCCCGATCGTCGAGAAGCTGATCACGCTCGGCAAGCGCGGCGACCTGCATGCCCGCCGCCAGGCCATCGCCCAGATGCGCGACGAGACCCAGGTGCAGAAGCTCTTCGCCACCATCGGTCCGCGCTACAAGGAGCGCCAGGGCGGCTATATCCGCATCCTTAAGGCCGGTTTCCGCTACGGCGACAACGCCCCGATGGCGGTAATCGAGCTGGTCGACCGCGACCCCGATGCCAAGGGCCTCGACTCGGGTCCGGTGCAGGTCGAGGACGAAGCCGCCGCGGCGTAAGCCCCGGCAGCGCGAACCAGTTGACAAGGCGGTCCCTCGGGGCCGCCTTTTCGTTTGCAATGAGAACATATTCCGCTACGCCTTAGCGTGAGGGATATCAGGGGGGACTTCAGCATGGCCGACAAGAGGCTCATCCTCGTTACCGGCGCGACCGGCTTCGTGGGCAAGTGGGTGGTGATCCAGCTGCTGCAGGCGGGCTACCGCGTCCGCGGCACCATCCGCTCGCTGAGCCGCGCCGCCGAGGTGAGGGCCGGTGTCGCCACCCAGACGGGCGAGGAGGCCCTCGACCGGCTCGAACTCGTTGAGGCCGACCTGCTGGACGACAGGGGCTGGGCGGATGCCATGCGCGGGGTGAGCGCAGTGATGCACGTCGCCGCCGCCATCCGCGCCGACGAGCCCAAGGACCAGAGCCTCGTCGTGCGCCCCGCCGTGGAAGGCACGGCGCGGGTGCTGCGCTTCGCCAATGAGGCCGGCGCGAAGCGGGTGATCATGACCTCGTCGGTCGCCGCCGTCGGCTACGGCCACGGCACCACGCCTGGCGGCAAGCGGGTTTTCGACGAGAGCTACATGACGAAGTTCGAGAACCTGAAATACACCTGGGCGTACTGCATCGGCAAAACCACCGCCGAGCGGAACGCGTGGGACTATGCCAGGGAGCACGGCATGGAGCTCACCACCGTGCATCCCGGCGCGATTGTCGGCCCGGCCGTGGACGACGATCCGTCCATCTCCATCGGCCTCGCCACCGGGCTGCTCGAGGGCAAGACGCCGGCCATGCCGAACAACGGCTTCGCCGTGGTCGACGTCCGTGACGTTGCCGCCCTGCACCTGGCAGCGCTGGAAAACCCGAAGTCGATCGGCGAGCGCTATCTCGCCACCGCCGAGTACCTGCCGTTCCACGCCGTGGCCGACATCCTCCGCGCCGAATACCCCGGCTGGCCGATCACCGAGAAGCGCGCGCCGGACTGGATCATCAAGCTCCTCGCCCGCTTCGGCGGCCCGGTGCGGCAGATCATCGACGACATCGGCAACGAGAAGCACTACGACACCACCAAGAGCGTCGCGCTCCTCGGCCGCCCCTACATCTCCGGTCGCGACGCCATCCTCGCCTCCGCCGAAAGCGCCATCCGGCTTGGTCTGATCAGCAAGCCGGCGCCGAAGAAGTAAGGGGCGCAGCGGCCGGTCGGCGGTCCTCCTCTGCGAAGCCGGGGAGGGAGCAGCCGTGGGCTGCTGGAGGGGGCGGTGCAGGTCGAACCGATTGGTCAGCCCCGCCTCAACCCCCACGCCTCATACAACCGCCTCAGCTCCCCCATCGACCCGAGTACCACCAGCGGCAACCCCGCCGCCCGCACGCGTGCCAGGTTGCGCTCCTTGCTCCTGGGCTGCACGAGCAGGATCCAGCGCACCATCTCCCACTTGAGGCTGTCTTTGTCGCCCGCGAGTGACCCGGCCCGCCCGCGCTTCTCGAACAGTGTGCGCCACACGTAGCGCCGGAAGTTGGCCCAGCGCCCGCCGCCAAGCATGATGATTCCCGTCGCCCGCGCCATGCGCTGCGGCATCAGGCTCGAATAGTTCCCGTCGATCACCCAGCGCTCATGCGTGATCGCCTCGTCGTGCAGCGCCTGGAACTCCTCGTCGCTGCGCTGCACCCAGTTTGTCGCCGGCAGATGCCGGAACAGGTCTACGTGGAACGCCTCGGCCCCGAGTTTGCCGGCGAGTGCTGCACAGAGGGTCGACTTGCCGGAATTCGACGGCCCGCAGATCATTATCCGCTGCCCCAGCGCCTCGAGTGGCAGAAACTCCGTCATCCGAAATCCCCCCAAAGACGAAAAGGGCCACCCCGCAGGGTGGCCCAGGTCAGCGTCGTGTGCCGGCTCACTCCGCCGGCTGCAGGTCCTTGCCCGTATAGACTTCCTCGACCAGGTACTGGTCGCGGCGGTCGAAGCCGTTGAACGGCGTCAGCGAGGCCTGGGTGTAGGCACCCATCAGGCCGAACTCCACCCAGTCGTCCTCGTCCACGTCGGAGGGCAGCGTGAAGATCTGCGGCAGCACGTCGTAGCTGTCGCAGGTCGGGCCCCAGACCGTGAAATCGGCGAACTCGCCGTCATTGTCGTGGATGCGAGGGCCGCGCCAGACGCGCGACGGCGGCGTGAAGTGCATGAACTTCACTTCCATCAGCGAGCCGTAGGCGCCGTCGTTGAGGTAGACCGACTGCCCGCCACGCTGGTGCTTCACGCGCAGCAGCAGCGACGTCGACGAGGTGACGAGCGCCCGGCCCGGCTCGATGATGAGCTCGGGCCTGGAGCCGCCGAAATTGTCCTTCACCGCCGTGGCGATCGTCTCGAAATAGTAGTCCATCGGCGGCGCTTCCGAGGTCGGGTAGGGGGCCGGATAGCCCCCGCCGATGTTCAGCCGCTTGAGCGTGATGCCGCTCTCCTCGGCGATCTTCGCCGCCGCCGCGATGTGGCGCTCGTAGGCGTAGACGTCCTCGCACTGGCTGCCGACGTGGAAGCACAGCGACGGCGTGTAACCCATCTGCTCGACCAGCTTCACGATCTCCGCCGCGCCATCCTGCATCACGCCGAACTTGATGCCGAAATCGTACGACTTCAGCGCCTTGCCGGCCTTGAAGCGAGTGGTCACCTCGATGTCGCGCGACGGCGCCACCACGGCCGCGAGCTGGTCCAGCTGCTGCGGGTGGTCGATGGTGAACGAGCGTACCCCGAACTCATTGTAGGCGCGCTCGATCTCGCGCTTGTTCTTGATCGGGTTGTTGTAGTGCATCGCGGCGCCCGGCGCATGCTCGCGCACCAACTCCATCTCGGTGTTCGAGGCGACGTCGAAGGCCTTGAGGCCCTCTTCGTGCAGCTGTGCGAGGATGTGCGGCGACGGGTTGCACTTCACCGCGTAGGTCAGGAGCCCGTCGAAACCCTTGCGGAACACCTTGGTCGACCGGTGCAGCTCCTTGCGCGAGAACAGGAAGCTCGGGAAGTCCGGTTCCACCTGGGCGATCAGTTGCGAAGTGTTGGCATAGACCGTGGTCGGCTCAGACATTGGCGGCTAACCTTTCTTGGGGTCCGGGGGCTGCGGGGGGAGGCAAAGCGCGCGCTGCATATAGGGTCTGGTGACCTACGGGGCAACGTCATATTTCTCCGATTACCAAACTGTAAGCCCAGCACCAAAAAGGCGCCAGATTCGCAGCGCTTTTCCGGTGTGCGGCGCCAATTCGGTCAACGGAATCCGGGACCATGTCGATGAGCAAAGTCTGGTTGGCGGCGGCTGGTTCCGCCGCAGTGATCGCCGGGGCGCTTTATCTGGCTCCGATGGTTGCCATTCCGCCGGCCCAGCAGCCGAGCAGCATCGCCCTGCGGGCGCAGGAGCCCGCGCCGGCGCCGGCCAAGACGGTGCCCCAAGACCGAACCGAGCTGCAGCTGAGCTTTGCGCCGGTGGTGAAGGCCGTCACTCCCTCGGTGGTCAACGTCTACGCCACCACCATCAGCCAGCAGGCGAGTTCACCCTTCCTCGACGACCCGTTCTTTCAGCGCTTCTTCGGCGGCGGCAATCCGTTCCAGGGCGGCCCGCAGAAGTCGCAGTCGCTGGGCTCGGGCGTCATCGTCGATCCGTCCGGCGTCATTCTCACCAACCACCACGTGATCGACGGCGCCACCGACATCCGCATTTCGACCAATGACGGGCAGGAGTACCTGGTCGACCTCGTGCTGGACGACCCCAAGACCGACCTCGCCGTGCTGAAGGTCAAGGACTTGAAGGGCGCCACCTTCAAGGCGCTCGCCTTCGCCGATTCCGATGCGCTCGAAGTCGGCGACCTGGTCCTCGCCATCGGCAACCCGTTCGGGGTCGGCCAGACCGTGACTTCCGGCATCGTCTCGGCGCTCGCCCGCACCGGCGTCGAGAGCGACAACTACGAGTTCTTCATCCAGACCGACGCCGCCATCAACCCGGGCAACTCGGGTGGCGCGCTCGTCGATCTCAATGGCCGGCTGGTCGGCATCAACACCGCCATCGTCTCGCGCTCGGGCGGCTCGGTCGGCATCGGCTTCGCCATTCCTGCGAACATGGCCAAGCTCGTTGCCGAAACCGGCATCTCCGGCGGCTCGCTGGTGCGGCCGTGGTTCGGTGCCCGCATGCAGCCCGTGACCGCCGAGATCGCCGACAGCATCGGCCTCGGCCGCCCCCGCGGCGCGCTGATTTCCGAGCTCGCCCCGGGCGGCCCGGCCGAAAAGGCCGGCTTCCAGGACGGCGACGTGATCCTCACCGTCGACGGCTTCAACATCGAGCAGCCGAGCGCCTTCGACTTCCGCCTTGCCACCAAGGCGGTGGGCGGGACGGCTGACATCCAGTTCTTCCGCAACGGCAAGACCGAGGACAAGCAGATCACGCTGTCGGCCCCGCCCGATGGCGGCAAGCCCGTCACCATCTCCGGCAACACGCGGTTCTCGGGCACCACGGCCGAAACGGTGACTCCCGCCGTGGCCCAGGAGCTCGGCCTGCCGTTCAATACGCGCGGCGTCGTGGTCCGCTCGGTCAAGTCGGGCTCGCCCGCCGAAGACATGGGCCTCAGGGTCGGCGACCTGATCCTCAGCCTCAACGGTCAGGACACCGCGGATGCATCATCCTTCGCCAAAACTGCCGACGGCCGGCCCAATAGCTGGCGCGTCGTGCTACAGCGTGGCGGCCGGATCATCCGCGCCGAGGTCAGTGGTTGATGGATTCATTGTTCGACGATGCCGCCCCGCGCCCGCTCGCTGAAGCCCTGCGGCCGCAGCAGCTGAGCGACGTCCTCGGCCAGGACCACTTGCTTGGCCAGAACGGGCCGATCGGTCGCATGGTCGCCGCCGGCCGGGTGTCGTCGTTCATCCTGTGGGGGCCGCCCGGCGTCGGCAAGACCACCATCGCGCGACTGGTGGCCAAGGAAGTCGGCCTCGATTTCGTGCAGTTGAGCGCCGTGCTCTCCGGCGTCGCCGACCTGCGCAAGGTGATCGCCGACGCCAAGGCGCTGCGGGCCGGGGCAGGGCGGCAGACGGTGATGTTCGTCGACGAGCTGCACCGCTTCAACCGCAATACCCAGGATGCGCTGCTGCCGCATGTCGAGGACGGCACCATCATCCTCATCGGCGCCACCACCGAGAACCCAAGCTTCTCGATGGTCGCGGCGCTGCTCTCGCGCGCCAAGGTGTACACTCTCCGCCGCTTCGAGAAGCCTGACCTCGCGATTCTCGCGGAGCGCGCCGAAGCGTTTGTCGGCAAGCGGCTGCCCCTCACCGACGAGGCACGCGACGCGCTGCTGGACATGGCCGACGGCGACGGCCGCTACCTCATCGGCCTCGCCGAGGAACTGTTCGCCCTGCCCGAAGGGACGGCGCTCGACGTGGTCGGCCTTGCCGAGACGGTGCAGAAGCGCGCTCCGGTCTACGACAAGGGCCAGGAGGAGCACTACAACCTCCTCAGCTGCTTCCATAAGAGCCTGCGCGGCTCCGACGCGCAGGCCGCCATGTACTGGGCGCAGCGCATGCTGGTGGGCGGCGAGGATCCCGGCACCATCTTCCGCCGGCTCGCCTGCGCCGCGTCCGAGGATGTCGGCATGGCCGACCCGCAGGCCATGGTGCAGGTCGTCAACGCCTGGAACGCCTTCGAGCGCACCGGCCTGCCGGAGGGTGAACTGTTCATGGCGCAGGCCATCGCCTATGTCGCCACCGCACCGAAGTCGAATGCCGCCCACGTCGCCTTCGGCGCCGCCAAGGCGCTGGCGCTGCAGACCGGATCACTGGCCCCGCCCAAGCACATCCTGAACGCGCCGACGAAGCTGATGAAGGAGCTCGGCTACAACAAGGGGTACCGCTACGACCACGACTGGCCCGATGCCTTCTCGGGGCAGGAGTTCTTCCCCGACGAGTTCGCTGGCGACCGCCGCCCTGAGTTCTACCAGCCGAACGAGCGCGGCTTCGAGCGCGAGGTGATCAAGCGCCTGGAGTTCTGGGCCAACCGCCGCGAGGCGCGGCGGCGGGAGGAGGGGGAGGGCTAGAGGCCGACCGCCTTGCGCAGCACTTCGTTGATCCGCTCGCGCCAGTCGCCGCCCTGGCTTTCGAACTTCTCCACCACGCGCCGGTCGAGCGCGACGAGCTTGTTCAACCTGGGATCGCCAACGACAGTGTCTCCATCCGCCAGGCTCCGCGCCAGCTCGGGAAACATCTCGGCAAAGGGCTTCGCCTCGCGAAAGTCCTCCGCCGTCCATTCGGGATTGTCCGAGACCTCGTCCCAATCTTCCTGAGTGTACCCACGCCCAGGTTCGAAATGTGCCGTTTGCTTAGTTTTTCCGGTCATTGAGCAACTCCCTTTCCTGGGCGTTGGCAGGTCTGAGCGAGATGATCGAAAGTGCCTCTGTGCCGAGCCTCGTAAAGATGACCGCTACCGGCCTGCCCTTCAAGTAGCCGATGGCCTGCAATCGTCCGCGCTTGGCAGGACGAACCACCGCCTGAAAGAAGAAGCCGATCGTCAGCTCCTTGAAGTCGAGGCCGTGTTTGTCGAGATTGGCGAGCCGTTTCGGCACGTCCCACACCAGCCGTGTTGTCATTCCTGCCCCCCGAAACCCCTTGATCTTTTCAGCAGTCGCAGCCTAAGCCAAGCCAATGAACCCCTATCTCCTCGTCGGCATCGGCGGCGCGCTTGGCGCGATGGCGCGCTACGGCGTCGGCACCACGCTGCCGGCGCCCGGCAACGGCTTCCCGGCCGCAACCCTTCTCATCAACATCGCGGGCTCCGTGGCGATGGGGGTGCTGGTCGGCGTGCTGGCCAAGACCACGCCGCAGTTCCAGAACGAAATCCGGCTGTTCGTCGCGGTCGGCCTGTTCGGCGGCTTCACCACCTTCTCGAGCTTCTCGCTCGACGCGATCTTCCTGATCGAGCGCGGCGAAGTCGTCCTCGCCACCGCCTACATCGTCGGCTCCGTGCTCCTCGCGGTCACCGGCCTCTGGCTCGGGCGTCTCGCCGTGCGGGTGGCGCTATGAGCGGTGTGCGCCAGCAATATGTGGCCCGCGACGAGGACGGCATGCGCCTCGACCGCTGGTTCCAGACGCATTTCCCGCAGGTCACCTTCGGCCACCTGCAGAAGCTGCTGCGATCCGGCCAGGTCCGCGTCGATTCCGGCCGCGCCAAGTCGAACACGCGCCTCAGCTCCGGCCAGCTGATCCGCATCCCACCTATCGACGCCGCCCCGCCGCGCGATCCCGACGCCGTCAACCCGCGTGACGCCGAGGCACTGCGCGACCTCATCCTCTACGAGGACGACGAGCTCTACGTCTTCAACAAGCCGCATGGCCTCGCCTCGCAGGGCGGCAGCGGCGTGAAGCGCAGCATGGACTCCATGCTGAAGAGCCTGCCCAACAAGAAGGGCGAGGCGCCGCGCCTGGTGCATCGGCTCGACCGCGACACCTCGGGCTGCCTCGTCGTCGCCAAGACCAAGGCCGCCGCCACGCATTTCGGTGCTGTCTTCGCCTCGCACCAGGCGCGCAAGATCTATTGGGCGGTGGTGTGGGGCAACCCGCATCCCAAGCAGGGCTCGATCTCCTGCTTCCTCGCCAAGCAGCCGATCGGCGACGGCGAGCAGATGGTCGTCGTGCCGCAGGGCACGGCCGGCGCCGTCCACTCGAAGTCCTACTACTCGACCACCGACACGGCCGCCCGCCGCTTCGCCTGGGTGACGCTGAAGCCGGTGACCGGCCGCACGCACCAGCTGCGCGTCCACATGGCGCAGCTCGGCAACCCGATCATCGGCGACCCGCGCTACTTCAACATCGAGAACTGGACTGCGCCCGACGAGATCGCCAAGGGCCTGCACCTGCACGCCCGCCGGATCGCGCTGCCGATGCGCTCGGGCCACATCCTCGATGTCTCCGCCCCGTTGCCGCCGCACATGCAGCAGACCTTCGACGTGCTGGGGTTTGATGCCGAACGCTTCGACGTACAGGACACCGACCCCGAGGAGGACTGAGCCGATGCGCCTCATCATGTTCGACATGGATGGCACGCTGATCGACACGCAGGCGCTCATCTCGGAGCACATGGGCGCCGCGTTCCGCTCCCTCGGCCTGCCGCCGCCCACCCCGGCCGAGGTCCGCTCGATCATCGGCCTGTCGCTTCCCGTCGCCGTCGGCCAGCTGGCGAACACCGAGGATATCGACCTGATCGAAGGCCTCGTCGGGCAGTACAAGTCGCTGTACAGGGCCTCGCTCGAACATGATGTCGACCGCGAGCCGCTCTATCCCGGCGCACGCGACGCGCTCGAGCGCCTGAAGCTCGACCCGGACACCGTGCTCGGCGTCGCCACCGGCAAGGGGCTCAGCGGCGTCACCCGCATCCTCGGCAACCACGGTATCGCCGGTCACTTCGTCACGCTGCAGACGCCCGACCACAATCCGTCGAAGCCACATCCCGGCATGCTGCTGCGCGCCATGGCCGAAACGGGCGCCGATCCGGCCTCTACCGTAATGGTGGGTGACACCACATATGACATGGAGCTGGCCCGTGCCGCGGGCTGCCGCACCATCGCCGTCAGCTGGGGCTATCACGACCCGCAGGCGCTGCTGGCTGCCGGGGCGGGGACATTGATCCACGACTATTCGGAGCTGGACGAGGCCATCGATCGCGTCCTTGAATGAAGGTACGATACGAACTTGCGCGAGTTTCTTGAAGACGCACATCAGCACCGCGACGACGGCTACGGCCGCGCCCAGCGGCAGCTGAAGGAGAACCTCCCCCGCCGCTTCTACAAGGAAGTCGGCGTCGGCACTGTCGGCGACGGCTTCGCTGTCACTCTCGACGGCAAGACCCCGCGTACCCCCGGCCAGGTCCCGGTCGTCGTGCCGCGGCAGGCCATCGCCGAGACCATGGCTGCCGAATGGGCGGCGCAGGGCGAACTGATCGACCCCGAGACCATGCCCACGGTCCGCCTCGTCAACTCCGCGGTGGAAGCCGGCGAGGCGCGCCTCCCGCCTCTCCGCGCCGAGATCGTCAAGTACGCCGCCAACGACCTGTTGCTCTACCGGGCCGATACCCCGGCGAGCCTCGTCGCCGAGCAGGAGAAGCACTGGGACGGGGCGCTGGTGAAGCTGGCGCGCCACTTCGGCATCGGCTTCCAGCCCACGGTCGGTCTGCTGCACCAGCCGCAACCGCAGCCGACGCTGGATCGGCTCACGGCGTCGATCGCCGCCATCGACCTGATCGAAGCGGTGGCCATGGTGTCGCTGGTCGGCATCACCGGGTCCGGCCTGCTCGTCATCGCCCACCGCGAAGGGCTGCTGGACCCCGACGAAGTCTGGGCTGCAGCCCATGTCGACGAGGACCACAACCTCCGCCTCTGGGGCGAGGTTGACGAGGCGACCGACCGCCGCCGCAAGAACCGCCGCGACTATGATGCGGCATTGAAGGTACTCGAAGCGATCCGAACCTGACCCCGAATCGGGTGTAGAGCTGATCCGCACGCTGCGGCTTCGCGGCGAGCCCGGCTCCACCTCCGCTCGCCGCGTGCGCTTGGCGTCCCCCTGGGACGCGTGCTAGACACGCCGCCTTGCCGCCTGCGGCGGCAAGCAAACCCCGTTGCCGCGTCCGCGGCAGCAATCACCATTCCTGGAGATGAAAATGATCAAGGTGACGTTCCCCGACGGTGCAGTACGCGACTATGCGCGTGGCACCACCGGGACCACCGTGGTCGAATCCATCTCCCCGAGCCTTGCCAAGAAGACCGTGGCGATGAAGTGGAACGGCGTCCTCTCGGACCTTGCCGACCCGCTGGAAGCCGATGGCCGGATCGAGTTCGTGCTGCGCGACAGCGAGGATGGCCTGGGCCTGATCCGGCACGATGCCGCGCACGTGCTCGCCGAGGCGGTGCAGGAGCTCTGGCCGGCGACGCAGGTCACCATCGGCCCGGTGATCGAGAACGGCTTCTACTACGACTTCAAGCGCGACACGCCGTTCTCCGAGGACGATTTCGCCACCATCGAGAAGAAGATGGCCGAGATCATCAACCGCGGCGCCGCCTTCACCAAGGAGGTCTGGACCCGCGACCAGGCCAAGCAGGTGTTCAAGTCGAAGGGCGAGGACTTCAAGGTCGAGCTCATCGACGCCATCCCTGCGGATCAGCAGATCAAGATCTACAAGCAGGGCCAGTGGTTCGACCTCTGCCGCGGCCCGCACATGCGGACCACCAGGGATGTCGGCACGGCGTTCAAGCTGACCAAGGTGGCCGGCGCCTACTGGCGTGGCGACAGCAACAACCCGGTGCTGAGCCGCATCTACGGCACCGCCTTCGCCACGCAGAAGGAACTCGACGAGTACCTCCACATGCTGGAGGAGGCCGAGAAGCGCGACCACCGCAAGATCGGCAAGGACCTCGACCTCTTCCACCTGCAGGAAGAGGCGCAGGGCTCGGTGTTCTGGCACCCCAAGGGTTACGTCCTCTACAACCAGATGGAGGCCTATATCCGCCGCCGGGTGAACGCCAACGGCTACCAGGAGGTGAAGACCCCGCAGCTGATGTCGTCCAAGTTCTGGGAGGCCTCGGGCCACTGGGGCAAGTACCGCGAGAACATGTTCGTGGTCCCCGACGAGGTGCCCGGCACCGAGGATGAAGGGCCGGTGCTGAAGGGCGACGGCGAGCTGATGGCGCTGAAGCCGATGAACTGCCCGGCGCACATCCAGATCTTCAACCAGGGCATCAAGTCCTATCGCGACCTGCCGTTGCGCATGGCCGAGTTCGGCTGCTGCCACCGCAACGAGGCGCACGGCGCCCTGCACGGCCTGCTGCGCGTCCGCCAGATGACCCAGGACGACGCCCACATCTTCTGCACCGAGGAGCAGATCCAGGCCGAGACCGAGCGTTTCGTGCACCTCTTGTACTCGGTCTATGGCGACATGGGCTTCGGCAACGTGGTGATCAAGCTCGCCACGCGGCCGGAGAAGTTCGGCGGCACCATCGAGCGCTGGGACGCGGCCGAGAAGGCGCTGGGCGATGCGTTGCGCGCCACCGGCTACGACTTCGTCATCGCCGAGGGCGAGGGTGCCTTCTACGCGCCCAAGCTCGAGTTCCACCTGAAGGACGCCATCGGCCGCTCCTGGCAGGTCGGCACGCTGCAGCTCGACTACGTGCTGCCCGAGCGCCTCGGCGCCATGTACGTCGCCGAGGACGGGACGAAGAAGTACGCGGTGATGCTGCACCGCGCGATCCTGGGCTCGCTCGAGCGCTTCATCGGCATGCTGATCGAGCACTATGCCGGCAAGATGCCGATGTGGCTGGCCCCGACCCAGGTCGTGGTCGCCACCATCGTCTCCGAGGCCGACGACTACGCCCGCAAGCTGGTCGACCGCTTGAAGGCCGGCGGCATCCGCGCCGAGCTCGATGCGCGCAACGAGAAGATCAACTACAAGGTGCGCGAGCACTCGGTCCAGAAGGTGCCGCTGATGTTCGTGGTCGGCAAGCGCGAGGCCGAGGAAGGCACCGTCTCCGTCCGCCGCCTCGGCACCGAAGGCCAGAAGGTGATGCCGGCGACCGACGCCATCGTCGACCTGATGGCCGAGGCTGTGCCGCCGGACTTGAAGCAGCAGGCCCCCGTGGCCGCTTGATCCGAAGGGCGCCGCGAGGCGCCCTTTTCTTTTGGGGGATCACAGCAGACGGCCCCTCCCCAGCCCTCCCCATGAAGGGGAGGGTGCTGCGTTGTGGCCCTTGAGACGAGGTGCCCACGCTTCACCTCCCCCGTCATGGGGGAGGCCGGGAGGGGGCCGTCAGGCCCGTTCCAAACGCCGGAAATGCGGCTCAGCCGCTCAGGCCGCCGTCATGTGGATGGTGATGGTGCAGCCTTCGCGGGCCGGCTGCGTCGGGGCCGTGCGCTGCAGCACCCGGGCCGCGTTGTCGCCGTCGTTCCGATAGGCGTACCAGGTCTTGGCGGGGATGCGGACGAAGTGTCCGGCCGCTACGAGCCCGGCCATGCCGTTGACCATCACCTCGAGCAGCCCCTCCTCGACGACGATCACCGTCTCGGCCTGCTCCTGCACGTGCGGGTCGACCTGCGCGCCCGGCAGCACGGTGTGCGCCTGGGCCTGGTAGCTCAGTCCTGCGCCACACGGATTGGCGATGTGGACGATCCGGTCGCCCACGATGATGAACGCGCGTCTCGACATTCTCAGTCCCCCCACCAGCGGAGCTTACCACGTTCGCGCCGCAAACATGAGTCTGCCGCGAACGATGGCACGCGAGCGCTGATAGGCGAGGGGGATTGAACGGTTGCCGAACCCGGCGTTCAGCCGGCGTTCAGCGGATGGCGCCGGCGTCGTGGAACTGCACGCCCAGTTCCTTGAGCGAGCGCCACATCACCGTGCAGCCCTGCGGCCGCACATTGGCCACCACCAGGTCGAAGGTGCGGGGGATGTTCGAGACGGTGCTGTTCAGGACTTCGAGCTTGGCGCCCGTTTCGGAGAGGTTGCGGATGATGCAGCGGATGCGCGTCCGGCCGCCATCGAACGCGATGGTGGCTTCGATCATGGTGTTGCGCCGCGGGGAGAGGCGCTGCTCTAGTCGGGTATCCAACGATCGGCTCCTGAAACCTGAGCGGACCCTGACAGGAAGCGGTGTGAAAAGTCCTTACGCGCGCGGCAAACTTGCAGGCATCCTGCGCAGGCCTACTCCAGCCCGGCGAGCTTGAGCCCCTGCAGGTAGCGCGACAGCAGCGAGGGATACATGAACCGCAGTCCGTCCCCGATGCTGGCGATGCTCACGCCCGGGTGCGTCTTCACGAACCGCCCCAGCGCATCGCTTGCCGCCGCCAGTTCGCCCTGGTGCGCGAGGTAAACGGTGAGGTCGCGGTAGGGCCAGGTGATGCCGGGCCGCTCCGACAGCGCGCGCCGCGCCCAGCTCGCCGCGTCCTGCGGCCGCCCGGCGGCAAAGTTCGCGAGCCCGACGCCCAGATGCACGTTGAAGGCGAAGGGGTCCATCGGCGACAGCCGCATCGAGCGCTCGAACGCCTCGATCCCGGCCTCGGGGCTGCTGAGATAGACCTGTCCCCAACCCCGGCGCATCCAGGCCCAGGCGTGGTTGGGATCCAGCGCCAGCGCCCGGTCGGCCAGGGCTACGGCTTGCGGCACGTCGAGCCCGAGCATCATCATCGCCGATCCGAGCGCCGTAAGCGCCGTCGGATCGTCCCCGATTGTCCGCACCGCCGTTTCGATCAGCCTGGCCGCACGCCGTCGTTCCTCGGCAAAGTCCGTCGACCAGTTGTAGACCACCTGCTGGCCGTGCGCCCAGGCGGCGAGCCCGGCCGCCAGCCCGTAATCGGGGTCGAGCGCCAGCGCCCGCTCCAGTGAGGTGATTGCTTCGGCGTTGTCCTCCGGGCTGTGGGCCCAGAGGTGGGGCAGGGCGCGCATCACCAGGTCATAGGCTGCGAGCATGTCCGGGCGCTTCTTCCTCGCCCGTTCGATCTCGGCGCGCCGGATCGACGGCTGGATGGCGCCCGCCACCTCGGCTGCCATGCGGTCCTGCAGGTCGAACAGGTCGGCCACCGCTCCGTCCACCTTGTTCGACCAGATGTGGGCGCCGGTGTCGGTCTCGACCAGCTGCGCGGTGATTCGCACCCGCTCGCCCACCCGCCGGACCGAGCCCTCGACCACGTAGCGAACCCCGAGGTCCTTGCCCACCTGCCGTACGTCGATGCCGGCGCGGCCCTTGTAGGCGAAGGCCGAGTTGCGGGCGATGACGAAGAAGTCCTTCACCCGGCTCAGCGTCGCGGTGATCTCCTCCACCACCGCGTCGGCGAAATAGCTCTGGTCCGCCTCGCCCGACAGGTTGTCGAATGGCAGCACCACCACCGACGGCCGGCTCGAGGGCGGCACCGGCGGTGGCGACTCGTTCACCTGCTGCCGCACCGCGCCACCCGGATGCCAGGTGTAGATGCGAACCGTCTTGGTGATGTTCTTGAGCTCGGTCGGCCCCATGTCGGTGAATTCGAGGTCGATCGTGCCGTCGAGGTACTGGTACATCCACTTGGTGATGCACATGCCGCCCGCCGGCGAATGGCTCTGCACCCGCACCGCCAGGTTGATGCCCGAGCCGTAGAGATCGTTGCCGGCCACCAGCACGTCGGCGAGCACGATGCCGGCCCGGATCTGGAACAGCTCGCCGCCCGGCGCGTGGATCTTGCGCTCGTGGATCTCGCGCTGCACGTCGGCCGCCCATTGCACCGCGGCCACCACCGAGTTGAACTCGGCCAGCAGCCCGTCGCCCATGGTCTTGAACACCTTGCCGCCCGCCGCGCCGATCGTCCGCGCGATCAGCCGGTCGTAGACCCGCTGCACGAGCCGCAGGGTCTGCCGCTCGTTGCGTTCCACGAGGCGGGAATATCCCACCACGTCCAGTGATACGATCGGCACCAGCCGACGGTCAGGTTGGGCCATGTATGTGCTTCTGCTGCAAGCCCCTCTGTATAGCATCAGGGCATGTCGCACTGATAGCGGCAGCGCGATGCCGGCAGGCGGTTGCAGCAGATTTGTTGCCGCCTGGGCGCGGCCGCCTCGGGAGCGAGGCTACGAGGCCTTGCGCCATTGCGGGCTGCGCAGTCTCTCCTCCAGCATGTCCGCGGACATCGGCCGGGCGAATGCATATCCCTGCAGGATATCGCAGCCGAGTCCGCGCAGGATGTCGGCCTGTTCGAGAGTCTCGACGCCTTCGGCCACCACCTTGATGCCGAGCGAACGCCCGATATCGATGAGCGAGCCGACCAGTCGCTGCTGGCCGCGCGAGGTCGCCAGGTGCTCCAGGAACTGCCGGTCGATCTTGAAGCGCGTCGGCCGCAGCTTCAGCAGGCTGAGGATCGACGCGTGCCCGGTGCCGAAGTCGTCGATCGAAAGGTCGATGCCCAGTTCGCGGATGCGGTCGAGGTTCCAGCCGACCATCTCGTCGATGTCGTCGAGGAAGATCGATTCGAGCAGCTCGAAGCTCAGTGTCCCCGGCTCGAACTTGATCTCTTCGAGCGAGGCGACGAGCCGCTCGTCCCGCAGCCGGCGGAACGACACGTTGACCGACACTGCCGGCACCTTGAGCCCGGCCTGCCGCCAGTGGGCGAAATCGTCGAGCGCCTTGCGCAGGATCACGCTGTCGATCGACGTGACGACGTTGAGGTCTTCGGCGACGCCAAGGAAGCGCGACGGCGGCAGGATTCCCTCGACCGGATGCCGCCAGCGCGCCAGCGCCTCGACCCCGCACAGTTCCATCGTCTTGGCGTCGAACAGCGGCTGGTAGAAGGGCAGGAACTCGTCCTGCTCGATGCCTTGCAGGATTTCGTCGGCCAGCCGCTTGGTGTGCACCGCTTCGGCCTGCAGCGCCTCGGAGAAGAACTCGAAGCCGTTCCTGCCGCGCGCCTTGGCCCGGTAGAGCGCGATGTCCGCGTCGATCATCAGCCGGACCGGATCGACGCCCTTGCCGTGCTGCGCCGCGATGCCGATCGAGGCGCCGAACCGGCAATAATGCCCGTGGTATGGCACCGGCCGCCGCATCTGCTCGACGATCGTCCGCGCCAGGTCGATCAGCCGGTTCTGGCCGCCGAGATACGAGCAGACGATGATGAACTCGTCGCCGCCCACCCTGGCCACGAAGTCGCCCGGTCCGAGGTTGCGCCGCAGCAGCTCGGCCGCATGCACCAGCATCGCGTCGCCGGCAATGTGGCCCAGCGTGTCGTTGATCTGCTTGAAGCGGTCGAGGTCGATGTGCAGCAGCGCCACGCTGGCGCCGTTCGCCGCCGCTTCCGCGGCCCGCTCGGCCAGCATCTGGTCGAGGTAGCGCCGGTTCGGCAGCCCGGTCAGCGTGTCGTGCAGCGCGTTGTGCTCGATCCGCGCCTTGGCCGCCTCGAGCTCGATGTTACGGGCCTCGGCGAGTTCCTTGGCGCGCTGCAGCTCGCGATGCGCCGCGACCTCCTCGGTCACGTCCCAGTTCACCCCCAGCATGCGGGGCGTGCCCATCGAGTCGCGATACCACCGGCCCTGGGTGCGGATGGTGCGCACGTGCCGGTCATTGCGGCGGATGATGCGGAACTCCGACTGGTACGCCGAGCGGCTTTCGACCGCCCGCGCTACCCGGTGCTCGGCGAGCGCCGCGTCCTCAGGGTGCAGCGTCTGCTCCCAGTCCGTCGGGCCCATCGGCCCGTCCTGCTCGATGCCGTAGATCTCGCGCATGCGGCGGTCCCAGAACAGCTCGCCGGTATCGAGGTTGGCTTCGAACAGCCCGATGCGCGACACGTCCAGCGCCAGTTCCAGCCGCCGCGACAGCCGCAGCAGCTGCTCCTCCGCCGTCTTGTGCTCGGTGATGTCGGTATCGGTGCCGATGATCCGCTTCGGGCGTCCGTCGGGGAACCAGTCGATCGGCGAGCCCAGGCTCGAGATCCAGATGTAGTGCCCCTTCCGGTGCCGCTCGCGATACTCCATCACCACGCGCTGCAGCTCGCCCGTATGCTGGCGCCGGATCAGGTCCATGATCCGCGGCAGGTCCTCCGGGTGGACGCGGTCGGCCCAGACGTCATGGGGGTCCTCGGCGTCACTCTCCGGGTTCATGCCGCGCATCGCCCGCCAGGTGCGCGAGTGGTAGACGACGCCGCTGGCGACATCGGAATCCCACACGCCCTGCCGGGCGCTCTCCAGTGCGATCTCCCAGCGGCTTTCGGAACGATCCAGCGCGGCCGCGACCTGGCGCAGCGCCGTGACGTCCTGTGCCAGCCCCCACAGCGTCTCGCCGTCGGACCGCACGATGCCGGTCGCCATGTTGTGGCCGCCACCCGGCAATCGCAGGGACAGTTCGATTGGCGCTGGTGCATCACCCCGGCGGCTTTCGCGAATGCATTCGAACACCCGTCGCCGGCCACCGAGCTGGCGCAGCACCTGCCGCAGGCTGGGCGGTGCGGATCGCCCCAGCAGCGCCAGCATGCCTTCGGAACAGACGAGGCCGGTCGCGGGCGACCACGACCAACGCCCCAGGCCGGCAAGGCGTTCTGCCTCGGCGAACTGCTGCAAAACCTGGTCGGGCCCGCTCCCGCTTTTGGCGCGGGTTTGCCGGGAAGCCGTCATGGATAGCGATCCTCTCGGCCACCCTCCTCGGGGCCGATCGGTCGCAACATGGGATGCGGCGGCTTTACATTCCCTTACGCGACAATGCGGTTTTCACGTATTGGGCGACGCCCGCGGAGGCTACGCGGCGCAGCTTCGCGCCCGGTCGAGCAGCAGCGCCCGCTCGCGCTCGTTGCGCGTCAACGCCGCGGCGCGCTCGAACTCGGCCCGCGCTTCGCTCGGGCGCCCGAGCTTGACCAGGAAGTCGCCGCGCACGCTGGGCAGCAGGTGGTAGTTCCTGAGCGCCGGCGCCTCGGCCACCGCGTCCAGCAGGGCCAGGCCCTGCGCCGGTCCATACGCCATCGCATGCGCCACCGCCCGGTTGAGCTCCACCACCGGGCTGGGCGTCACCTCCGCCAGCTCGTCGTAATACCCGGCGATCGCCCGCCAGTCGGTGTCCGCGGCCTTCCGCGCCCGGGCGTGGCAGGCCGCGATCGACGCCTGCAGCACGTACGGCCCCTGTGCGCCACCGAGCCCGGTCGCCCGCTCGAGCGCCGCGAGGCCCCGGCGGATCAGCAGCTGGTCCCAGCGCGAGCGGTCCTGGTCGAGCAGCAGCACCGGCTCGCCGCCACGACCCGTCCGGGCCGGCAGCCGCGACGACTGGATCTCCATCAGCGCCACCAGCCCGTGCACCTCGGGTTCGTCGGGCACCAGTCCGGCGAGCACGCGGCCGAGCCGCATCGCCTCGTCGCAGAGCTGCGGCCGGGTCCAGTCCGAGCCGGCCGTCGCCGTATAGCCCTCGTTGAAGATCAGGTAGAGCACTTCCAGAACCGAGCCGAGCCGTGCCGCCCGGTCCGCCCCGCGCGGCACCTCGAACGGCAGGCCGGCCTCGGCGAGGTTGCGTTTCGCCCGCACGATGCGCTGCGCCACCGTCGGTTCGGGCACGAGGAAGGCGCGCGCGATCTCGTCCGTGGTCAGTCCACCGAGCAGGCGCAGGGTCAGCGCCACCCGCGCCTCCGGCGAGATCACCGGGTGGCAGGAGGTGAAGATCAGCTTCAGCAGGTCGTCGCCCACATCGTCGTCGAGCGGCGTGTCGAGGTCGGGGGCGGTCTGCTCCTCCTCCCGCAGGTCATGCCCCAGCTCGTCGAGCTTGCGCGCCGCCATCTTGTTCCGCCGGAAATAGTCGATCGCGCGGCGCTTCGCCGTCTGCATCAGCCAGGCCGCCGGGTTGCGCGGCACCCCGGCCTCCGGCCAGTGCTTCAGCGCCACGATCAGGGCGTCCTGCGCCAGTTCCTCGGCCAGCCCGACATCACGCACGATGCGGGTCAGCCCGGCAATCAGCCTGGCCTGCTCGAGGCGGAACACCGCCTCGATGGCCCGTTGCGTTTCTCGTTCGCCGGTCGGTCCGCTCATGGCGGCGGATCAGACCAAATCCGCTCTGCCGCATCAAGCTGCCTCTAGCGGACGTCAGCCGCCGGTCTGCTCCCGCATCGCCTGCTCGCGGGCCTGCAGTTCGGGCGTGAACGCCTCGCCGAAATCCTCGGCGGTGATCACCTGCCGCAGCTCCAGCTGCACGTTGCCGTTCCCGTCCTCCGCCGGCCACTGCTTCACCCACTCGAGCGCCGCCTCGTAGGAAGGCACGTCGATCAGCGTGTAGCCCGCGATCAGCTCCTTGGCCTCGGCGAACGGCCCGTCCATCACCGTCGGCTTGCCATTCTGGAAGCTGATCTTCGCGCCGTACCGGCTCGATTTCAGCCCGTCGCCGCCCACCATCACCCCGGCGGCGACCAGCCGCTCGTTGTAGCTCGTCATCGCCTCGATGAGCTCGGTGGTGGGCAGGGCTTCGGCCTCGGTCTCGGCATCGGCCTTGCGGATGATCATGAAACGCATGTCGTGTCTCCTGTTGTCGGCTTACTCGGTGGAACCGGCCAGCTGGGATTCCAACCGCTGGATCTGCTCGGGCGGCAGCACGTCGGCGAAGTCGGCCGCCTCGTAGACGCGCCGCACCTCGACCCGGCCGCCATCGCCGAGCGGAATCCGCCGGGCCCAGCTCAGCGCCTCTTCCTTGTCCTTGGCGCTGATGATCCAGAACCCGGCGACCAGCTCCTTGCTCTCGGCGAAGGGCCCGTCGACGACCCGGATCTTGCCGCCTTCGTTGCTGACCATCGCGCCTTCCTTCGAGGGGTGCAGCCCGTCGGCGGCCAGCAGCACGCCGGCGCTGATCAACTCCTCGTTGAACTTGCCCATCGCCTCGAATTCCTCCGGCTTCGGCAGCACGCCCGCCTCGGTCTGGGCGTCCGACTTGATGATCATCATGAAGCGCATTTTCCGTCTCCTCTTGCCCGGCAGTCTCGGTCCAACGCGGCCGATTGCAACCTGCCTTCGCTGACACGACGAGCGGAGCCGGGCGCAATCGACACGCCCCTCACGATTATTTCTGAAGATTCGTCCAGAGCCCCGATCCTGGGCCTGCCGAAAGCCCTGATCCTGAGCCTGTCCAAAGCCCTCATCCTGAGCCTGTGGAAGTCCCTGATCCTGGGCCTGCCGAAAGCCCTCATCCTGAGCCTGTCGAAGGACGAGGGAGTGCGACGCCGGTCAATAGACCGTCGTCAGCACCTCGATTTCCTCGCCGGCACCGGGGCGCACCTGGAACTCGCGGTTGTAGACCTGCTCGCCGCGCTTCGCGAGGACCAGGTAATCCCCCTCCGCCAGCACGGTGGAGGGGAAGGCGCCGATGTTCGAGAACACCGTCTGCCCGTCCTGCGTCTTCACCGTCCAGTCGATGTCGGCGATCGCCTCGCCGTGCGGTTCGGACACCAGCTTGAACGACACCTGCGCCGCCTTGTGGTAGAGCGTTGCCTCCGTGAGCTGCCCCGGCTCGATCCGCAGGTCGGCACGCACCACGGCGTTCACGTCGCCGAAATACGAGACGATGTGGTAGGTGCCGGCATTCAGCGTCACGATATCGCTCGGCGCCAGGTTCTGCGCCACCAGCGTCCGCTCATTCTCGTTGCCCGACGTGTAGATGTCGAAGCGCAGCAGGTTGATGGGGATCGGGATGTCGCCCGTCACCGCCGCATTGAGCCGCATGGCGCCCGCGTCGAGCACCACCGATTTCTCGTTGTCGCCCTCGGTTACCCTGATCGTGTCGGTGGTCTGCGCGCGGCCATAGGCGACGTGCACCACGTAGTTGCCCGGCACCAGCTTGATATGCGCCGTCGCCTCGTCGGATTTGGCGGCGAGCGCCAGGTCGCCCGAGGCGTCTGTACGCGTCTCGAACACCCGCCAGGTCAGCCCGTCGGGAATGGTGTTGCCGCCATCGGTGATGCGCGCCACCAGGGTAACCGGCTGCGGCTCCGCGGCGACCTTCTCGACCGCCTCGACGGCGGCCGAGGCAGACGGCTCGGCCGACGCATCGGGCTGCCCCAGCACGGCGGCTTCGGTCGCGGCGGGATCTTCCACCACCTGCTCGAGTTGTTGCGGCATGCGGTCGGAGCGGCGCGGCAGCGGCACCGGCGGATCCTCTGCCACCACGACGCCCGGCGCGAGCATGGCGACAACGCCCAACAAGCCGATCCAATGCCTGATCTTCACGAATGTCCCCGCCACCAAGCCCCGCCGCCCACGGTGCGGCGTTCGTCTACGCTTGGATTGGGGAAAAGCTGTGTCATAAGAAGCCGCTGCCTCGCAAGGATCAGACCATGCCTATCAACGCCCCTGTGCGCGACTACCTGAAATCCCGCCGTTCCGTCGGCATCGGTTTCCTCAAGGATCCCGGCCCGACCCCCGAGGAGCTGAACGAGATTCTCACCATCGGCACGCGCGTGCCCGATCACGGCAAGTTCGTTCCGTGGCGGTTGGTCGTCATCGAGGGCGACGCTCGGGTCCGCGCTGGCGAGAAGCTGGCCGAGATCCAGAAGCGCCGCCGTCCCGATCTCGACGAGGCCGGCCTCGAAATCGAGCGACGCCAGTTCCTGCCCGCCCCGGTCACGGTCGGCGTCATCCTTTCGCCCAAGCCCAACCCCAAGGCGCCGGAGATGGAGCAGCTGCTCTCGGCCGGCAACGTCTGCTTCAACCTGTCCCACGCCGCCTTCGCCATGGGCTACGCCGCCAGCTGGACCAACCGCTGGTACGGCTTCGACACCGAGGCCCAGACCATGCTCGGCGCCCGCGGCGGCGAACGCTTCGTCGGCTTCGTGCATATCGGCACGCCAACCACCCTCATCGAAGACCGCGACCGCCCCAACCTCGACGAAATCGTCACCCGCTGGGGCGAGTGAGGGGAGGGCGGCCCTGCGCGCCACCGGGGCCGAATCGGGCTCCGACGCCCCACGTTCTACTGTCACCCCGGCGCACGCCGGGGCCCATCCTGAGCGCTCTCCACCCCGGTGACCGTCCGGCCACCCCTCAAGTTGGATCCCGGCCTCCGCCGGGATGACACCGCGTTCTGGACGGCGGCATCACCCCGTTAACCCCCCGTTAACCCAACCCGCGGCAATCCTTAACCAACTCTTACCACCCGGGCCTCGAGTCGATGGGCGTTGCACCCATTTCCGTGCCGCAGCCGCTCGCCTACGCCATCGACACGGCGGGCGACAAGAGCGCCGTCGACTTCGACTACCTGCTGCAGACCGCCATCCGCGAGTCGAGCCTCAATCCGACGGCCAAGGCCGGTACCTCGAGCGCCACCGGGCTGTTCCAGTTCCTCGATTCGACCTGGCTGATGGTGATGAAGCAGGAGGGGCCGCGGCTCGGCTACGGCAAGTACGCCGATGCCATCAAGGTCGACAAGGACGGCGATTACTACATTGCCGACAAGCAGCTGAAGGCGGAAGTTCTCAAGCTGCGTGAGAACCCGCAGGTCGCCAGCGACCTCGCGGCGGCCTACACCCGATCGAACGGCGACTACCTCTACGGCCGCTTCGGCCGCATGCCGAGCCCCGGCGAGCTCTACATCGCCCACTTCCTCGGCGCGAACGGCGCGGCGAAGTTCTTCGATGCCGGCCTCGCGGACCCCAACCAGAGCGCCGCAGCGCTGTTCCCTCGCCAGGCCAGGGCCAACGCGACCATTTTCTACGACCACGGCAAGCCGCGCTCGATCAAGGCCGTATATCAAGTCCTGGTCGCCAAACATGACGGCGCGCCGCCGGCTTCGATCGATTCCGGCTTCTCCGCCCAGCAGCTCTCGGCCGCTCCGCAGGGGAAATGGCCCGACGCCGAGCCGCTGCCCTCGCGCTTCGGCCCCGACGACATGAGCTTCACCGCGCTGTTCTCGAACGAGGGTGAGGTGCAGGGCCGCACGCTGATCAGCCCCGCCGAGGAGGCGCAGGGCGCCGCCTTGTTCACCCAGCTCTACGGGCAGGGGCAGGCGGCTCCGCTGGTTAACGGCGAGTAAGCCCGCAGGGTGAACCGTTCCTTAAGCGTTGCCGGCTAGTCTCCCTCGGACGGTGGTGCCGGAGAGTTGGATGGTTGCGTACCAGGATTTCGTCGCCCTCAGCCAGTCTCGCGACAGCGAGGAGCGGGGCCGGGCGGCGCATATCGCGGCCATGGCCTACCTCAGCCACCAGGGCCCGGCCGACGAGCACGCCGCTCTTTACGCCTCGCTGATCGGCTTCCTCGACGATCCCTCGGTCCGCGTCCGCGGCGCGCTGGCCTACGGCCTGCTGCATGCGGCCGAGGCGCCGCGCCCGGTCCTGCTCGCGCTCGTGCAGGATAGCCCCGTCATCGCCCGTGCGGTCGTTCAGTACTCGCCGGCGCTGGTCGATGCCGACCTGATGCCGCTGATCCGCGCCGCCGACGAGGCCATGCTGCTCGCCGTCGCCCAGCGCCCCCACCTCTCCGCCCGTGTCACCGAGGCGCTGGTCAGCGCCGGGGGCAGGGTGCTGGCGCTGAAGCTGCTGCCGCGCGCCGACGCACCGTTTTCGCCGGAACTGCTGGCCGGTCTCGCCAGCGAGTACCGCGGCGACGCCGAGATCCGCGGCGAGCTCCTCGCCCGTGACGACCTGCCCGCCCCCGCGCGCCTGCTGCTCGTGCAGTCCGTCGCCGCTGCCCTTCGCGCCACCCGCATCGTCGCCGGCGCCGTCGCGCCGCAGCGGCTCGACCGTCTCCTCCGCGATGCCACCGACACCGCCCTGACCGGCATCGGCGAGGCCGAAGCTGCGGCTGGCCGCGCTCCCTATGCCGCGGGCGTGGTCGATACGGACACGCTGTCGACCCGGGTGCTGCTCCACGCGGTCGTGCAGGGCCACGTGCTGTTCTTCGCCGATTGCATCGCCGAGCTGGCCGAGACCCCCCGCGACAAGGTCTTCACCCTGCTCGAGCATGGCAGCCGGGCGGCACTGAACGCGCTGTTCGTCCGCTGCGGCCTCGCCGACGCCGTCCGCAACATGCTCTGCCGGCTCATCTTCCACGCCCGCGCCGCGGACCTGGCAGACGACCTCGCGGCCCGCCATTTCGTCGTCACCGCCCTGACCGAAGAGCTGATCGCCGACCACCGCGGCAACATCCCGCCCGAGCTGGAAGAGGCCTTCGCCTATCTCAGCGAGCAGAACGTCCTGCTCGCCCGCCGCGCCGCCCGCGGCGTCATGGCCGGCTTCGCCGCCACCCCCGGCGGCACCGACCTGGCGCTACCCGAGCCCCACGCCGAAGAACCCCTGCTGGCGCTGCCGGCCGCCTAGCCGCCGCGCCTCCTCCCCCTCGGTGGGGGAGGATAGCGAAGCTTGGGCGCTTGCGCCCTAGCGCAGCTGAGGAGAGGGGGGCAGCGATCGGCTGAGCCCCAACGACCCCCTCTCTTGCGAAAACTAAGGACTTGGCTGCGCCAAGCCCAAGTTTTCGCTTTCTCCCCCGCCAAGGGGGAGAGGGCGCGCGTGGCAGCCTGCCGCTCTGATCAGTACCGGAACTGCTCGCTCAGCACCCGCTCCTCGAGGCCCGTCCCCGGGTTGAACAGCAGGTTCACCCACTGGCTGCGGATTTCCCGGACGGACACCTCCAGCACGTGCTGGAACTCGACATTGTCGGCCACCGCGCTCACCGGCCGCTTCTCGGCCTCGCGGGTGCGAAACGTCACCACCGCGCGGTTGGGCAGGATCGCCCCGCGCCAGCGGCGCGGTCGGAACGGCGAGATCGGCGTCAGCGCCAGCAACTGCGCGTCGATCGGCAGGATCGGGCCATGCGCCGACAGGTTGTAGGCGGTCGAACCGGCCGGGGTCGCCACCAGCACCCCGTCGCAGATCAGCTCGTCGAGGCGCGTGTGCCCGTCCACCAGGATCTCGACCTTCACCGCCTGGTAGGTCATGCGGAACAGCGACACCTCGTTGAGCGCCAGCGCCCGGTGCTCGCTGCCGTCCTCGAGGCGCACCTTCATCTCCAGCGGATGGATGCGCGTCGGCTTTGCCGCCTCCAGCCGCTCGCGCAGCCCGTCGGCCGAGAAGTCGTTCATCAGAAAGCCGATGGAACCGAAGTTCATGCCGTAGACCGGCACGTCCTGGCCCATCTTGCGGTGCAGCGTCTCGAGCATCAGCCCGTCGCCGCCCAGCGCCACGATCACCTGCGCGTTGTCGAACCCGGCTTCGCCATAGCGCGCCCGCAGCGTTTCGGCCGCCGCATCCGCCTCGGGCGTGCCGCTCGATACGAAGCTGATCCGCTCAATGGTGTCAGGCACTTGCAAGCCCCCGGGAGTTCGAACTGGCCTACCATGTGGCGGGAGGGGGGGAAAGCATGGGTTGATCCCTCCCTTCGTCTCAACTACATGGGGCGCAACACGTTTGAGGACTCCAATGCGCGCCGAAATCGCCAAAACCGTCTCCGAAATCGAGCAGGTCATAAGCCTGCTGAGGAGGCATCTTTGACTGGGATACTGCTGAAGCCCGTCTCGAAGACCTGACTGCCCGCACCGAGAACCCCGAGTTCTGGACCGACCCCGACAAGGCGCGCGCCATCATGCAGCAGCGCGACGAGCTCGCCGTGCAGGTGGGCAACGTCAAGCGCTTCGAGGCCGCCATCCGCGACAACACCGAGCTCATCGAAATGGGCGAGGCGGAGGACGACGACGAGGTCGTCAAGGATGCCGAGAACGCCCTCGCCGAGACGCTGAAGGAAGCCCGCTC